>NZ_JBHXQN010000025.1:0-103231 GCF_042717785.1 Streptomyces sp. NPDC058619
GAACGGGGCTATCCAGGACGGCTCCGACGCCGTGATCACACCAGCCACACCAAGATCATCTCACCGTGACCAGCAGTTACGGGACAAGCCTTAGCTTACGCCGCAGATAACGACATCAGCGGCCTCTCCCGTCCGGCATGACGGCTGCTTTTCGATTCCGCTGCATATCGAAGCCGCTGGAGTGTCCCGTGACCGAACCACTGCTCCTCTCCGCGCCCGCCGGCCCTTCCGGGCCACCGGCTCTCCGGAAGCCCGGTGCTGCGGTCGGCCAGCTGGACGTACATCTGGCTCTTCCGCTCCGTACCGCTGATCGTCGTCCTGCTCTTCCTCTACAACTTCAGCGCGCTGTACCCGACGCTGAGCGTCGGGGTGCCGTTCGGGCCCGCGTTCTTCACCTTCGAGGAGTCCCGGCTCGCCACCGACCTCGTCGTGGCCGTCGTCGGGCTGAGCCTGAGCGAGGCGGCGTACGCGGCCGAGATCGTCCGGGCCGGCGTGCTCTCCGTCGACCAGGGCCAGCACGAGGCGGCCGCCGCCCTGGGCCTGCCCAAGCGGTACCAGTTCGCCCGGATCGTGTTCCCGCAGGCGCTCCGCTCGATCGTCCCCTCGTACGTCAACCAGCTCATCGGCCTGCTCAAGGCCACCTCGCTGGTCTTCTACGTCTCCCTGCTCGACCTGTTCGGCTCGGTGCAGAGCCTGGCCAGCACCTACCCCGGCGACGTGGTGCCGCTGCTGCTGGTGGCCACCGTCTGGTACGTGATCCTGACCAGCGTCGTCTCCGTCGTGCAGTTCTACGTCGAGCGGTACTACGCCCGCGGCGCCCTGCGCACGTTGCCGCCCACCCCCGTACAGCGGGCCCGGGCGGGCCTGCGCGAGGTACGGACCCGCTTCCAGAAGGAGACGGCCCGATGACCGCCACGGCCACCCCGGGCACCACGGCCACCACCGCCGACGCGGGCCCCGACGCGGGCCCCGACGAGGGCGCCGGCGGCGCACGGCCGGCCGGGATCGAGGTGCACGCCGTGCACAAGTGGTACGGCGCCCAGCACGTCCTGGACGGAGTGAGCCTGACCGTCGCGCCGGGCACGGTCACCGTGGTCCTCGGCCGCTCCGGCTCCGGCAAGTCCACGCTGCTGCGGCTGCTGAACCACCTGGAGAAGCCCGACGCCGGGCACGTCAGCGTGGGCGGCGAGCTGATCGGCGTACGGCGCCACGGGACGCGGCTCAAGGAGCTCGGCGGGCGCGCGATCCTCGCCCAGCGCAGCCGGATCGGCTTCGCCTTCCAGAACTTCAACCTCTTCCCGCACCTGACCGTGCTGGACAACGTCGCCGCGGCCCCGGTGGCCACCGGCCGGCTGCGCCGCGCCGAGGCGGAAACCCTGGCGCTCGGGCTCCTGGAGCGGGTCGGGCTCGGCGGCCGGACCGGCGCCTACCCGCGCCAGTTGTCCGGAGGTCAGCAGCAGCGGGTCGCGATCGCGCGGGCCCTCGCCCTGCGGCCCGGGGTCATCCTCTTCGACGAACCCACCTCCGCCCTCGACCCCGAACTCGTCGGCGAGGTGCTGTCGGTGATCAAGGACCTGGCGACCGGCGGCACCACGCTCGTCATCGTCACGCACGAGATCGCCTTCGCCCGCGAGGTCGACGACGAGGTCGTCTTCCTCCACGAGGGCCGCGTCGTCGAACAGGGCCCGCCCGGCCGGGTGCTGGACCACCCGCAGCACCCCCGTACCCGGGAGTTCCTCAGCAAGGTGCTGTGACCCGCTCCCGCTCCCCCGGCCTTCCGCCCTCCGCCCCCCACGGCGCCGTCTCCAACGGGGCGGCCCAGCAGGCCGAACTGACCGTCCCCGTCGTCGAGTCCCTGCGCGCCCAGCTGCCCGAGGCCGTCCGTGAGCGCGGCGAGCTCGTGATCGGGGTCGGCGCGCTGCCCGCCGGGTTCCCGCCGCTGGCGTACGTCGGCACCGACCAGAAGACCTTCACCGGCGCCGAGCCGGACCTCGGCCGGCTGGTCGCCGCGTCGCTGGGGCTCAAGCCCGTGGTGGAGAACTCCACGTGGGAGAACCTCTTCGTCGGCATCGACAGCGGCAAGGTGGACGTGGCCTTCACCAACGTCACGGTCACGGAGGAACGCAAGAAGAAGTACGAGTTCGCCTCCTACCGCCAGGACAACCTCGCCTTCGAGGCGCTGAAGGAGAACACCTGGAACTTCGGCGGCGACTACCGCAACCTCGCGGGCAAGACCGTCGCGGTCAGCTCCGGCACCAACCAGGAGAAGATCCTGCCGGAGTGGCAGAAGAAGCTCCAGGCCGAGGGCAAGGACATCAACGTCAAGTACTTCCCCGACGCCAACAGCGTCTACCTGGCCCTGAGCGGCAAGAAGATCGACCTCAGCTTCGGCCCGAATCCCTCTATCTCGTACCACATCACCCAGACGGCCGGCGGAAACGCCCCCACGCGCAACGCGGGCTCCTTCTCCGGCGCCGGCGAGACCCTCCAGGGGCTGATCGCGGCCACCGCCAAGAAGGACAGCGGCCTCGCCAAGCCGGTGGCGGACACGATCAACCACCTCATCGAGAACGGGCAGTACGCGCAGCTGCTCACCGCCTGGAACCTGTCCGACGAGGCCGTGGCCACTTCGGAGGTCAACCCTCCCGGCCTTCCCGTCACCAACTCCTGAGCCCGCGGGCCGTCCCCCGGCCCACCGCCCGCGCCCCGGAAGGAGAGCCGCGTCCCATGAGCACCGGCACCCCCACCCCGCTCGCTCCGCACATCCTCGACAACCCGGCCTGGGCCTCCCTGTCCGGGCCGCACGCGGCCTTCGCGGAACATCCGGGAGGCCGGACGGGCGGCCGCGCCGCGCACGCCGCCCGCTACGCCGCCGACGTCGCGCCGTTCGCGGCGATCGCCAACCCCGCCGACCCGAGGTCCTGGGCCGCGCTGCACGAGCTCGTGGGCGCGGGCGGGGCCGTGACGCTCGCCGGGGTGCTGACCCCGCCCGGGGACTGGGAGACGGCCCGCTGCCGGACGTGGACCCGGAGGTCGGGGAGAACACCATCGCCCTGGGGCGCGCGAGCGTGCGCCAGTTCCGCGACCCGCTGGCCACCGCCCGGGAATGGCGCGCGCTCGCCGAGGCCAAGGACCTGTCGATCCGCGAGCTCGTCATCGCGACCACCTCCCGCCAGACGTTCGTCGGCAGCGCCGCGACCGTCGCGGAGTCGATCGACTCGCTGGTGCAGGCGGACGCCGCCGACGGGTTCATCCTGGTCCCGCACATCACCCCGGGCGGCCTGGACGTCTTCGCGGACACCGTCGTCCCGCTGCTCCAGGAGCGCGGGGTCTTCCGGTCCGAGTACGAGGGCACCACCCTGCGCGACCACCTCGGGATCTCCGTGCCGGACGCGGGGCCCGACGCCGGACGGACGGCGGAGCCGCGGGCCGCGGCCTCGTGAAGTTCCTGGCGATCACGCTGATCGCGGACTCCCCGGACCCGGTGACGGGCGCCCCCACCCCCACCCGCGAGCGGTTCCGCCAGGTCGTCACGGCCGCCATCCTCGCGGAGGAGCTCGGCTTCGACGGCTTCGGGGTCGGCGAGCGCCACGAGCGGCCGTTCCTGTCGTCCTCGCCGCCCGTGGTCCTCGGCCGCACGGCGCCCTGTTCCAGTCGGACGTCGCGCCGGTGCTGCGCGGTGCGGTCCCCGACCCCGTCTTCCCCTCCTCCCCCGACCTGTAAGGAGCCCGGCCATGTCCGGCATCCCCCTCGGTGTCCTCGACCTCGTCCCGATCTCTTCCGGATCCACCGCGGCGGAGGCCCTGCACCGCAGCATCGACCTGGCCCGGGAGACCGAGCGGTTCGGCTACGCCCGCTACTGGTTCGCCGAGCACCACCTCAACCCGGGGGTCGCCGGGACCTCGCCGGCGGTCGTCCTCGCGCTGACCGCCTCCGCCACCACGACGATCAGGATTGGCTCGGGGGCCGTCCAGCTCGGGCACCGCACCGCGCTGTCGACCGTCGAGGAGTTCGGTCTGATCGACGCCCTGCACCCGGGGCGCCTGGACCTGGGCCTGGGCCGCTCCGCGGGCCGCCCGCCGGCGGCCCCGGCCGAGCCCGCGCGGCCGGGCACCCCGGTGGTGGACGGGTACACGCCGAACGGACTGCACGTTCCGGCCCGGTTCTCCTTCGCGCACCTGCTGGGCGACCCCCGGGTCGCCCTCCAGCAGAGGCTGCTCAACCTGCCCGGGGCACAGCCCCAGGAGTACGGCGAGCAGGTCGACGACGTCCTGGCGCTGCTGCGGGGCGAGTACCGCTCCCCGGAGGGCGTGGAGGCGCACGCCGTCCCCGGCGAGGGGGCCGACGTACAGGTGTGGATCCTGGGCAGCAGCGGTGGGACGAGCGCGGAGGCCGCCGGCCGCAACGGGCTGCGGTTCGCGGCGAACTACCACGTCAGCCCGGCGTCGGTGCTGGAGGCGGCCGAGGGCTACCGGGCGGCCTTCAAGCCGTCCGCCGAGCTGGACCGGCCGTACCTGACGGTGTCCGCCGACGTGGTGGTGGCCGAGGACGACGAGACGGCGCGCGAGCTGGCCACCGGGTACGCGCCCTGGGTGCGCAGCATCCGGACGGCCGAGGGCGCCATCCCCTTCCCCTCCCCGGACGAGGCCCGCCTGCTGCCCTGGACGGACGCCGACCGGGACCTGGTCGCCGACCGGGTGGACACGCAGTTCACGGGCTCGGCCCGGACGGTCGCGGACCACCTGGAGCGGCTCCAGGAGGCCACGGGGGCCGACGAGCTGCTGATCACGACCATCACCCACGACCACGCGGACCGGGTCCGGTCCTACGAGCTGCTGGCCGAGGAGTGGGCGCGGCGATGACGGCGGGCGCGCGCGCCGCTGCCGGCGGGCAGGTGTGACGGAAGTCTGACGGACCGCCGGGGCCCCTGGCGCCGGGGGTCCGGCGGTGGTCGAATCGGCGGGTGAGCACAGAAGAACGCACGGACCACGGGGACCCCGACGGCCGGGGCGCGCCGGTCGGGCGCCGGCTGGTCCTCGGGATGCTCGGCCTCGGGGCCGCCGGGCTGGTCGCCGCCCCCCACCTGCAGCGCGGCGTCGAAGCCGTCACCGGACGGGACCCCACGGGGCTGACCGGGCTGCTGCCGAACGGCGGCGGATTCCGCTACTACTCGGTGGCCTCCTCCGTCCCCGAGCGCGGTCCGGAGGACTACCGGCTCACCGTGGACGGCCTGGTCGAGCGCCCGGCGACGTACTCCCTGGACGCCCTGCGGGGGCTCCCGCAGACCCGGCTGGTCCGCGACGTCCAGTGCGTGACCGGCTGGCGGGTCCCCTCCACCCCCTTCGAGGGCGTGCCGCTGTCCCGGCTGCTCGACGCCGCCGGGGTGCGCCCCGAGGCCCGGGCCGTGCGCTTCGACTGCTTCGACGGCACGTACACCGAGAGCCTCACGCTCGCGCAGGCGCGGCGGGACGACGTCCTGGTGGCGCTGCGGATGCAGGACCGGCCGCTGGGCCACAGCCACGGCGGTCCGGTGCGGCTGTACGTCGCCCCGATGTACTTCTACAAGTCGGCGAAGTGGCTCTCCGGCATCACTCTCACCGACCGTGTCGAACCGGGCTACTGGGAACGGCTCGGCTACGACGTCGACGCCTGGGTCGGCCGCTCGAACGGACGTGACGATGCCCCCACCGCCTGAACGCCCGGCGCGCGTGCGCCGGTTCACCGCAGGCCAGCGCTGGGTCCACCGGACCACGGCGTGGCTGGCCCTCGTGTGCGTCGCCTCCGCCGCCTGCCTGTACCTGCCGCCGCTGGCGGAGCTCGTGGGCCGCCGCCGTCTGGTAATCCTCGTCCACGAGTGGTCGGGCCTGCTGACCCCGCTCCCCTTCCTGCTCGGCCTCGCCTCCCGCGCCTTCCGCGCCGACCTGCGCCGGCTGAACCGGTTCGGGCCGCACGACCGGCAGTGGCTGCGCTCGGCGCTGCGCCGCGAGCAGGGGCCCCGGCCCGCCGGCAAGTTCAACGCCGGGCAGAAGGTGTACGCGGGCTGGCTGGCCGGAGCCGTGCTCGTGATGCTCGGCACGGGGCTGCTGATGTGGTTCACCGGCCTCGCCCCGCTCGTCTGGCGGACCGGCGCCACCTTCGTCCACGACTGGCTGGCCCTCGCCCTGGCCGTGGTCCTCGCCGGTCACATCGGCAAGGCCCTGGCCGACCCGGAGGCCCGGCGCGGCATGCGCACGGGCTCCGTGGAGCGCGAGTGGGCCGCGCGCGAGCACCCGCTGTGGGAGCACTCCGACCGGTGACCGGGCCGGCGTACGGGCCCCCTGCGCGGCGCGGGCGTACGGGAGGGGCGGCGCCGGCCGGTGCCGCCCCTCCCCCTCCGGCGGGCTCAGCCGCCGTCGCGCACCGCGACGATGCCGTTGAAGACGCCGACGTAGGCCGTGCCGTCCGGGCCCAGGGTGATCGGGGCCCAGTTGTTGTCGTACAGCGGGCCCGTCCCGGTCAGCCGGCGCCAGCGGCGCTCACCGGTGCGGAAGTCCACCGCGGTGAGGTACCAGGCGTCGATGCCCCAGAAGTTGGGCTCCTTCTCGTAGAAGTAGAGCAGTCCGTTCGCGGTGGAGAGCTTGGGGACGACGGAGGGCGAGCGGATCGCGCTCTGCCACACGGTGTCGCAGCCGCTGCCGTCGGCCCGGACGTCGATGCGGCTGACGCCGCCCACGACGGATTTGCCGAGGAGCAGGGTGGTGGGGTTCTCGTAGCCGTAGTTGTTCTCGACGACGATGCTGTTGCCCCAGGTGATCAGGGAGTTGTCCGTGGTCGAGGCGCCCGAGCCGAAGACGGGCACCTGGCAGACGAGCCGCCCGCCGGCGGGGACGTCCACGCCCCGCCGGTAGACGAGGACGTTCATCCGGTCGTCGGCGTTGTCGGTGATGGCGACGTAGCCGTTGCCGAACAGGTCCGGGGTGGTTCCCGAACCCTGGTTCACGGAACCGGGCTTGGCCTTGGTGCCGCGGTCGTAGGTCTGGCGCCACTGCGCTTCGGGCGTGCCGTCGGCGGCGGCCCGGAAGCTGTACAGGGCGTGGTCGGTGACGATGGAGACACCGTCCTCGGCGACCGAGAAGGAGTTCTGGATCTCCTCGCCCGCCAGCCGTACGGAGCGGATCTGCGAGGTCGCCGGGTCCACGGTGCCGACGCGTCCCTGGCGGGTGACCCACCAGATGCGGCCGGACCAGTCGGGCATCACGGACGTGACGGGGTCGCAGGTGCCGCTGGGCCGCAGGTTGGTCCAGGTCACGCAGTCGTGCGGGACCTGACCGGTGAGGTCCCAGTCGTCGTCGACGGTGAACTTCCAGCTGCCGTCCGGGTTCTGCCCGTGGGAGAGGCGCAGGATGTGCTGGCGGGAGTCGGCCAGCACGGCCCGGTCCTGGTCGTCCAGGTAGAAGTAGGCACCGCCCGAGGTGTCCTTGAAGATCTTCGCGAAGTCGAGCGAGGTGATCGCCTCGACCGTGGAGGAACGCTGCGGGAGCTGGTACTCCGCGAGCGTGGCGAGCGTGCGGGGCTCCAGCAGCTTGACCTTGAAGCCGGAGAACGTGCCGCAGACGGTGACCAGGCGGCCGCCCGAGTCGAAGGTGGCGGTGGCGCATTCCCCGCCGAGGGCGGCGATCTTCTCGCTGGTCACCTGCGGGTTCTTGCCGAGCGGCCCGGACCAGGGCGAGGTCGCGCTGCCGGCGGCGTCGGAGTGCATGCCGCTGCGGCCGTTGGGCGCGAGGAAGGGGTGCTGGGGCGGTGCTTCACCGGGCAGCGGTGCGGCGGCCGCCGGGCTGCCCTCGTAGTGGCTGACCAGGCGGTGGCCCGGAGCCTTGGGTATCTCCTCGGCCTGGGCCGGCGTGATGCCGTACATCGCCGTGAAGGCGACGACGACCGGGACCACAGCGCAGTTCAGCGCTCTTCGGAGCATCCGGGCTCCCTCCCTCTCTCTTCAGTCCTCTTGACATCGTGTCTGACGTCGCGCCGCCGCCAGACGCTAGATCGCGGTGCCCGAGGAGTCCATGGAAGAGGCGGATGATTCACGAGGGCGCAACAGTCGATCAAGGAGGGCGGTCAGGGGCCGAGGCCGGACACCGCGTTCGCGGTGGCCGCGAGGCCGTCGTGGATGGTCGCGGCCAGGCTGCTGCTCGCGAGGTGGAAGCCGAGCAGCACGCAGACGAGGGCGTGGGAGAACTTGAGGGTGCCGCTGCGCACGAAGACGCACGCGAGGACGAGGAGCAGGACGACCACGGAGAGGGAAATCACCATCGGAACCTCCTTGTGCGGCGTCATGGTGGCGCAGGAGGGGGTGCCTTCGGGCGAAAGTCGTGTCCGCCGTACGGGTGTTGACGGTCCGTGACGGGTATTCAGTCCTTGACGATCTCGTCCCAGTGCGTCGTACGGTCACACCAGCGCGTGAGCAGCACCGGATCGTGGCCGACCGCGAGCAGGCCGGCGCCGGTGTCGGCCCGGTACTCCTCGACCACCCTGACCAGGGCCGCCGTGGTGGAGGCGTCCAGCATCGCGGTCATCTCGTCGCAGACCAGCCAGCGCGGGCGCAGGATCAGCGCGCGGGCCAGGCAGGCACGTTGCAGCTGGCCGTCGCTGACCTCGTGGGCACGGCGGGTGAGCAGATCCCGGCCGAGTCCGACACGCTCCGTCAACTCGGCGACGGTCGCGTCCGCTTCCGTACGGCGTCCCGTGGCGCGGAGGGGTTCCGCGACGAGGTCGCGCAGCCGCAGGCGGGGGTCGGCGGAGAGCCGGGGCTGCTGGAAGACGACGCCGACGGAGGTCCGCAGGTCGCGCGGGGCCCGGTGCCGGTAGCCGGTGACGGCGCGGCCGTCCAGGGACACGGTCCCGCGGTCCGGGCGGTGCAGCAGGGCGGCGACGCGGGCGAGGGTGGACTTGCCGCAGCCGCTCGGCCCGAGGAGCCCCAGGGACTCGCCGGGGCGCAGGGTGAGGTGCGCGCCGCGGACGACGGGGGCGCGGCGGTCGTAGCCGGCGGTGATGCCGGTGAGCTCAAGCATGGTGGCAGGCCACCCCTTCGGTGAGCGCGGGCCGTTCGGCGCGGCAGGCGTCGTCGGCGCGGGCGCAGCGGGCGGCGAACGCACAGCCGGGCGGGAGCGCGCCGAGCTCGGGCGGGGCGCCGGGGATGGGGGCGAAGGCCCGTTCGGGCAGGGCGTCGAGGAGGCCGGCGGCGTAGGGGTGGCGGGGGCCGGGCTCGCCGAAGAAGGCGACGGCGGGGCCCAGTTCGACGATCCGGCCGGCGTACATGACGGCGACGGTGTCGGCGATCCGTTCGGCGGCGGCGAGATCGTGGGTGATCATCAGCAGGGCCCGGCCGGCGTCTCGGGTGTGGGCGCGCAGCTCGTCGACGGTGCGGTGGACGAGCTCCCGGTCGAGGCCGGTGGTCGGCTCGTCCGCGAGGAGGAGCGGGGCGTCGCCGATGAGGGCGAGCGCGGTGGCGGCGCGCTGGGCGAGGCCTCCGGAGAGTTCGTGGGGGTAGCGGTCGAGGTGGTCGGCGGGGAAGGCGGCCCGTTCGGCCGCGGCCTCCGCGGCGGCGCGCAGCGCGTCCCCGCCCCGGCGCCCGCGGGGGGCCGGCACGGCCGGCCGGACCAGGGCGCGGATGGTCTCCTCCAGGTGGGCCCGGACGGTGCGGACCGGGGTGAGGTGCGCGGCCGGGCTCTGCGGGACCAGGCCGACGCGGCGGCCCCGTACGGTCCGGGCGAGCGTGCGCTCGTCGGCGGCGAGCAGGTCGAGCCCGTCGGCGAGCCGGGCCGAGCCGGCGGTCTCGGCGTTGCCCGGGAGCAGGCCGAGGAGGGCCGAGGCGAGCACGGACTTGCCGCAGCCGCTCTCGCCGACGAGGGCGAGGCACTCGCCGGGGGCGAGCCGGAAGGAGGCCCCGGTGACGGCCTCCACGTAGCGGCCGGCGCGCATGCGGAAGCGGACGGAGAGCCCGTCGACGGCGAGCACGGGCGCACCGACGCCGCCCGCGGTGTCGGGGCCGGTGCCGGAGCCGGCACCAAGACAGGGACCGGAACCGGAGCCGGAGCCAGGGCCGGGACCGGCGCCAAGACCGGGACCGGGACCGGGACCGGCGAACGCCGGGGTCCCCGGGGCGGACCCCGGCGCCGTCGGCGGAGTGGTGGCGGGTCACAGGGTCAGCTCCGAGCGGCGGCGGGGGTTGAGGCGGTCGCGCCAGGCCCCCGCGAGTCCGGCGATGGCCAGGGTCGGGATGATCAGGAGGAGCCCCGGGAAGAGGGTGGGCCACCAGTCCCCGGCGAGCAGCGAGCCGCGGGCGCTCTGGACCAGGTTGCCCAGGCTGGCCTGGTGCGCCGGCAGCCCGAGGCCGAGGAACGACAGGGCGGACTCGTGCCACATGGCGTGCGGGACCATCAGTACCGCGGCCAGCCCCGCCTGCGGGAGCACCCCGGGCACCAGGTGGCGGACGGCCACCCGCCATCGCGAGGCGCCGCCGGAGATCGCGGCGTCCACGTACGGGCGGCCGCGCAGGGAGAGGACCTCGGCGCGGACGATGCGGGCCGTCGACAGCCAGTGGGTGACGGCCACGGAGACGACGACGGGCCAGACGCCCGGCCGGAACATCGCGACGATGAAGATGCCGAGCAGCAGGTGCGGGATCGAGGACAGGGTGTCCACGGCCCGCATCACCAGCCGGTCGGTCCATCCGCCGAGCGCCCCCGCGGCCGCTCCCACAGCCGTGCCGAGGACGGTGGCGACGAGCGCCGCCACCAGACCCACCAGCAGCGAGACCCGCAGTCCGTAGACGCAGCGGAGCAGCAGGTCGCGCCCGACGTCGTCGGTCCCGAAGGGGTGCGCCCACGAGGGCGACAGCAGCTTCGCCGACAGGTCGGCCGCCTGCTGGTCCAGTTGCGCCAGGGGCGGCACCAGCAGGACCGCGAGCGCGATCAGCAGCACGATCGCCGCCGAGGCCCGCACCCGCAGGGTCCGCGTCGAACTCCGCGCGGTCCCGGCGGACTTCCACACCGGCCCGCTCTCCGCCGTCCGCACCGTCCCGGCCTCCGTCGCCGTCCTGGCTGTCGTCGTCTTCGCCTTCGCCACGGGGGCCACCGGCTCAGCCATCGAAGCCCACCCTCGGGTCGGCCAGCCCGTACAGCAGGTCGGAGAGCAGGTTCCCGGCGAGCACCGCCGCCGTGGCCAGCACCGTAAGCGCCGCCAGCAGCGGGAAGTCCACCGAGGTCGCGGCCTGTACGGTCGCCGCCGCGATGCCCGGCCAGCTGAAGACGGTCTCCACCAGCAGCGCGCCGGTGATCAGTTCCGGCACCCGGGAGCCGACCAGCGTGAGCATCGGCAGCATGCCGGAGCGCAGCGCGTGCCCCAGCAGGACGCCCCGCTCGGCCAGCCCCCGCGCGCGGGCGCCGCGTACGGGGTCCTCCTCCAGCGCGTCGGCCACGCCCTGGCGGGCGTACAGGTAGAACCAGGGGAGCTGGGAGATCCCCAGCACCAGCGCGGGCAGCACCAGGTGCGAGGCGACCTGCCCGAAGCTGACCACGTCGCTGCCCGCGTCCGTGAGGCCGCCCGCGGGCAGCACTCCGAGGTGCACCGAGAAGAACCAGATGGCCAGCAGCCCCAGCCAGAACGCGGGAGCCGCCTCCAGGGTGTAGGCGAGCGGGCTGACGGCCCGGTCCAGGAGGCCGCCCTGACGGCGCGCGGCCAGCACGCCCAGCGCGGTCCCCAGCAGCACGGCCACCGCGAAGGCGCTCGCGGCGAGCAGCGCGGACCAGCCCAGCCGTTCCCCGATGACGTCGGCGACGGGCTGACGCATCACGGCGGAGGTGCCGAAGTCGCCGGTGAGCGCCGAGGTGAGCCAGTCCCACCAGCGCGCGACGAGCGGCTGGTCGGCTCCCAGGTTGACGCGCAGCTGGTCGAGTCGGGCCTGCGAGGCGGTCAGTCCCGCCGTGCCGGCGTAGGCCTTGACGGGGTCGAAGGGGGACAGCGCCGCGATGGCGAAGACCCCGAAGGTGACGACGAGCAGGACGGGGGCGGCGAACAGCGTCCGCCGCCCCGCCATGCGCGCCATCGGCCCCCAGGGGAGGCGGCCGGAGCGGGAGGTCACGTCGGGCTGCTCACTTCTGCTTCGGCTTCCAGGTCTCGACGTTCCACCAGGGGCCGGAGCCGAGGCCGTGGTCGTGCGGCTCGACCTGCGTGGTGAGGCCGTCCCACTTGTCGTTCACCACGTACAGGTGGTCGATGTGGGTGAGGAAGACGTAGCCCGGGTTCGTGACGAGCTCGCGCTGCACGGTGTCGTACGCGGCCTTGCGGGCGGCCGGGTCGCCACTGCGGCGGCCCTCGGTCAGCGCCCGGTCGACGGTCGGGTTGTCGTACCGGGCCATGTTGTTGAAGCCGTCGCCCGCGAGGGAGGAGGTCAGCAGCAGGTACTGGTCGAAGTCGGGGTCGGCCGGGGAGCCGCCGCCGGCGAGGACGGCGTCGGTCTTCATCCGGGGCTCGATGACCTCCCAGGTCCCCGCCTCGGTCCTGACCTCGATGCCGGCCTTCTTGGCGTCGGAGGCGAAGGCGAGCGCGTGGTCCTGGCGGATCTTGTCGCCGGAGGTGTACCAGAGCGGGAAGGCGGCCCGGACCCCGTCCTTGACGCGGACGCCGTCCGCGCCGGGCTTCCAGCCCGCCTCGTCGAGGATCTGCTGCGCCTTCCCGAGGTCGTGCGCGCGCTCCGTGCCGGCCGTGAACCACGGGCTGCCGGTGGGGACCGGCCCGAAGGCGGGCTTGCCCGCGCCCTCCAGGAGCTTGTCGACCATGGCGGTGCGGTCGACGGCGGTGTCCAGCGCCCGGCGGACGGCGACGTCCCCGGTGACCGGGTGGTGCGTCGGGAGGGTGACGGTGCGGTAGTCGAAGGTCGTGGCGGCGAGCGTCGTGCGCGCCTTGTCGGCGGCGAAGCCCTCGGCGAGGTTCGGCGGCAGGACCGCCGCGTCGAGCTCGCCGGAGCGCAGCCGGGTCGCGCGGACGTCGTCGTCCTTGATGACGGCCATGGTGAACTTCTTAACCGCGGGCTCGCCGCCCCAGTAGCCGGGGTTGGCCGTGAAGCTGAGCTTCTCGCCCTTGGACCAGCCGGTGAGCAGGTAGGGGCCGGTGCCGACGGGCCGGGTGGCGAAGTCGCCGCTGTTGACGTCCTGGCGGCCCGCGACGTGCTCGGGGGCGATCGGCAGCACGGTCCGCTCGGCGAACGGGGCGTAGGGGTACTTGAGGGTGAAGACGACCGTGTCCGCGCCGCGCGCCTCCATGCCCCCGATCGCGTCGAGTTCGGTCTTGGACGCGTTGTTCGTCCTCGCGTCGAGGATCGTCCGGTAGGTGAAGACGACGTCCTCGGCGGAGAAGGGCTGCCCGTCGCTGAACTTCACGCCCTGGCGCAGCTTGTACGTGTAGGTGAGCCCGTCCGCGGAGACCTCGGGAAGGGCCTGGGCCAGCGCGGGTTTCAGCTTCATGTCCGCGTCGTGGGCGAGCAGCCCGTCGAAGATCTTGGAGTTGCCGTCCTTGCCGTAGCCGAGCAGCGGGCTCAGGCTCTCCGGTTCGGTCGCGATGCCGACCACGGCGGAGTCCGCGGATCCCCCACCGGCGCCCCCGCCGGGGTGGGAGCAGGCCGCCACTCCCGTGATGAGTGCGACGGCCAGCGTCGCGCGGGCCACTCCCCGTACCGTCCGGGCCGTCATGCTGTACACATCCCTGTTCATGACCATCCGCTATTGCAAAGAGGGCGCAATAATGCCAGACCCGATCAGAAGAAGGCGAACCGGTCCGCGTCTGACCCTCCCGGTCCACACGGGACGGCAGGGGTCTTGCCCGGCCCGCGACCCTCGTGCCATATATGTCTAGACCTTTAAAGCGGTTCGAGAGCCGAGGAAGGCCCCTCCGTGCGACGCAGCGCCCCCACGCTCGCCCTCTGCCTGGCCCTGACCGGCCTGGCGGCGTGCACCGCGTCCGATGACCAGGCCCCTCCCGCCCCCGCCGGGCTGACCGCCCGGGCGGGCAGCGCCACCAGCGTGCACGTCATGTGGGACGCGGCGGCGGACGGCGACGGGGTGACCGGCTACCAGGTCTTCCGGGCCGGGGAACTGGTGCGGGAACTCCCCGCGGAGAAGACCATGGTGGACGTCACCGGCCTCGCGCCGCGGACCGCGTACGCCTTCACCGTCCGGGCCCGGGACGCCGCCGGGAACGTCTCCGGGACCGGACCCGCCGTCGAGGCGACCACCCCGGCGGTGAAGGCCGAGGACCGCGCGGCCCCCTCCGCCCCGGCCGCCACCACGGGCCGGGCGACCGGGCCCCGGTCCGCGCAGCTGACGTGGACCGCGGCCACCGACGACACGGGCGTGACGGCGTACGACGTCCACCAGGGCGGCGTCCGCATCCACACCGCCGGCCCGGGCGAGACCTCTACCACCCTGAGCGGCCTCCAGCCGGACACCGTCTACACCTTCACCGTGCGGGCCCGGGACGGCGGCGACAACGCCTCCCCCGACGGCCCGGCCGTGGACGTCACCACCCCGCCCGCCGCGGGCGGCGGACCGGGCACCGCCCCCTCGGGGTTCACCGCGACCGCCTCCCCCGGCACGGTCACCCTCTCCTGGACGGCACCGGACACGGGCCGCGAGACCAGCGACTACGAGCTCCACGTCAACGGGCGCCTCACGACGACCGTTCAGTTCGGCGCGGGCGCGGTGCCCGCGGGCCGGGTGGAGCACCGGCTCACCGTGACCGAGCCCGCGGGCACCGTGTGGCGGGTCAAGCTCCGCGCCAGACTTCCCGACGGCAACTGGGGCGCCTTCTCCGCGGAGCGCGACGTCACCCTCGTCCCATGAGATACGACGGCAATTCGCCCTGAACCGCGCGTACGGACCGGAAGATCACGCACAATGCTTCCGTGTTCGGTGAGTACTCGGTCAACAACAATCAGGCAGACCCGGCGGCCGACGGCCATCCGCCAGAATCTGACGCCGTGCCGGGAAACCTGCCGCCGGAATCGGCGAGCTTCGTCGGCCGGGAGCGAGAACTCGGCCTGCTGGACGGACTGTTGCGCGAGCGGCGGCTGATCACCCTGACCGGGGTGGGCGGTGTCGGCAAGTCCCGGCTCGCCCTGCGGGCCGCGGCCCGCGCCCGCCGGGAGCACCCCGACGGCGTCTGGTGGGTCGAGCTGTCGCCGCTGCGCGACCCCCGCCTGCTCACCGCCACCGTCACCCACGCCATCGGCCTCGCCGACCACTCCGCGGCCCCGCTCGACGAGGAGTTGTGCGCCTGGATGGCGGACAAGACCCTGCTTCTCGTCCTGGACACCTGCGAGCACCTGGTGGCCGACTGCCGCCACCTCGTGGGCGAACTCCTGCAGTCCGCACCCGGGTTGACGGTCCTGGTCACCTCCCGGGAGCCGCTCGGCTCCCCCGGCGAGCGGGTCGTCGACGTCCGCCCGCTGCCCTGCGAGGGGCCCGACAGCGACGCCCTCGCCCTCTTCCGCGCCCGCGCCCTCACCGCCACCCCGCGGGCGGCCGCCGCCTTCGCCGACCCGGACCGGGCCCGGGTCGCCGCCGACGTCTGCCGGCGCCTGGACGGCATCCCGCTCGCCCTGGAACTGGCCGGCGCCCGCATGCGGCGGTGGAGCCTGGAGCAGATGGCCGAGCGGCTCGGCACGCGGTTCGAGGTGCTCTCCGACAGCCGCACCGAACGGCCGCCCCGGCACCGGACCATGCGGACCGCGATCGGCTGGAGCCACGAACTGTGCGAACCGGTGGAGCGGCTGCTCTGGGCGCGACTCTCGGTCTTCAGCGGGGACTTCGACGACGCCGCCGCCCGCGCCGTGTGCGCGGGCGGACCGCTGCCCGCCGCCCGGGTGGAGCGGGTGCTGGCCGGCCTCGTCGCCAAGTCGGTGGTGCGGCGCACCGAGGAGCGGGGCACCGGGACCCGCTTCCGGATGCTCGACACGATCCGCGAGTACGGGCACGGCTGGCTCGCCGAACTCGGCGAGGAACAACTCGTCGCCGACCGGCACGCCCACTGGTACGCCGCGCTCGCCCGGGCCGCCGACCAGGGCTGGCTGGGCCCCGGCCAGGTGGACTGGTACCGCAGGATGACCGCCGAGCGCGCACAGCTGCGCACGGCCCTGGAGCACCTTCTGGGCACGGACCCGCCGGCGGCCCTGGAGATGGCCGGGGCGCTGTGGTTCTACTGGTTCGCGTGCGGGCACGTCCGCGAGGGCCGGGGCTTCCTGGAACGGGCCTTGCGGGCCGCTCCGCCCGCCGGCGCCGCGTACAACCAGGCCCAGTGGGCGCTCGGGCTCACGGCGATGCTCCAGGGCGACATGGACGTGGCCCGGGAGATCGGCGCCCAGTGCACCAGCGCGGCGGCCCGGCTGGCGGACCCCGAGCGGGAGCTGCGCGCGGCGTACCTGTCGGCGGTGTCGGTCCTGATGCCCGGCGACCCCGTACGGGCCCTCGCGCTGGCCGGACCGCGGGCCAGGGCCGCCCACGGCGGGCGCACCAGCGCCCCCGGCTGGCTGCTGTGCAAGCTGGCCACCGGCTACGCGCTGTGCGACCTGGAGCGGTACGAGGAGGCCACCGCGGAGGCGCGCTCCCTGCGGGAGGCCTGCGCGGAGCTGGGCGAGCGGTGGCTGCGGGCGTACGCGGACTACATCCTGGCGGTGGCCGCGCTGGGCCTGGGCGACTACGGGGAGGCGGCCCGCCACGTACGGGCCATGCTGTCCGGCAAGCGGCTGCTCGGCGACCGGTTCGGCATCGCGCTCGGCCTGGACGTACTGGCGGCGGCGGTGGCCGAGCTGGGCGACGGGGAGCTGGCGGCGCGCCTGTTGGGCACCGGGCACGCCTGGTGGCGCACGGTGGGCCGGCCGCAGATGGGCGGCTCGCCCTCGCTGACGGCCTTGCGGGACCGGGGCGAGCGGCGGGCCCGCGCGGCGATCGGCGACGCCGCGTACGAGGCGGCGTTCCTGGGCGGCGCGGCGGCGCCCACCGGCTGAGCACCAGCCGGTGGGCGGTGTGCGGCGGCGATGGACCGCGTCGGGGCTCCCGTCAGTACGGGAGGGGTCTGCCCGACGGTGTGCGCAGGTCCAGGTCTCGGGGGGCGGGCTTCGGGACGGGCTTGCGGATCAGCTGCTGGCGCATGCTGTCTCCTCGGCTCAGACCAGGGCCGGGCGGCGGGGTTCCACCGTTCGGCCGTCGGGGAGCAGTTCACCGGTGTCGTCGAAGACGACGGCGCCGTTGCACAGCAGGCTCCAGCCCTGTTCGGGATGGAAGGCCACCACGCGGGCGGTCTCGTGGTCGGCGCTGTCTACGGCAGGGCAGGGGGGCTGGTGGGAGCACATGGCGCACCTCCTCGCAGAGTGGGGCGGGAGGGCCGGTGGTCACCCGGTCGAATCCGCGATCCACGGTGGCGGTGAGTATTGCTGATCGCCACCCCCGGGCGGAACCCATATCGGCCGCCCAGTTCACGGTGTGTATGCCCGATTACGATGCGCTCATGCCCGGCATCCGGATCATTCACCGCACATCGCTCCCGCCGGCCGAGGCCTGGCACCGGCTCACGGACTGGGAGCGCCACGGGGCGCAGGTCCCCCTCACCCGGACGGTCGTCTCGACGGCTCCTCCCACACGCGTCGGAACGGTCTTCACGGCGCGCACCGGAGTGGGCGGGGTCACCTTCGACGACCCGATGGAGGTGACCCTCTGGCGTCCCCCGGGCCCCGACGCGGCGGGACTGGTGCGGCTGGAGAAGCGCGGCCGGGTGGTGACGGGCTGGGCCGAGATCGAGGTCCGCCCGCTGCCCGGGGGCGGCACGGAGGTGCACTGGCGCGAGCACCTGCGCCTGCGCGGCCTCCCGCGCCTCCTGGACCCGGTGGTCGACGCGGCGGGCCGGGTGGTCTTCGGGCGGGCGCTGCGCGGCACGTTGCGTCCGCAGGGCCCGGGGCAGGGTTCGCCCCGTCACCACGACCAGTGATCACCGCGCGAGCCGAGGGGATCTCCGCGGCCACCCCGCCACCTCCGCAGCAGGGTCGGAGCGGGCGCCCCTGGCCGTCGGGCAGTGCGTGCGCAATGCGGGACTGCGCGGCCAGGACCTGCGGGTCACGGAGTGCGGTTCGCTCAGCGCCGGGTTCGAGGTCACCCGGCTGCTGGACGCGCCCGGGGGTGACCTGCGCGGACGGCGAGTACATCGTGCGCCTGAGTACGGTCCGGGCGGCCGGACGGCGAGCTGCCTCAGGCCACTGCGCCGAGCCGCTCGGCGGCGGTCCCCGCGCGTGCGCGGAGACCGCCCCCGGGGCCCCGGGCGGGCCGCCCCTAGCGGATCGGCATGTCGGAGATGGTGCGGGCGATCACCAGCCGCTGGATCTCGCTCGTCCCCTCGAAGATCGTGTAGATCGCGCTGTCCCGGTGCATCCGCTCCACCGGGTACTCCCGGGTGAAGCCGTTGCCGCCGAGGATCTGCACGGCCTGGGCGGTGACCTTCTTGGCCGTCTCGCTCGCGTAGAGCTTCGACATCGAGCCCTCCGCCGAGGTGAAGGGCCGGCCCGCGACCGCCATCCACGAGGCGCGCCAGACCAGCAGCCGGGCCGCGTCGATCCGGGTCCGCATGTCGGCGAGCTGGAAGGCGACGCCCTGGTTGTCGATGATCGGACGGCCGAACTGCGTACGGGTCTTGGCGTAGTCCAGGGCGACCTCGTACGCCGCGCGCGCGGTGCCCACCGCCATGGCCCCGACCGCCGGCCGCGAGGCCTCGAAGGTGGCCATGGCCGCGTTCTTCACGCGCTCGCCGCCGCCACCGCTGCGCGCCCGCTCGCGGGCCCGCGCGAGGCGCTCGTCCAGCTTCTCCTTGCCGCCGAGCAGGCAGGAGCCGGGGACGCGTACGTCCTCCAGCACCACCTCGGCCGTGTGCGAGGCGCGGATCCCGTGCTTCTTGAACTTCTGCCCCTGGGACAGGCCGGGCGTGTTCGGCGGCACGATGAAGGAGGCGTGCCCCTTGGTGCCGAGCTCCGCGTCGACGACGGCGACGACGATGTGGACGTTGGCGATGCCGCCGTTGGTCGCCCAGGTCTTGGTGCCGTTGAGCACCCACTCGTCCTTGGCCTGGTCGTACACGGCGCGGGTGCGCATGGCGCCGACGTCGGAGCCGGCGTCCGGCTCGGAGGAGCAGAAGGCGGCGACCTTCACGTCGTTCGCGTCGCCGTACATCTGGGGTATCCAGGTGCCGATCTGCTCCTCGGTGCCGTTGGCGACGACGCCGATGGCGGCGAGCCCGGTGCCGACGATGGACAGCGCGATGCCCGCGTCGCCCCAGAAGAGCTCCTCCATCGCCATCGGGATGCCGAGGCCGGTGGGGTCGAAGAACTGCTGGGCGTAGAAGTCCACCGAGTAGATGCCGACCTTGGCGGCCTCCTGGATGACGGGCCAGGGAGTCTCTTCGCGCTCGTCCCACTCCGCGGCCGCGGGCCGGATCACGTCGGCCGCGAAGCCGTGTATCCAGTCGCGGACCTGAATCTGGTCGTCGTTGAGCTCCATGGTGAACTCCGCCATGTCCCCTCCAGCTGTCTGTTCTCGCCCAAGCGTGTGTTACTAGCGGTAACCCACACGATCGCCACAGTCTGTTACCGGCGAGTAAGCACTGTCAAGCAGAGCCGATCCGGTCCCCGCCCAGGACAGCGGCGACCACCGCGTCGATCACGGGGGTGTGCGGGGTGTTACGTTGCGTGGGCGTCACGCACATCGCAAGGGCGGGGAGAGAAACACCATGGAGACCACGCAGCACGCAGGCGAGCCCGGGGCGGCCGAGCGGCGGCGGCGCGAGCTGCTCGAAGCCGCCGACCGGGTCGTGCTCAGGGATGGCCCGCAGGCCTCCATGAACGCCATCGCGGCGGAGGCCGGCATCACCAAGCCCATCCTGTACCGGCATTTCGGCGACAAGGCCGGGCTCTACCAGGCGCTCGCCGTCCGCCACACCGACGCCCTCCTCGACTCGCTGCGGGCGGCGCTCGACGCCCCGGCGGAGCGCCGCTCCAGGGTGGAGGCCACCCTGGACACCTACCTCGCGGCCATCGAGGCCCGCCCCCAGGTGTACCGGTTCCTGATGCACCCGGCCGAGGACTCGCAGGCCGCCGAGCGCGGCTTCGACGTCGGCCTGCACTCGGCGCCGCTGCTGCGCCGGCTCGGCGAGGAACTGGCCCAGGTGGTCGGCGAGCGCGTGGACCTCGGCCCCGACGACGAACGCCTGGCGCGGATCTGGGGACACGGCATCGTCGGCATGATGCACGCGGCGGGCGACTGGTGGCTCGGCGAGCGCCCGTGCGACCGCGCCGAACTGGTCGCGGGCCTCACCGACCTGCTGTGGGGCCGCCTCGCAACCGCCGGCAACCGGGCGGACGGCCCCGGCTTCTGACCGCGGCCGGCCCCGCCGGCGTTCCGTCCGCCCCGCCGGCATCCGGGGCGCAGGGGCCGGGGCCGAGCCCCGGGACCCGGAGCGGCCCCCGCCGAACGGCGGCGTCGGACTCAGCCCCGCGACGGTCCCGCGCCTGCACCCCAGGGGGCCTTGCGGATCGCCCGGCGCAGGCGGCGGGCCCGCAGTCCCGTGACGCGGTCCGCGTACACGGCGCCGTCCAGGTGGTCGCACTCGTGCTGCAGGCACCGGGCGAAGAACCCGGTGCCCTCGATCCGCACCGCCGCCCCGTCGGCGGTGACCCCTTCGACGACCGCGCGGTCGAAACGGGCCGTGCCCGCCTCCAGTCCGGGCAGCGACAGACAGCCCTCGGGTCCGGTGAACTCCTCCCCTTCGGCCTCCACCAGACGGGGGTTGACGACGTGCCCGACGTGCCGGACGTCCTCGTCGTCGGGGCAGTCGTACACGAACACCCGCTGCCCGACGCCGATCTGGTTCGCGGCGAGGCCGACCCCCTCGGCGGCGTACATCGTGGCGAACATGTCCTCCACGAGCCGGTCGAGCGCGGGCCCGAACTCGGTGACCTCCGCGCAGGCGGAATGGAGCACCGGATCGCCCAGCAGGCTCATGGTGCGGACGAGTCCGGTGGTGCCGGGAATGGGGCGCTGTCGCATGGCCGTAAGGGTACGACGGGCGAATATATGAGGAGATCCGCCGCGTCCCGGGGGCGCCGCGGTCAAGGCTCCGGCATGTACTGGATAGGCTGGGGCCGACCGACGCAAGGAGGACAAGGGACGATGGCAGGCAACACGGAGCCGCTTTCGCCGCGGGCCAAGCTGGCCGTGACGGCGGGCAAGGCCGCGGCGGCGGTGTCGCGGGCCGCGGGACGCGGAAGCGGATCGGTGATCGGGGGCAAGGTCGCGCTCAGGCTCGACCCCGATCTTCTCGGAGCGCTCGCGCAACATCTCGACGTCGTCCTCGTCTCCGCGACGAACGGCAAGACCACGACGACCCGGCTGATCGCCGAGGCCCTGCGGGCCAGCGGTCCGGTCGTCTCCAACGCGCTGGGCGCGAACATGCCGGCCGGCATCACCTCGGCGCTGGCGGGCGGTTCGGACGCCAAGTACGGCGTCATCGAGGTCGACGAGAAGTACCTGGCCGGAGTGGCCCGGGACGTCACCCCCAAGGTGATCGCCCTGCTCAACCTCTCCCGCGACCAGCTGGACCGCGCCGCCGAGACCCGCATGCTCGCGGAGAAGTGGCGCGAGGGCCTCTCGGGCTCCAAGGCGGTCATCGTCGCGAACTGCGACGACCCGCTGATCGTGTGGTCCGCCTCCTCGTCGCAGAACGTGGTGTGGGTCGCGGCCGGCCAGGAGTGGAAGGACGACGCCTGGTCGTGTCCCTCCTGCGGCGGCGTGATGCAGCGCCCGGGCGACGACTGGTTCTGCGGCGAGTGCGGCTTCCGCCGTCCGACGCCCAGCTGGGTGCTCTCCGGCGACCACGTCCTGGACCCGCACGGTTCGGCCTGGCCGATCCACCTCCAGCTGCCCGGCCGCGCCAACAAGGCGAACGCCGCCGCCTCGGCCGCCGTGGCCGCCGTCTTCGGCGTCCCGCCGCAGGTCGCGCTAGAGCGGATGTACCAGGTGCAGGCCGTCGCGGGCCGCTACGACGTGGTGAACTTCCTGGGCCGCGAGGTTCGGCTGCTGCTCGCCAAGAACCCGGCCGGCTGGCTCGAGACGTTCTCGCTGATCGACCCGCCGCCGACCCCGGTGGTCCTGTCGGTGAACGCCCGCGGCGCGGACGGCACCGACACCTCCTGGCTGTGGGACGTGGACTACACGCGCCTGGCCGGCCACCCGATCTTCGTGATCGGCGACCGGAAGCTGGACCTCGCGGTCCGCCTCGAGGTCGCGGGACTGGACTTCCGGGTCTGCGAGACCCTGGACGAGGCCGTGCAGCTGGCTCCGCCCGGACAGATCGAGCTGATCGCCAACTACACCGCCTTCCAAGACGTGCGCCGCCGCGTCGGCAACTAGTACCCATAAGGACACGAGCATGAGCGACAACAGCCTGCGTCTGGTGTGGATCTACCCCGACCTGCTGAGCACGTACGGGGACCAGGGCAACGCCCTCGTGGTGGAGCGCCGGGCGCGCCAGCGCGGCCTGGACGTGCAGCGCGTGGACGTCCGCAGCGACCAGCCGATCCCCACCTCGGGCGACATCTACCTGATCGGCGGCGGTGAGGACCGCCCGCAGCGGCTGGCCGCCGAGCGCCTGGTGCGCGACGGCGGTCTGGAGCGGGCCGTCTCCAACGGGGCGATCGTCTTCTCCGTCTGCGCCGGGTACCAGATCCTCGGCAAGGAGTTCGTCAACGACGTCGGCCAGCGCCAGGAGGGCCTCGGCCTGCTGGACGTGGTCAGCGTCCGCGGCGAGGGCGAGCGGTGCGTCGGCGACGTCCTCGCCGACATCGACCCGCGCCTGGGACTGCCCCAGCTGACGGGCTTCGAGAACCACCAGGGCATCACCCACCTCGGGCCCACCGCACGGCCGTTCGCCCGGCTGAGCATGGGCCGCGGCAACGGCACCGGCGACGGCACCGAGGGCGCGTACAACGACACGGTGTTCGGAACCTACATGCACGGCCCCGTGCTGGCCCGCAACCCGCTGGTCGCGGACCTGCTGCTGAAGCTGGCCCTCGACGTGAACGCGCTGCCGGGTCTCGACGACCAGTGGTACGAGGCGCTGCGCGCCGAGCGCATTTCGGCCGCCACGCAGCCGGCCTAGGCGCCCGCGGCAGCACCCCGGCACCTCGTCGTCGGCCCGGCTCCCCCCAGGTGGGAGCCGGGCCGACGTGCGTTCGCACGACGGCCGGGACCAGCATGTGGAGGATGGTTCAGCCAACCCGGCTTCCACTTGTAGGGTGACGTTTAGTTCCCACCGGACGACGTGGTCCGGTCGTCGGCCCACGTTGCAAAGGTCTCTTCCTGCCATGCGCATAGGTGTGCTCACCTCCGGTGGCGACTGCCCCGGTCTGAATGCCGTCATCCGTTCCGTCGTACACCGCGCCGTCGTCGACCACGGCGACGAGGTGATCGGCTTCCTCGACGGGTGGAAGGGTCTGCTGGAGGCGGACTACCGCAAGCTCGACCTCGACGCGGTGGGCGGCATCCTCGCCCGCGGCGGCACCATCCTCGGTTCCTCCCGGGTCCAGCCCGCGCACCTGCGCGACGGCGTGGAGCGGGCCCGCGGCCACGTCGCCGACCTCGGCCTCGACGCGATCATCCCGATCGGCGGCGAGGGCACCCTCAAGGCCGCGCACCTGCTCGCGGAGGCGGGCCTGCCGATCGTCGGGGTCCCCAAGACCATCGACAACGACATCCCGTCCACCGACGTCACCTTCGGCTTCGACACCGCCGTCGGCGTGGCCACCGAGGCGCTGGACCGCCTGAAGACCACCGCCGAGTCCCACCAGCGCGTCATGGTGGTGGAGGTCATGGGCCGCCACACGGGCTGGATCGCCCTGCACTCGGGCATGGCGGCCGGCGCGCACGCGATCGTCGTGCCGGAGCGCCCCTTCGACATCGAGGAGCTGACGGCGATCGTCGGCGAGCGGTTCTCCGCGGGCAAGCGGTTCGCGATCGTCGTGGTCGCCGAGGGCGCCAAGCCCGCCCCGGGCGGCTCGATGGCCCTGGAGGAGGGCGGCACCGACATGTACGGGCACGAGCGGTTCGCCGGCATCGGCAACCGCCTCGCCGTGGAGCTGGAGCACCGGCTGGGCAAGGAGGCCCGGCCCGTGATCCTGGGCCACGTCCAGCGCGGCGGCACGCCCACCGCGTACGACCGCGTCCTGGCCACCCGCTTCGGCTGGCACGCCGTGGAGGCCGCACACCGCGGCGAGTTCGGCATGCTGACCGCCCTGCGCGGCACGGACATCGTGATGGTGCCGCTCGCCGAGGCGACCTCGACCCTCAAGACGGTCCCGGCCGAGCGGTACGCCGAGGCCCAGACGGTTCTGTGACCGTATGCCCGTTACCGCCGCCCCCGCGCGCAGGAGCGTACGGGGGCGGCACTACTGTGGTGGGGCGCCACAGTCAAGGGAGTGAACAGATGGACCACAGCGGGCACGGCATGGACATGGACATGGACCTGCCGCCGTTCACTCTCGGGCGCGGGCTGGAGTTCTCGTTCGACGCGTTCTTCCTGTTCGGTTCGCTGCTGGGGCTCGCCCTGTACGCGTGGGGCGTGCTGCGCCTGCGCCGGCGCGGGGACTCCTGGCCGCTGGGCCGCACGATCGCGTTCACGCTCGGTGTGCTGACCGTGGTGCTGGTGATGTGCACCAAGCTGAACGACTACGGCATGGTCATGTTCAGCGTGCACATGGTCCAGCACATGGTGATCAGCATGATCACCCCGATCCTGCTGCTGCTCGGCGCCCCTATGACCCTCGCCCTGCGCGCGCTGCCGCCCGCCCCCCGGGGCCGCAAGGGGCCGCGCGAGCTGCTGCTCATGCTGCTGCACAGCCGCTACATGCGGGTGATCACCCACCCGGCGTTCACCATCCCGATGTTCATCGCCAGCCTCTACGGCCTGTACTTCACCCCGCTCTTCGACTTCCTCATGGAGAGCCGGACCGGGCACATCGCGATGATGCTGCACTTCCTCGCCGTCGGCCTCGTCTTCTTCTGGCCGATCATGGGCATCGACCCCGGCCCGCACCGCCCCGGCTACGTGATGCGGATGCTGGAGCTCTTCGCCGGCATGCCCTTCCACGCCTTCTTCGGAATCGCCCTGATGATGGCGAGCGAGCCGATGATCAAGACGTACGCGAACCCGCCGGCCTCCCTCGGCATCGACCCACTCCTCGACCAGCAGTGGGGCGGCGGCATCGCCTGGGCCTTCAGCGAGATCCCCTCGGTGCTGGTGCTGATCGCGCTCGTCTACCAGTGGTACCACTCCGAACAGCGGGCCGCGAAGCGCTCCGACCGGGCCGCGGACCGCGACGGCGACCAGGAGCTCGCGGCGTACAACGCGTATCTCGCCTCGCTGCAAGCGCGTGGCCAGTAGCGCGGGAGCGCCTTCGCGCGCCACCATGGGGCATGACCGGATCCGTTAAGGCTATGGCCGTCACGACCTTCGCCGCTCTGGTGGCCGTAGCCGCGTACTCCGTGGCCCTCGGCAGCAACGGCTGGCTGTGGTTCGGCTGGGTGGTGCTGGGGCTGCTGACCGCGGGGATGGCCGCTTCCCGCGGCGCCTGAACGCCCGACGGCCGCGCGCCGTCCGGTGACGTTCCCCCGCGGCGGGGCCCGGCGCCCCGTTCCCGTGTGCACCGTCCTGCCCTGCGAACCCCTGTGCCCCGGTGGATCCACACGCCCCGGCCGCGGCCTGCGGGACCCCTGCGCGCGCCTCGGGGCCACTGCGGCTCCGGGAAGCGGTGGCCGGATGGAGGACGACCGGTGCGCTCCGTCCGCGGACGGTCCGTGCCCGCCCCGTGACGGGGTGTCGGACGGCCCCTAGACTGGATCTTTTCCGTGATTCCCGCATGTCCGGCCCCGGCCGGCGACAGGAGCGACCTGGTGTTCTACCACTTGCTCAAGCACGTGCTGCTCGGTCCGCTGCTGCGGCTGCTCTTCAGACCGAGGATCGAGGGCCTGGAGAACATCCCGGAGGAGGGGGCCGCGATCATCGCGGGCAACCACCTGTCGTTCTCCGACCACTTCCTGATGCCGGCGATCCTGAAGCGGCGGATCACCTTCCTCGCGAAGGCCGAGTACTTCACCGGCCCCGGGGTCAAGGGCCGTCTCACCGCCGCCTTCTTCCGCAGCGCCGGGCAGATCCCCGTGGACCGCTCGGGCAAGAACGCCGGGCAGGCGGCGCTGCGCGAGGGGCTGGGCGTGCTGGCCGAGGACGAGCTGCTCGGCATCTACCCGGAGGGCACCCGCTCGCACGACGGGCGGCTGTACAAGGGCAAGGTGGGCGTGGCCGCGATGGCGCTGGGCGCGGGCGTGCCCGTCGTACCGTGCGCGATGGTCGGCACCTTCGAGATCCAGCCCCCCGGCCAGAAGATCCCGAAGATCAGGCGGGTCACGATCCGCTTCGGCGCGCCGATGGACTTCTCCCGGTACGCCGGACTGGAGGGCGAGCGGACCGTCCTGCGGGCCGTCACGGACGAGATCATGTACGCGATCCTCGAACTGTCCGGCCAGGAGTACGTCGACCGGTACGCGGGCGACGTCAAGGCCGAGGAAGAGGAGGAACGGAAGAAGGCCCGGCGCCGGTCGCGCTGAGCCTCCTCCCGTACGACCGGACCGGGGGGCGGGTCGCCGGGCCCGCCCCCCGGAGCGGGGACTAGCGGACGGCCGGGAGCTCCTCGCGGGCCGGGAGGCCGGACCCCGGAGCCTGCGCGGAGGACTTCGCGGCGGCGGGCACCGGGGCGGCCGGGGTCGCGTGCGGACCGCACTTCACGTCCTTGGCGTCCACCGTGCCGGTGAGCAGGTAGGCGTCGACGCGCGTGTTGATGCAGGGGTTCACCAGGCTGGTGACCCCGTGCGAGCCGGCGTTCTGCTCGGTGATCAGGCGCGAGCCGGCGAGGCGGCGGTGCAGCGAGACCGCACCCGCGTACGGGGTGGCCGCGTCCCGCTCGGACTGGACGATCAGCACCGGCGCCAGGCCGCGCCCGGCGCCGACCTCGATCGGGGTGCTCTGCTTGGACTTCCAGGTCGCGCAGGGCAGGTTCATCCACGCGTTGGACCAGGTCAGGAACGGGTACTTCTGGTGCAGCCTGCTGTTGTCCCGGTCCCACTTGGCCCAGCTGGTCGGCCACTTGGCGTCGGCGCACTCGACGGCCGTGTAGACGGCGTTGCCGTTCTCGGCGGCGGCGTTGCCGGCCGTGTCCGACATGTCCGGGGCGATCGCGTCGACCAGGGCCTGTGTGTCGCCGGCGAGGTAGGCGGCCCAGGTCTGGGCGACGGGCACCCAGGAGGAGTCGTAGTACGGGGCGCCCTGGAAGAAGCCGATCAGCTCGGCCGGGCCGACGACCCCGCCGATCGGATTCGCCTTGGCGGTCGCGCGCAGCTCCTGGTACTTCGCCTCGACCTTGGCACGGGTGTTGCCGATGTGGAAGACGGCGTCATTCTTGGCGACCCAGTCCTGCCAGTCGTTCCAGCGGGTCTGGAAGGCGACGTCCTGGCCGAGGTTGGCCTCGTACCAGATGTTGTCCTGGTCCGGGTCGACGACGCTGTCGACGACCATGCGGCGCACGTGGGTCGGGAAGAGGGTCGCGTAGACCCCGCCGATGTAGGTGCCGTAGGAGACGCCGAGGAAGTTCAGCTTCTTCTCGCCGAGGGCGGCGCGGATCACGTCGAGGTCGCGCGCGGTGTTCGGCGTGGTCATGTGCGGCAGCATCTCGCCGCTGCGCTCCTTGCAGCCGTCCGCGTACTCGGCGGCGAGCTTGCGCTGGGCGCGCTTGTCGGCCTCGCTGCCGGGCACCGGGTCGGCCTTGGGGGCCTTGACGAACTCCTGTGGGTCGACGCAGGAGATGGGCGCCGAGTGGCCGACGCCGCGGGGGTCGAAGCCCACGAAGTCGTACGCCTTGGAGGTGTTGACCCACAGCGGGCTCTTGGTGGTGACCCGGCGCGGGAAGCGCATGCCGGAACCGCCGGGGCCGCCGGGGTTGTAGACGAGCGCGCCCTGGCGCTCCTGCGCGGTGCCGGTGTTGCCGATCCGGTCGACCGCGAGGTCGATGGTCTTGCCGAACGGCTTGGAGTAGTCGAGCGGGACCTCGACCCAGCCGCACTGGATGGGCTTCTCCAGGTTCCAGTCGGCGGGACAGTCCTTCCACTCGATCCCGGTGCGGGCTGCGCGGGCGGCGGCGATCCGTACGCCCGCCGCCTGCGCTGACCCGTTGTCGCGGCCGGCGGTGGCGGCCGTGGCGGTCGGCGCGAGCAGCAGGCTCGCCGCCAGCGTGCCGGTGATCAGAGTGGCGGCGCTCCCCAGCGCCGCGTTGCGTATCACGTGGTTGTTCCCCCTGCGTCAAGTGCCGCGGTGGCGGCCGGAATCGGTCGGGTTCGGTCGTCGGCGTGCAGGGCGATCCTGTCCTCTGACGGGGACCCGGCGACAGGGCGGAGTGCGGTTCTTTGCCAACCCGATAACCGGCGAGGCGTGTACCGCTGAGCGGATCGCGACGCGTCGGGACCTCACCAGCCGTACGTGGCACGGGCCGCGTCGAGCAGCTCGCGCAGCCGCAGGGCGTCCGGGGCCAGAGCCGTCACGAGGACCGCCGGACCGGCCAGCGGGGTCACCGCGGCGAACTCCCCCAGCACGGCGGCCGCCGGCGGGGCCGCGGCGAACGCCGGGTCCACCACCAGGAGCTGGCCGAGCGCCCGGTGCCCCGCGAGGCCGGCCGGACCGTCCCAGCCGCCGGGCGCGCCCGGTCCGCAGGTGACCTCCTGGTCGAGCAGCGGACGGCCGTCCCGGGTGACGCCGAGCCGGCTGCGCAGCAGCCCGGGCGCCTCCCCGCTGCGGCCCAGCACCTGTTCCTCGCGCAGCAGCAGCCGGGCCGTGGGGGCCAGCCGGACCCGTGTGCGCACCCGCAGGTCGCTGCCGCGCACCGACACCAGCGGCTCCGGCAGCCACCGCACCGACGCCCCGTCCTGCAGGGTGAGGTGGACGTCGTACCGCGCGGGCTCCCCGCCGCGGCCGGGCAGCGCGAGGGTGGCCGCCGCCGACCCGAGGGCGAGGTGGGCCCCGGGTCCGGCGACGGCCTCGACCGTGAGGTGGTCCCCGCCCAGCGGGGCGCTCATCGCGCCGACCAGCACGACCCCGGCCTCGGGGCGCGTCGCCCGGGTGCGGCGCAGGGCGAGCGGTCCCTCCCCGGCCAGCAGGGGCAGGGCGGTGCCGCCCCGCCCGTCGGCGGCGGCGCGGATCCGGGCGGTGGCCCGCAGGCCCGCCGCCGGGGCCGGGGCGGGGGCCGCGGCGGTCACCGTACGATCCAGGCGGCGATCCGCTCGCGCACCCAGTCCGCCACCGGGGCCACTCCGTCGGGGCCGCGCAGCGACTGGAAGGTGACCGGCAGCTCGCCGCGCTGCTCGGCGGCGTCCCGGGCCATCCGGTCCAGGTCGGAGCCGACGTACGGGGCCAGGTCGGTCTTGTTGACGACGAGGAGGTCGGCGGTGGTGACGCCGGGGCCGCCCTTGCGCGGGATGTCGTCGCCGCCTGCCACGTCGATGACGAAGACCTGGGCGTCGACGAGTCCCCTGGAGAAGGTGGCGGTGAGGTTGTCCCCGCCGGACTCGATGAGGATCAGGTCGAGCGGGCCGACGCTCTCCTCCAGCTCCTCGACGGCCTCCAGGTTGGCGGAGATGTCGTCGCGGATCGCGGTGTGCGGGCAGGCGCCGGTCTCGACGGCGGTGATCCGCTCGGGCGGCAGGACGGCCTCGCGGAGCAGGAACTCGGCGTCCTCCCGCGTGTAGATGTCGTTGGTGACCACTGCCATGGACAGCTCGGTGCGCAGCGCGCGGCACAGGGCTGCGACGGTGGCCGTCTTGCCGGAGCCGACGGGGCCGCCGAGTCCGATGCGCAGGGCGCGGCGGGTGCCGTCGGCGCGGACGGGCTCGGCGCTGTGGGTGTGGCGCTGGGGATAGGTCACGCCGTGATCGAGGTGCACGGGGGTCTCCTTGGGGGTGTCGGCGGGGTGCGGGGGCGGGTGTTCAGGAGGCGAAGAGGCGTACCGGCCAGTCGGCATGGACCTCGGCCGCGATCTCCAGCAGCGGCGAGGAGGCCGCGGGCAGGGCGTCCGTGCCCTCCGTGCGCGCCCGCAGGGCGGCCGCCACCGCCAGGGCCGCGACGGCGTCGAGTTCGGGGGCCAGCCGGGCCAGCACCCCGCTCGCCTCGAAGGGGTCCAGGCCCAGCAGCCGCACGGTCGCGGTCGCGGGCGCGCCGACGCTCTCGTACGCCGCCACCTGCGCGGCGCCGTCCGGCCCGAGCCCGGCCGACCGGGCGGTGAGCCCGAGGACGACGGGCTGGTGGGCTCCGCGCGGGAAGGCGGCCGCCAGCGCGTCGAGTTCCGGCGACGGCCAGGTGACCCGGGCGGCCCGCAGCAGCTGCCGGCCCAGGCGCCTGCCCGCGGTGCGCAGGGCGGGCGAGGGCGTGCGGGCGTCGGCGGCGTCGTCGAGCCCGGCCGGGTCGAGCCCGAGGGCGGCGGCCGCGGCGAGTCCGGCGGCGGTGAGTCCCGCGGTGTTCAGCCGGCCCCGGCAGAAGTCCTCCAGGGTGGCGGCGTCGTGGATGCGGCCGGCCTTGCAGGCGGCCTCGGCCCCGCCGGAGTGGGCGTGTCCCCCGGCGGGGAAGCGTCCGTCGGCGAGGACGAGCAGCGCGGCGAGGCTCATCGGAGCTGGCCCCTTCTCAAAACAGGAAGTATCTCTGTGCCATGGGCAGTTCGGCCGCGGGCGCCGGTTCCACGGCCTCGCCGTCGATGGTGACGGTGAAGGTGTCCGCGTTGACCTCGACCCTGAGCATGGCGTCGTTGTTGCGCATGTCCGCCTTGCCGACCTTGCGGGTGCTCTCGATGGCCGTGAACCGCTTGGCGAGGCCGAGCCGTTCGGGGAGGCCGTCGTCGAGGGCGGCCTGCGCGGTGAAGTTGAGCGAGTTCAGTCCGGGGGCGCGGCCCAGGCTGCCGAACATGGGGCGGGGCAGGACCGGCTGCGGGGTGGGGATGGAGGCGTTGGCGTCGCCCATCTGGGCGTAGGCGATCTGGCCGCCCTTGATGACGAGTTCGGGCTTGACCCCGAAGAAGGCGGGGTTCCACAGCACGAGGTCGGCGAGCTTGCCGGTCTCGACCGAGCCGATCTCGCGGGCGAGGCCCTGGGCCACGGCGGGGTTGATCGTGTACTTGGCGACGTAGCGGCGGGCCCGGTGGTTGTCGGCGGGTCCGTCGCCGGGCAGGAAGCCGCGGCGCCTCTTCATCACGTGGGCGGTCTGCCAGGTCCGCAGGACGACCTCGCCGACCCGGCCCATGGCCTGGGAGTCGGAGGAGATGATGGAGATGGCCCCGAGGTCGTGCAGGACGTCCTCGGCGGCGATCGTCGAGGGCCGGATGCGGGACTCGGCGAAGGCGAGGTCCTCGGGGACCGCGGGGTTGAGGTGGTGGCAGACCATCAGCATGTCGAGGTGCTCCTCGACGGTGTTGACGGTGTGCGGCCGGGTCGGGTTGGTGGAACTGGGCAGTACGTTCGGCTCGGAGACCACGGTGATGATGTCCGGGGCGTGCCCGCCGCCCGCACCCTCCGTGTGGTACGAGTGGATGGTCCGCCCGCCGATGGCCGCGAGGGTGTCGGCGACGAACCCGGCCTCGTTGAGCGTGTCGGTGTGGATGGCGAGCTGGGCGCCGGTCTCGTCGCAGACCCCGAGGCAGGCGTCGATGACGGCGGGGGTGGCCCCCCAGTCCTCGTGGATCTTGAAGCCGAGTGCTCCTCCGCGCAGTTGGGAGTGCATGGCCTCACGGGACATCGTGTTGCCCTTGCCGAGCAGGCCGATGTTGACGGGGTAGGCCTCCAGGGCGGCGAACATCCGGGCCAGGTGCCACGGGCCGGGGGTGATCGTGGTGGCCTTGGTGCCCTCGGCCGGTCCGGTACCGCCGCCGACGAGGGTGGTGATGCCCGAGACGAGGGCCTCCTCGATGACGGTCGGGGAGATGAAGTGCACGTGCGCGTCGACGGCGCCGGCGGTGACGATCTTCCCGTTGCCCGCGATGATCTCCGTCTCGGGGCCGATCACGAGCGTGGGCTCGACCCCGTCCATGGTGTCGGGGTTGCCGGCCTTGCCGATGCCGCAGATGCGGCCGTCGCGGATGCCGAGGTCGGCCTTGACGATGCCCCAGTGGTCGAGGACGACCACCCCGGTGATCACGGTGTCCGGGGCGCCCTCGGCCCGGGTGGTGCGGGCCTGCCCCATGGACTCGCGGATCACCTTGCCGCCGCCGAAGACGGCCTCGTCGCCGGCCCGTCCGGGGCCGCCGCTGAGGTCCTGCTCGATCTCGACGAAGAGGTCCGTGTCGGCCAGCCTGATCCGGTCCCCAGCGGTCGGCCCGAAGAGGTCGGCGTACACCTGGCGGGAGATCTCAGCCATCGAGCGGCCCTCCGGTCTCCCCGCGCAGCCCCGGTACGGTGCGCAGCCCGCCCAGGGGTACGAGCTCCACGGCTACCGGGATGCCGGGCTCGAAGCGGACGGCGGTCCCGGCGGCGATGTTCAGCCGCAGCCCGCGCGCGGAGGCCCGGTCGAAGTCGAGACCGGGGTTGGCCTCGGCGAAGTGGTAGTGGGAGCCGATCTGGACGGGCCGGTCGGCCGCGTTGAGCACGGTGAGGCGGGTGACGGGGCGGCCCTCGTTGAGGCGCACCGGACCGTCCCCGTAGGCGATTTCGCCGGGGATCATGGCGGGTACTTCCCCTCAGACGATCGGATCGTGGACGGTGACGAGCTTGGTGCCGTCCGGGAAGGTCGCCTCGACCTGGACGTCGTGGATCATCTCGGGGATCCCCTCCATGACGTCACCGCGCTGCAGGACGGTGCGGCCGGAGGCCATCAGCTCGGCCACCGTCCGCCCGTCGCGGGCGCCTTCGAGGAGGTGCGAGGTGATGAGGGCGATCGCTTCCGGGTGGTTGAGGAGCACCCCGCGCGCCCTCCGCTTCGCCGCCACGTCGGCGGCCACGTGGATGAGCAGTCGCTCCTGCTCGTGCGGTGTCAGTTGCACAGCTATCACCAAGCTTCCGGGACAAGATCGACATCGCGCCGGGCCGAAACCTACTGGGCGTCAACACGTTGTTGACCAGCTCATATCCGGGCCAAGCGTGTCTTGCCCAACGCGGGGAAAGGCTTTCCGTCCCGACCACCGCCGCTTTACCGGATGATGGGTGATCGTTGGCGGTCGAACGTGGCGCCACGCTATGCGCCGCGTTTTTCCGTTGAGTTAACCCACGTTTCGGGGAGGCACCCGGTTCTGCTTCCGGGTCCCCGGATCCCGGTTGCGTATACGAAGTCCCATACGGCCCCTTCCGAGGAGACGCATGTTCAACAACCCCGTCCGCCACATCACCTTCGACGCGGTCGACCCCTACAAGACCGCCGAGTTCTGGTCCGCGGTCACCGGCTTCCCCATCCATCCGGACGACGTGGACGGAGACGACGAGATCCTGCTGGAGCCCGGACAGCCGGGAGTGCCCGGCCTGTTGTTCATCCGGGTCCCGGATGCCAAGTCCGTCAAGAACCGGGTTCACCTGGACATCCAGCCGGCGTCCGGCACCCGGGACGAGACCGTCGAGCGGCTCGTCGCACTCGGCGCGGAGGTCGTCGACGACCGCCGCGCACCGGACGGCGTCATGGGCTGGGTCGTGCTCGCCGACCCGGAGGGCAACGAGCTGTGCATCGAGCGCAGCGCCGCGGAGCGCGGCCTGTCCTGAGTGGTCGCGGGGGAGACGGGCGGCCGACGCGCCGCCCCCTCCCCGCGTTCAGCAGCCGGTGGGGCTGGTCACCGGCAGTCCGACCGTCCAGGGCAGCGCGATCCACACCGTCTTGCCGCCGTCGTCGGTGGGGCTGACCGTCAGCCGGCCGCCCGCCTCGACGGTCAGCCAGCGGATGATGACCATGCCCCGGCCGTTGTCCTGCTGCACGGCGGCGGGGAGCCGCTTGGGCCAGCGCGGGTGGCTGTCGGTCACGCCGACGCGGAGCCACTCGCCGCGCTCGAGCAGGACGTCGACGGTGAAGGTGGGCGACTGGCCGAAAGTGTGCTGTACGGCGTTGGTGGCGAGCTCCGAGACGATCAGCCGGACACTGTCCGCGGTGTCGGCGTCGTCGGGCAGCCCCCATTCCCGCAGCACCTCCGCCACGAAGCGTCGGGCGGTGGCGACCGAGGCGGGTTCGCTCGGCAGAGTGACGGATGCTTCCTGGTGGTCTGCCATGGCGACGGTCCCTTTCCCACCCGGGGCGGAACCGCCCCGGATCTGTGCTGGACGCCAGAGTGTCACCCATCGTGCCGAGGTTTCTGCCGTTCCCTCAAGTTATGCATATATCTGTCGCTCAATGCGGTGAACTCTGCTACGGGAGAGCATATTTGGACGGCAGACTGGTGCGAGCTGTGCCGGTGGAAGGAGGCGGGTGTGCAGCACGGTCCTGCGGTGCGTCGGCGCAAGCTCGGCGAGGAACTGCGTGCCCTGCGCGATCGGTCCGGACTCACCAGTGGTGAGGCCGCCCGGATCGCGGGATGGCACCAGTCGAAAATCAGCCGTATCGAGACGGGTCGCAGCGGCGTGAAAGCGGAGGACATCCGCGTACTGCTCGACGTGTACGGGGAGATCGTGAGCCCTCAGCAGCGCGCGCTGCTGGAGGCGCTGTCCGCCTCCGCGTCCGGTCCCGCCGCAGGGGACGGCACGGCGCGGGGACGGCACTGGTGGCACGACTACCGGGGGCTGCTGCCGCAGGAGTACCGGGACTTCATCAGCCTGGAGGCCGGGGCCCGGTCGGCGCGCACCGTCGAACTGTCGGTGGTGCCGGGGCTGCTCCAGACACCGGAGTACGCGCGGGCCGTGACCCGCGCCGCGCTGGGCGGGCTGCCCGAGCCGAAGGTGGACGCCCTGGTCGACGTACGTCTGGCGCGGCAGGCGGTCCTGCGGTCCGATCCGCCGCTGGAGCTGAGCGCGGTGCTCGACGAGGCGGTGCTGCGCCGCCAGATCGGCGGCGCGGGGGTGATGGCGGAGCAGTTGCGGCACCTGGTGGAGGTGGCACGACTGCCCCAAGTGAGCCTCCAGGTGCTGCCGTTCAGCGTGGGGGGACATCTCGGCCTCACAGGACCGTTCGTCATCTTCTCATTTCCGAACATCGCCGATCTGGATGTGGTGGTACTCGACCATTTGACGAGTAGCCTCTATCTCGAGCGGAAGGAAGACCTCGAGGCGTACAGCGCCGCGTTCCGCACCATCCAGGCGCACGCCCTCCCGCCCCGGGACTCGTCGGGTCTCATCAGCTCATTCGCTGACGACGTGTAAGGAGGCACCCCCGTGTCCGCAACCCTCTTGGCCACCAGCGGACTTCTGATCGGCGCGCGGTGGCGGCGGAGCAGCCGCAGCACCGGAATGAACAACTGTGTGGAAGCGGCCGCCCTCACCGGCGGCCTGCTGGCCGTCCGCGACTCCAAGCGGGCGGACGGCCCGGCCGTGCTCTTCACCGGGCCGGCCTGGAGCGGCTTCCTCGCCCAGGTACGGGCGGACGTACACCCGTAGCCCCGCCTACCGGTCCGTGGCCCCGGCCGGAGCGGTGCGCAGGATCGTCGACACGGCCCGGCTGATCTCCTCCCCCGTGAGATCGGCCCGGGCGGTGAGCCGGAGCCGGGAAATGCCGTCCGGTACCGACGGCGGCCGGAAGCACCCCACGGACAGTCCTGCCTCGCGGCAGTCGGCGGCCCAGCGCAGTGCCGCCGAAGCCGACGGGGCCCGCACCGACACCACGGCCGCGTCCGGCCGGGCCGCTGTCAGGCCGGACGCGGTGAGCAGCCCGTACAGCCGGTCGGCCACCTCGCGGGCGCGGCCGGCCCGCTCCGGCTCCCGCCGGAGCAGGCGCAGGCCCGCCAGCGCGGCGCCCGCGGCGGCCGGGGCGAGCCCGGTGTCGAAGATGAAGGTCCTGGCGGTGTTGACCAGGTGCCGGATCACCTTGGCCGGGCCGAGGACGGCTCCGCCCTGACTGCCCAGGGACTTCGAGAGCGTCATCGTCGCGACCACGCCGGGCCCGCCCGCCAGCCCGGCGGCGTACAGCGCCCCGCGGCCCCCCTCGCCCAGCACGCCCAGCCCGTGCGCGTCGTCGACGACCAGCGCCGCACCCTCGTCGCGGCAGGCGGCGGCGTACGCGGCGAGCGGTGCGGCGTCCCCGTCCACGGAGAACACCGAGTCGCTGACCAGCAGCGCCCGTCCGTCGTGCGAGGCGAGCGTCTTGCGCGCGGTGTCCGGGTCGGAGTGCGGGATCACGGCGGTCTCGGCGCGCGAGAGGCGGCAGCCGTCGACGATCGAGGCGTGGTTGCCCGCGTCGGAGACGACGAGGGTGCCCCGGTCGCTCAGCGCGGTGACGGCGGCGAGGTTGGCCGCGTACCCGGAGGAGAGGACCAGCGCCGCCTCGAACCCGCAGAAGGCGGCGAGCTCGCGCTCCAGCTCGGCGTGGAGTTCGGTGGTGCCGGTGACCAGGCGGGAGCCGGTGGCGCCGGCGCCCCAGCGCTCGGCCGCGTCCCGGGCGCCCCGTACGGTCTCGGGGTGCCGGGAGAGTCCGAGGTAGTCGTTGCTCGCGAGGTCCAGGAGCGGTGAGGACGCCGGCCTCGGGCGCAGGGTGCGGACCAGCCCGGCCCGCTCGCGCGCCTGTTCCGCGTCGTCGATCCAGGCGAAGACGTCCGCGGGGGCGGAAATGTGCTCGGGCATCGGGGGGTCCTCGTTTTTGTCGGCAGTCCACAGACCAGCCCGACCCTATCCGGGCGTGACCTGCGGGTCATGTGTGGCGATACACACACTTCCATCCGGCCATGTTGTGTCATCTCTCCTTGGCCGGGAGTGGTCGTGTAGGCCAGGATCGGCGTCATGGACCTGCTGAACACCCTGGTGGACAAGGGGCTGCGGCGCGAGCTGCCGACCCGCGAAGAGGCGCTCGCCGTACTGGCGACTTCTGACGACGAACTGCTCGACGTGGTGGCCGCGGCCGGCAAGGTGCGCCGTCAGTGGTTCGGACGTCGGGTGAAGCTGAACTATCTGGTCAACCTGAAGTCGGGCCTGTGCCCGGAGGACTGCTCGTACTGCTCCCAGCGTCTGGGGTCGAAGGCCGAGATCCTCAAGTACACCTGGCTGAAGCCGGAGGAGGCCTCCCAGGCCGCGGCCGCCGGTGTCGCGGGCGGCGCGAAGCGGGTCTGTCTGGTGGCGAGCGGCCGCGGGCCGACGGACCGGGACGTGGACCGGGTCGGCAAGACGATCGCCGCGATCAAGGAGCAGAACGAGGGCGTCGAGGTCTGCGCCTGCCTTGGCCTGCTCTCGGACGGCCAGGCGGAGCGCCTGAAGGACGCCGGCGCCGACGCGTACAACCACAACCTCAACACCTCCGAGGCCACGTACGGGCAGATCACCAAGACGCACACGTACGCCGACCGCGTCGACACGGTGCAGAAGGCGCACGCCGCCGGCCTGTCCGCCTGCTCCGGCCTGATCGCGGGCATGGGCGAGAGCGACGAGGACCTGGTCGACGTCGTCTACTCGCTGCGCGGGCTCGACCCCGACTCGGTGCCGGTCAACTTCCTGATCCCGTTCGAGGGCACCCCGCTGGCCAAGGAGTGGAACCTCACCCCGCAGCGCGCCCTGCGCATCCTGGCGATGGTCCGCTTCGTCTGCCCCGACGTCGAGGTCCGCCTCGCGGGCGGGCGCGAGGTGCACCTGCGCTCGATGCAGCCGCTGGCCCTGCACCTGGTCAACTCGATCTTCCTGGGCGACTACCTGACCAGTGAGGGCCAGGCCGGCCAGGCCGACCTGGACATGATCGCGGACGCCGGTTTCGAGGTGGAGGGCGCCGGTACGACGACCCTCCCCGCGCACCGCTCCGACCTGGCGGCGGACGCCGACGCGACCGCGGCCCCGGCCGGTGGCTGCGGCTCGCAGGGCGGCGGCTCGCACGGCGGCGGCGCCTCGGTCTGCGGTTCCGCGGCACCCGCCGGCGCCGCCGAGGCGGCCGGCTGCGGGTCGGCGTGCGGCGGCTGCTCGGGGCACGCGGAGGCGGCTCCCGTACGGGCGCAGGCCGACGCCGGCGGCGTGCGGTCCGACCTGGTGTCGGTCCGACGGCGCGGCGCGGGGACGGACATCGCCCCCAATGCCTGATCCGCTCCACCCGCTGCCGTCCGGCGCGGAACTCCTCGCGCTGGACCGGCAGCACGTCTGGCACCCGTACGGCCCCATGCCCGGGCGGCAGGAGCCGCTGGTCGTCGCCTCCGCCTCGGGGGTCCGGCTGCGGCTCGCCGACCCGGCCCAGGGGCAGGGGCACGAAGAGCTGGTTGACGGCATGTCCTCCTGGTGGTCGGCCGTCCACGGCTACAACCACCCGGTGCTGAACGAGGCCGCGACGTCCCAGCTGGGCCGGATGTCACACGTGATGTTCGGCGGGCTCACCCACGAGCCCGCCGTCCGGCTCGCCGCGCGGCTGGTCGAGATCACCCCGGCGGGTCTGGAGCACGTGTTCCTGTCCGACTCGGGCTCGGTCGCCGTCGAAGTCGCCGTGAAGATGTGCCTGCAGTACTGGCGTTCGGTGGGACGGACGGGCAAGACCCGGCTGCTCACCTGGCGCGGCGGCTACCACGGGGACACCTGGCAGCCGATGGCCGTCTGCGATCCCGAGGGCGGGATGCACGAGCTGTGGCAGGGCCATCTGCCCCGGCAGCTCTTCGCGGACGCGCCGCCCGGCGACTTCGACGCGCCCGTCGACCCGGCGTACGCCGACCACCTGCGCGCCCTGATCGCCGCCCACGCGGACGAGCTGGCCGCGGTGATCGTGGAACCGGTGGTGCAGGGCGCCGGCGGCATGCGCTTCCACAACCCCGGCTACCTGCGCGTGCTGCGCGAACTGTGCGACGAGTACGGGGTACTGCTGATCCTGGACGAGATCGCGACGGGCTTCGGCCGTACGGGCGCCCTCTTCGCGGCCGACCACGCCGGGATCACCCCCGACGTGCTGTGCCTGGGCAAGGCCCTGACGGGCGGCTACCTCTCGCTGGCGGCGACCCTGTGCACGAGCCGGGTGGCGGAGGGCATCTCGCGGGGCGAGGTACCGGTGCTCGCGCACGGCCCGACCTTCATGGGCAACCCGCTCGCGACGGCCGTGGCGCTGGCCTCCGTCGACCTGCTGCTCGCCCGGGACTGGGCGGGCGAGGTCAAGCGGATCGAGGCGGGCCTGCGCGAGGGCCTCGCCCCGGCCGCCGCACTGCCCGGCGTACGGGAGGTGCGCGTCCTCGGCGCGATCGGGGTGGTCCAGCTGACGCACGACGTCGACATGGCGGCGGCGACCCGGGCGGCGGTCCGGGAGGGCGTCTGGCTGCGGCCGTTCCGGGACCTGATCTACACCATGCCGCCGTACGTCACGGGCGACGCCGACGTGGCCCGCATCTGCCGCGCGGTGGTCGCGGCGGCTCAGGAGGGCTGAGATGTCCGTACTGGTGGTGTCCGGCACGGGCACCGAGATCGGCAAGACGGTGGTCACCGCGGCGGTCGCGGCCGCCGCGGTCGCGGCCGGGCGTTCGGTGGCGGTGCTCAAGCCGGCGCAGACCGGCGTGGCCCCGGACGAGCCGGGCGACGCCGCCGAGGTGGTGCGGCTGGCCGGGCCGTCGGTGACTGCGCTCGAACTGGTCCGCTACCCGGAGCCGTTGGCCCCGGACACGGCGGCCCGGCGCTCGGGGCTGGCGACCCTCTCCCCCGCGGCGATCGCCGAGGCGGCCACCCGGCTGGCGCTCACGCACGACCTGGTGCTGGTGGAGGGGGCGGGCGGGCTGCTCGTCCGCTTCGACGAGACGGGCCACACCCTGGCCGACGCGGCCCGGCTGCTCGGCGCGCCGACGCTGGTCGTCGCCCCGGCGGGCCTCGGCACCCTCAACGCGACCGCCCTCACGGCGGAGGCCCTGCGGGCGCGGGGTCTGACCGCGCTGGGCCTCGTCATCGGCAGCTGGCCGACCGCGCCGGACCTGGCCTCCCGCTGCAACCTGGCCGACCTCCCGGAGGTCTCCGGCCTGCCGTTGCTGGGCGCGGTCCCGGAGGGCTCCGGCACCCTCCCGCCGGACCGGTTCCGCGCGGGGGCCCCGACCTGGCTCTCCCCCGCCCTGTCGGGCACCTGGTCCGCACCCGCCTTCCTCACCGCCTGGCCCACCTGACCCACCCCGAGGGCGGGGCCGAGGCGGCCCCCGTCCGAACCGCTACCCGGTCGGACCGGGTCCCGGTCGGTCCGGGTAGTGGTCGGTCCGGGCCCCATTCCGGCCGCAGCCAGGCGGGCCACGACGCCAAGGGCGGAGGCGCGGCGGCCCCGTCCGAACCGCTTCCCGGTCGGTCCGTGAGGCGCGGGGTACGGGGCGGAGCCCCGGAACCACCGCCCTCGCCACGCCGCCGCGCCAGCGGTCACGGCGGAGCCCCGAAATCGACGGCCCCCGGCAGGCACCGGCAGGGATGAGGCCCCGCCGACCGGGCACCCTGGAAGTACCGGCACCACCGCCCCGGAGGCCCACATGCCCACGCCCCGCCGTAGCCCGGCACCGGCACCGCCCCACGACCCGGTCCACCACCCCCTCTTCGCGCGGTTCTACGCCCGCGCCAGCACCACCGCCGAGACACGCGCCGGCATCGCCCCCCTCCGGCGCGAGCTGCTGCACGGCGTGTCCGGCCGCGTCATCGAGATCGGCGCCGGCAACGGCCTGAACTTCGCGCACTACCCCCGCGCCGTGTCCGAGGTCGTCGCCGTCGAACCGGAGCGCACCCTGCGGCGCCTCGCGTCCGCCGCCGCACAGCACGTCGAGGTGCCGGTGGACGTCGTACCGGGCGCCGCCGAGGCCCTCCCCGTGAAGAGCGAGGCCTTCGACGCCGCCGTCGCCTCGCTGGTGCTGTGCACCGTACGGGACCTGCCCCGCTCCCTCGCCGAACTGCACCGCGTCCTGCGCCCCGACGCCGAGCTGCGCTTCTTCGAGCACGGCCTGGCCCCCGGCCCCGGCATGGCGGGCGTCCAGCGCGCGCTCGACCGGACCGTCTGGCCGCGCCTGTTCGGCGGCTGCCACACCGCCCGCGACCCGCTCGCGTCGATCGAGGCCGCCGGTTTCCGGATCGTCTCCCACCGCGCCTTCCGGCTGCCCGAGCGCGGCCCGGCCCTCCCGACCTCCTACTGTGTGCTCGGCTCGGCCCGCCGCGTCAGTTGACCGGGCCGGTGGCGCGCCCGCGCCCGTCATCCCGTACCGGCTCGAACGGTTTCACCCACCTCCGCCAGTGGTCCTCACGGTGGTACCCGGCCGCGGCCCACGCCTGCTGGGCCCGTTCGTTCGCCTCCAGGACCATCGCGTCGCCGCGCCGGCCCCCGACGGCGCGGAAGCGCCGTTCGGCCGCGTCGAGCAGCGCCGTCCCGATCCCCCGCCTGCGGTGCGCGGGCAGTACGGCCAGCCGGTACAGCGAGCAGCGCCATCCGTCGTACCCGGCCACCACGGAGCCCACCAGGGTTCCGCCGGACTCCGCGAGGATCAGCGCGTCCGGATCGCGTGCGATGAGCCGGCGCACGCCGTCCAGGTCGTCGGTGATGGACGTGCCCTCCGCCGCTTCCTTCCAGAAGGCGAGCACGTCCTCGGCGTCGGCCGGCGCGGCGGCCCGTATGCGCAGCTGGTTCATGATCGGGATCCAAGCACGACGGCGCCCGGCCCGCCGGCGGCTTCCGTTCCGGGGGACGGGGCGCCGCCTCGGGACCGGCGCGCGGGATCGTTCCCGCCCGGGCCCGCCACCCGTGCGGGGCTGCGCGGAAACGGCGTCTACGCTCCTCGGCCTTCCTCTACCGTGTGGAAAAACGATCCCCCTCGGACCCGGAACCCGGACTCCGACCCCTCCTCCTCCCGAACGAAAGGTGTGAGCGTCCGCCCATGGGCGAGCCTGCCGATCCACGACACTCCCGCCCGCGACGTCGCGCGGCACCCCTCCTCCTGGCCGATCATGGGACGGAGGTGATCGACCGATGACGGAAGTGCTCCTGCTCCTTCTGGCACTGCTGCTCTGTCTTGCCTGCGGGGTCTTCGTCGCGGCCGAGTTCTCGCTGACCACCGTCGAGCGCAGCGACCTCGAACGGGCCGTCGAGCGCGGCGAGCGGGGTGCCGACAGCGCCCTGGCCGCGGTCAAGACGCTGACGTTCCAGCTGTCCGGTGCCCAGCTCGGCATCACCGTGACCGGCCTGGTCATCGGCATGCTCTCCAAACCGTCGATCTCGGCGCTGCTGCAGGGCCCGTTCGAGGCCATGGGGCTGTCACCCAGCGCCGCCTCCACCACGGCCCTGGTCCTGGGCACGGCGCTGTCGACCGTCGTCCTGATGGTGGTCGGCGAGCTGGTGCCCAAGAACTGGGCGATCTCATCGCCGCTGGCGATCGCCAAGCGCGTGGCCATGGTGCAGCGGGCCTTCAGCCGGATCTTCAGGCCCCTCATCAGCCATCTGAACACCACGGCGAACCACATGGTGCGCCGCTTCGGCATGGAGCCCGCCGAGGAGCTGGCCTCGGCCCGCACCCCGCAGGAGCTGATGGCGCTGGCACGGCACTCGGCGAAGGCCGGCGCCCTGGAGAAGGACACCGCGGAGCTGTTCGTGCGCACCTTGAACCTGGCCGATCTGACCGCGGAGAACGTGATGACCCCGCGGGTCCAGGTGACCGCGCTGGACCTGCAGACGACCGCGGAGGACGTGGCGAACGCGACGCTGGCCACCGGCCTGTCCCGCTTCCCCGTCTACCGGGGGAGCCTGGACTCCGTCGTCGGCACCGTTCACATCAAGGACGTGCTGGCGCTGCCCGCCGAGGAGCGCTACCGCCACCCGGTGGCGTCGCTGCTGCGCGAGCCGCTCCTCGTGCCGGAGTCGCTGACCGTGGACCGGCTGCTGGACCGGCTGTCCGGCCGGCAGACGATGGCCGTGGTCATCGACGAATACGGGGGCACGGCCGGGGTGGCCACCCTGGAGGACATCGTCGAGGAGGTCGTCGGCGAGGTCCGCGACGAGCACGACCCGCACGAGACTTCGGACCTGGCACCGGCCGGAACGGACGACTCCGGACGCCCTCTGTACTCGGCGGACGGCGCCGCCCGCACCGACCAGCTCCAGCGGATCGGTCTGCGGGTGCCGGACGGCCCCTACGAGACGCTGGCCGGCCTGGTGGCGACCGAGCTGGGCCGCATCCCGCTCGTCGGCGACAGCATGGAGCTGGACGGCTGGCGGCTCGACGTGGTGGACGCCGGCGGACGGCGGGCGGCGCGGGTGCTCTTGCATGCACCGTCCGGACCCGTCACCGCCGAGGGCGACGCGGTCGCCGGGGAGGAGTCCCGATGACCGTGATCCAGTTGTTGATCGGCCTGGCGACCCTGGTCGTCAACGCCTTCTTCGTCGGTGCGGAGTTCGCGTTGATCTCGGTCCGGCGCAGCCAGATCGAGCCGTACGCCGAGCAGGGCGACCGGCGGGCCCGCGCCGTCGTGTGGGGGCTGGAGCACGTGTCGGCCCTGATGGCGGCGGCGCAGCTCGGCATCACGCTGTGCACCCTGGTGCTGGGTGTGGTGGCCGAGCCGGCCATCGCGCACCTGCTGACTCCGGTGTTCGAGTTCTTCGGTGTCCCGGCCGGGCTGACGCACGCGATCTCCTTCGTGGTGGCGCTGGCGCTGGCCACGTACCTGCACATGCTCTTCGGCGAGATGGTGCCGAAGAACGTGGCGCTGTCCGAGCCGGTGCGCACCGCCCTGCTGCTGGGGCCGCCCCTGGTGGCCGTGACCAGGGCCCTGCGTCCGGTGATCTTCGCGATCAACGCCTTCGCCAACGCGTTGCTGCGCCTGCTGCGGGTGGAGGTCAAGGACGAGGTCGCGGCGACGTTCTCGGACGACGAGCTGGCCCGGATGGTCAAGGACTCCAGTGAGGCGGGGCTGCTGGACGATCGGGCGAGAGAGCGGCTGCACGACGCGCTGGAGCTGGGCCGCCGGCCGGTGACCGACGTGGTGCTGTCGGCGGAGCGGGTCGTCACGGCGCGGGAGGGCATCACCCCGGCCGGGCTGGAGCGGCTGTCGGCCGAGTCGGGGTACTCCCGGTTCCCGGTGGTCGACGCCCAGCACGGGATCCTGGGGTACCTGCACGTCAAGGACGCGCTGGACGCGGAGGCGCAGGAGCGGGACGCGCCCTTCCCGGTGTCGGCGCTGCGGCAGATCGCCCAGGTGCGGGCGGAGACCCCGCTGGACGACGTGCTCACCGCGATGCGCCGCAGCCGTACGCACCTGGCCGCGGTGCTCGGGGCGGACGACGTCATGACGGGCCTGGTGACGATGGAGGACGTCCTGCGCGAGCTGTTCGCCAGGCCGGCCTCCGCGTAGCCGGCCGGAGCGTGTGCTCCCCCGGCCCTGCGGGCCGGGGGTACCGCGCGGTAGCATCGCTCCGCCATGGAGATGAATGCCTCTTACACCAGTTTCGTCGCGGTCGGCGACTCCTTCACCGAAGGCATGTCCGACCTGCTCCCGGACGGCTCCTACCGGGGCTGGGCCGACCTGCTGGCCGCCCGGCTCGCGGCGCGCGAGCCCGGCTTCCGCTACGCCAACCTCGCGGTGCGCGGGAAGCTGATCGGCCAGATCGCCGGGGAACAGGCCCCGGCGGCCGCGGCCATGGGCGCTGACCTGGTGACCCTGGTCGGCGGCCTGAACGACGCCCTGCGCCCCAAGGTCGACATGGGCCGGGTCCGAACACACCTGGAATCGGCCGTGGAGCTCCTCGCGCCCTCGTGCGGGCAGCTCGTCCTGATGCGCTCCCCTGGGCGCAACGGGCCGGTGATGGAGCGCTTCCGGCCCAGGATGGAGGAGCTCTTCGTCATCATCGAGGAGCTCGCCGCGCGGCACGGCGCCCTGGTGGTGGACCTGTACGGGTCCCCGGCGCTCGGCGACCCGCGCATGTGGGACGTCGACCGGCTGCACCTGACGTCCGAAGGGCACCGCCGGGTGGCCGAGGCGGTCTGGCAGGCGCTGGGCCTGCCTCCGGAGGAGGACTGGCACACCGCGCTGCCGGTCGCGGCGCCCGCGGGCTGGACCGTACGCCGGTCCCAGGACCTGAGCTTCGCCCGGCAGCACCTGCTGCCCTGGGTGGGCCGCCGGCTGACGGGCCGCTCCAGCGGGGACGGCCGCCCCGCCAAGCGTCCCGAGCTGCTGCCCTACGGGTGCTCTCCGCGCTCGTAGCAAGGCACAAGCGGCGGGGGTGCCCCTACCTGCGTAAACACACAGCCGGGGCCCAAGTAGAATCCCTCTACGTGACAGCCAAGCCCCGCATCCCCAATGTCCTGGCCGGCCGCTACGCCTCCGCGGAGCTCGCCGTCCTGTGGTCCCCCGAGTACAAGGTGACGCTGGAGCGGCGGCTGTGGCTCGCCGTGCTGCGCGCCCAGAAGGACCTCGGTATCGAGGTCCCGGACGCGGCCCTCGCCGACTACGAACGCGTCCTGGAGACCGTCGACCTCGCCTCGATCGCCGAGCGCGAGAAGGTCACCCGGCACGACGTGAAGGCCCGGATCGAGGAGTTCAACGCCCTCGCCGGACACGAGCAGGTCCACAAGGGCATGACGTCCCGCGACCTCACCGAGAACGTCGAGCAGCTGCAGATCCGCCTCTCGCTGGAGCTGGCCCGGGACCGCACGGTCGCCGTGCTCGCCCGCCTCGGCAAGCTGGCCGGCGAGCACGCCGAGCTGGTCATGGCCGGCCGCTCCCACAACGTGGCCGCGCAGGCGACCACGCTGGGCAAGCGCTTCGCCACCGCGGCCGACGAGCTGCTGGTGGCCTACGACCGCCTCGAGGACCTGCTGGGCCGCTACCCGCTGCGCGGAATCAAGGGCCCCGTCGGCACCGCCCAGGACATGCTCGACCTGCTCGGCGGCGACGCCTCGAAGCTCGCCGACCTGGAGCAGCGGATCGCCGCCCACCTCGGCTTCGCCCAGGCCTTCACCTCGGTGGGCCAGGTCTACCCGCGCTCGCTCGACTACGACGTGGTCACGGCCCTCGTGCAGCTGGCAGCGGCGCCCTCGTCGATCGCCAAGACCATCCGCCTGATGGCCGGCCACGAGCTGGTCACCGAGGGCTTCAAGCCCGGCCAGGTCGGCTCCTCGGCGATGCCGCACAAGATGAACACCCGCTCCTGCGAGCGTGTGAACGGCCTCATGGTCATCCTGCGCGGCTACGCCTCGATGACCGGCGAGCTGGCCGGCGACCAGTGGAACGAAGGCGACGTCTCCTGCTCCGTGGTCCGCCGGGTGGCCCTGCCGGACGCGTTCTTCGCGTTCGACGGCCTGCTGGAGACCTTCCTGACGGTCCTCGACGAGTTCGGCGCCTTCCCGGCGGTCGTCGCCCGCGAGCTGGACCGCTACCTGCCGTTCCTCGCGACCACGAAGGTCCTGATGGGCGCGGTGCGGGCCGGGGTGGGCCGCGAGGTCGCCCACGAGGTCATCAAGGAGCACGCGGTGGCCTCGGCCCTCGCCATGCGCGAGCAGGGCGCGGAGCGCAACGAACTGCTGGACAAGCTGGCCGCCGACGACCGGATGCCGCTGGACCGGGCCCAGCTCGACGCCCTCATGGCCGACAAGCTGTCCTTCACCGGGGCGGCGGCCGACCAGGTCGCGATGGTGGTCTCCCGCATCGAGGCGATCGCCAAGCAGCACCCGGAGGCCGCCGGGTACGCGCCGGGGTCGATCCTCTGACTCCCGAAGAGCTGAACGCCGCCCGTGACCGCGTCCTCCCGGACGTGGTCGCGGGCGGTCTCCGTGTGCTGTTCTGCGGTATCAACCCGGGCCTCCTCTCCGCCGCGACGGGCCACCACTTCGCCCGGCCCGGCAACCGCTTCTGGCCGGTACTGCACCTGTCCGGGTTCACCCCGCGCCGCTTCGCGCCGGCGGAACAGGAAGAACTGCTCGCCCACCGCCTCGGCATGACCAACGTCGTGGCTCGTGCCACGGCCCGCGCCGACGAGCTGAGCGCCGAGGAGTTCCGCGAGGGCGGCCGCATCCTGACGGCCAAGGTGGAGCTGCTGCGCCCCCAGTGGCTCGCAGTGGTCGGAGTCACCGCCTACCGGACCGCCTTCGGGGAACGACGGGCCCAGATCGGCCCCCAGGAGCGGACCATCGGCTCCACGCGCCTCTGGGCCCTCCCCAACCCGAGCGGCCTCAACGCCCACTGGACCGCCGAGTCCATGGCGCAGGAGTACGCCCGCCTGCGTGTCGCCGCCGAATCCCCCGACGGCACCTGACCCGAGGGACGCGGCCCCCGCCGCTGCCCGCTGGGGGCCGCTCCGCCGGCTGGGGCTGCTGCTGCGGCGACGGCCGCAGGGGTGCGGGTACTACGGAGGGTCGACCACCGTGACGCCCGCCATCAGCGCGAAGGGCTCGCCGCCGTCCCAATGCGCCACGTAGGCCACGAGCCACTGCCCCTCCGCCTGCCAGGCGTGCACGTGATCGGTCGTGCTGCTCACCTCGTCCCACGGCTCGGGTATCTCCTCCCCCTCGATCCCCCGGTGCCTGAGCGATGCCACGCTGAAGATCTGAGCCTCCCCCCACCGGGCATCCAGTGCCCGGGTGAGTGCTCCGTATTCGGCGTTGACCTGGTCGGCCGCCGCGGCCCGCCCCGAGCCTCCGTCCGCCCAGACGTCCTCGGCCCGGCCGACCTGAGCCAGGTGGTATCCCGGGCCGCTGCGCTGCCCGCCGGACCGGACCTGCTCCGTCGGGAACTCCCGACCCCGGAGCCGGTCGATCGTGTCGAGGTGCTCTGCCGTGGTCATACCGTCAGTATCCCGGCCGCCACTGACAACTGGCCCGGCGTCACGCGTCCCGCCGCCGCACCGCGATCCAGCCCGCGGCCAGCGCGGCGAGCGACCAGAGTGCGGCGACAGCGAGACCGGTCCACGGGCCGAGCGAACCCTCCGCGTTCATCCGCATGACCGCCTGGCCGGCCCGGTCGGGCATGAACCGCCCGGCACCGGCGACCACCTGACCGACCACGAAGGGAACGATCAGGACGAAGGGTATGAGCAGGCTCATCACCAGCGTGCCGCTGCGCACCAGTGCGGTCAGCCCGGCCGAGAGCAATGCCATCAGCATCAGGTAGACGCCACTACCGAACACCGCCCGGAGCGTGCCCGGATCGCCCAGTCCGAGGGCGTACTCCCCCATGAAGGCCTGCCCGGAGACGAACGTGACGAACCCCGTGACCTGTCCGACGAGGAAGGCGAGACCCGCGACCACGGTCACCTTCGACAGGTAGAACCGGGTCCGGTGGGGTACCGCGGTGAGCGAGACCCGCAAGGCCCCGTCACGGAACTCCCCGGCGAGGGCGGTGGCGCCGAAGGCAATGGCCGCTATCTGCCCGAAGTTGATGCCGTAGAAGGCGGCGAGCAGCGGGTCCGCTCCCATCGCCCCCTCCTCGGCGCCGCCGATCGCCGCCGCGGTGAGGGCGGTCGTCCCGGCCGTAACGCCGAACAAGGCGATCAGGGAGCCGAGGATCGGGCGGGCGGTCCGTATCTTGATCCATTCCGAGCGCAGAACGGGTGCGGTGGGCAGGGCGGCTGCGGTCATGGCAGGGCCTCCGGTGAGGGTCGGGTGAGTGGAGCTCGACGGGAACGAGAGCTCGACGGAAACAGGGGCGGCGAGGCGCGCCGGGAGGAGCCGGTGCGGCAGTCGCCCCGTCGCTGATGCGGCGGTGAACACGTGGGGCCGTGGCCCCGTGCGTCGGGTGAGCCGGGGCGGCGGTGAGCCGGGGCGGCGGCGGGCGGAGGGTGGGTGAGCCTGTGGGGTGGAGGCGGAGGGCGGTCAGGCCGCAGTCGCGGAGAACTCCGCGCGGCCTGCTGTGAGGGCGAGGTAGGCTTGCTCCAGCGAGGCCCGCTCGTCGGAGAGCTCCAGCATCGGAATCCCTTCGCCGGCCGCGAGGGCTCCGACCGCCTCGGCCTGTATCCCGTCCACGGCCCACCGCCCGTTCTCCGCGGGAGCCAGCTCGAAGCCCCGGCGCGCCAAAGCGGTGCGCAGCCGGTCCGGGTCGGAGGTCCGCAGCCGCACCCGGGGGGAGCTGTGCGCGTCGATGAACTCCGCTGTCGGGGTGTCGACGAGCAGCCTGCCCTGCCCGAGCACCACCAGATGGTCGGCGAACGACGCGGTCTCCGACATCAGGTGGCTGGAGACGAGGACCGTGCGGCCCTCGGCGGCGAGACTCTGCATCAACTCCCGTGTCCAGAGGATGCCCTCGGGATCCAGACCGTTCGTCGGCTCGTCCAGCAGGAGCACCGCGGGGTCTGCGAGCAGCGCGGCGGCGATGCCGAGCCGCTGGCGCATGCCCAGCGAAAAGGTCTTGATCCGACGCCGTGCCACGGGGGCGATGCCGCACTGCTCCAGCACCGCGCCCACGCGCCCCTCCGGGATGCCGTTGCCGGCGGCGAGGATGAGCAGGTGGTCGCGGGCGGTGCGCCCGCCGTACGGCGCCTGCGGATCGAGCAGGGCTCCCACGTGGCGCAGCGGTTCCCGGAGCTCGGTGAAGCGGCGGCCGCCGATGGTGGCGGTGCCGGCGGTGGGCCGGGTGAGCCCCAGCAACAGTCGCATCGTCGTGGACTTTCCGGCGCCGTTGGGTCCCAGGAAGCCGGTGACCCGTCCGGGCAGGACATCGAAGGTGAGGTGGTCCACGACCCGGGTGGGGCCGTAGTCCTTGGTCAGTTCGCGGATCTCGATGCGGTTCATGACTCAAGGCTCGCGGCCACGCCTCCCCCTTCCCTCCCCCACACGGGGGTCACGTCTCCCCCACGTGGGGGAGACGCCCGTGACCTGGGCGCTGTCACGATGGGTGCATGTACCGACTGCTCCGTGCTCCGTTGCGACCGGTGACGTACTCGCGCTGGCTGCACCTCTGTGTTCCGCTCCTGCTCCTGGCCATCTGGATGTTCGTCGATCCCGCGTGGCCGTGGGCTCCGCTGCTGATCGTCATACCGTTCGGATTCGTGCCGTGGGTCCGGCTGGCCGAAGGTCTCCAGGCCCAGTTCCTGCTGACCCCGCACGAGCGGGGCGTTCCGGACGACAGCATCGCCGTCGCGCCGTCGGCCGACTGGAACGACCGCTGGCGGACCGTGGTCTGGCTGGAGACACGGCTCGTCGTCGCGGGCGCGGCCGTGTGGGCGACCGTTGTCCTGCCGGTGGTGACCGTCGAACTCGTCCTGACCGCCCTGGGCCAGCCGCCCGGTTCCGATGCGATGGTGCCCCTGGTCCCGCCACGCTGGGCGGCCGCCCTGCTCGCACCGGTACCGCTGATCGTGCTCATCACCGTGGTCGTCGCGCTCGGGGAGATGATCACCGCGATCGCCCGGCGGCTGCTCGGACCTTCGGCGGCCGAGCGTCTCACCGCGCTGGAGGCGCGCACCGAGCAGTTGTTGGAGCGGACCCGCATAGCACGGGAACTGCACGACTCGATCGGGCACGCCCTGACCGTGGCCGTCGTGCAGGCAGGAGCGGCGCGGGCCGCCGGTGACCCCGCCTTCACGGAAAGGGCGTTGAGCGCGATCGAGGAGACGGGCCGCGCGGCGCTGGAGGACCTGGAGCGGGTACTGCTGGTGCTGCGTGAGTCGGCTCAACCGCCCTCGCAGCGGCCGACGCTCGTGGAGGCGGACCGGCTGTTGGAGGCGGCACGGGCCTCCGGAGCGGCGGTGGAGGCGCACCTGACGGGGCCGTTGGAGAAGTTGCCGGGGCCGGTCACCCGGGAGGGGTACCGCATTTTGCAGGAGGCGTTGACCAATGTGCTGCGGCACTGCGGTCCCGTGCCCGTGAAGGTGCGGGTGGAGATGACTCCGGGCCGGCTGGTACTGGAGGTTACGAATCCGCTGCCGGAGCGGCCCGCCGTCATGACGCGCGGCGGTTCCGGGCTGCGCGGGATGCGGGAGCGGGCCTCGCTGCTCGGCGGTGAGGCCGAGACCGGTCCGTACGGGGGTGGTTGGAGAGTGCGCGCCCGGCTTCCGCTGGAGCGAATAGGCTGACGGAATGTCGGTTACCGTACTGCTCGTCGACGACGAACCCCTGGTGCGCGCGGGCCTCCGCGCCGTCTTGGAGGCCCAGCCCGACATCGAGGTGGTGGGTGAGGCCGGCGACGGTGCCTCGGTCGTCCCGCTCGTACGGCAGCTGCGGCCGGACGTGGTGGCCATGGACGTGCGGATGCCGCTGCTCGACGGGATCGAGGCCACCCGGGCCGTCCTGCGGTCGGTGGACGCGCCGCCGAAGATCCTCGTGGTGACCACCTTCGAGAACGACGAGTACGTCTACCAGGCGCTGCGGGCCGGAGCCGACGGGTTCCTGCTGAAGCGGGCCCGGCCGTCCGAGATCGTGCACGCGGTACGGCTGGTGGCGGAGGGCGAGACCCTGCTGTTCCCGGCGGCGGTGCGGGCCCTGGCCGCCGAGTACGGGAACCGCCAGGCGCGGACGGCGCTGGCGCGGGCCGCCCTGACCGAGCGGGAGGAGGCGGTGCTGCGGCTCATGGCGCGGGGGCTGACGAACGTGGAGATCGCCGCCGAGCTGATCGTCGGCACGGAGACGGTGAAGTCACACGTCAGCGCGATCCTGGCGAAGCTGGGGGCACGGGACCGGACCCAGGCCGTGATCATGGCGTACGAGTCGGGGTTCGTCGCTCCCGCTTAGAGTCGGGAGGTGGTGAGGGGTCGGTTCTCGGACTATGGGGGGCTGCTTCTCGCCGCCGTGGCGGGTGAGCAGTACGATCCGCCTGACAGGGTCGCTAGCTGGGAGGACACACGTTGGGGCAGCTGACCGGCGGTGACCCGTCACTGCTCCGGCGGATCAACTCCGCCGTGGTGTTGCGGGCACTGCGCGCGGCCGAATCGCCGACACTCACCGATCTCACCCGGGTGACCGGACTCTCCCGGCCGACCGTCGAAGGGGTCGTGGAGGGTCTGATCGCGACCGGGCTCGTCGTCGAGGCCGATGCCGAAGAGGGCGCGCGGCGGCAGGGCAGGCCGGCCCGGCGGTTCCGGTTCCGTGCCGAGGCGGGCCATCTGCTCGGCATCGAGATCGGCTCGCACCGGATCGCGGTGCTGCTGTCCGGCCTGAACGGGCGGATCATCGGCGCGGGCACCAAGGAGGTCGCCGAGACGGCGACCGCCGACGAACGGCTGGAGCGGGTGCGCACGGCCGTCGCCGACCTGCTGCGCCGGGCCGGGGTTCCCCGGGACTCCCTTCGGGCGGTCGGGGTCGGCAGCCCCGGCATCGTGGAGGCGGACGGCACGGTCCGCCTGGGCACGGCGCTGCCCGGCTGGACCGGGCTGCCACTCGGGGAACGGTTGCGCCGCTCGTTCCGCTGCCCGGTGCACGTGGAGAACGACGCCAACGCGGCCGCCGTCGCCGAGCACTGGAAGGGCGCCGCACGGGACACCGACGACATGGTGTTCGTCATGGCGGGGCTGAGCCCCGGCGCCGGCTCGCTGATCGGCGGACGGCTGCACCGGGGCTTCGGCGGAGCGGCCGGCGAGATCGGCGCCCTGCACCTGCTGGGCCGCGAGGTGACGCCGGAGAAACTGCTGTCGACCACCGGCGAACCGTTGCACCCGCTGGACGAGCCCGCCGTCGCGGAGGTCTTCGCGATGGCCCGTCGGGGCGACGAGCGGGCGGTGGCCGCCGTGGAACGGTTCCTGCAGCGGCTGGTGCACGATGTGGCGGCGCTGGTCCTGGCGATGGATCCGGAGCTGGTGGTCGTCGGCGGCTGGGCCGCCGGTCTGGACGGGGTACTGGGTCCCCTCCGCCAGGAGCTGGAGCGCTACTGCCTGCGTCCGCCGAGGGTGGAGCTGTCGCTGCTCGGCGAGGCCGCCGTGGCCACCGGGGCCCTGCGGCTCGCGCTGGACCACGTCGAGGAGGAGCTGTTCGCGGTGGAGAAGACGGTCACCGCCCGCCGGTGACCCCGGAGGGTCGTTCGGGGGGGGCCACGGCCGGTCCCGACTGCCCCTGCCCGGGGCGCACCTCCTCCCGGATTGCCGGGCCCCTCCCCGATCGCCCGGCCCGGACCACCTGCGCGGCTCACTCCGACCGGTCCCGCCCGAGGCGGCCCCCTATTCGACGGGCCCTGTCGGCCCCGACCGACCCGGGCCGCACGATGTGAGCCTCCCCGGCCTGGGCCGGCCCGCGCTGTCAGGCGGGCGCGTCAGGTCGGCGCACGGCCGAGCCGGCAACCGCGGACCCGGCCCGGCCACCTGCCGACCACCTGTCGGCGGCGGACGGCGGCCCGGCGGCGGACGGCGGGCGGCACCTGACCGCCGGCGGCGCGAGGCCGCGTACCGGACCAGCCGGCCGGTGGGTTCGCGCGGGCGCCAGGGGTGGTCGTACGGCCCGGGGAACGCAAGGACGGCCCGGGGAGCGCACGGGTGCCGCGTGGCCGGTGGGTGCCACGCGGGCGCCGGGAGCGCAAGGGCGGCCCGGCGCGGGGCGCCGGGCCGTGAGGGGGTCCGGAGGCCTCGGCCGGAACCGTGCCTCCCCGTTCCCCCGGGGTCGTGCTGGGGGCGGCGGGTCCGTCAGGACGCGACGCGGGGCTCGTGGGTGATCTCGACGTCGCCGGAGTCGCCGAAGGTCAGGCGGCAGGTGTCCGCGCGGTAGGTGGCCACCGACACGGCGGCCGTTCCCGCCGCGGTGAAGTAGCGGGTGGTGACCAGCAGCACCGGGGCGCCGGGCAGGCGGTCGAGTTCGCGGGCGTCGTCCGCGCGGGCCGAGCCGAGCTCCACCGAACGGTCCTGGCCGTCGAGGACCAGCCGCTGGAGTTCGCGCAGGACGGCGCGGGCGCGGGCCGGTCCGGCCGGGGCCTCGATGGCGGGCAGTCCGGGCACGGAGGCGGCCGGGACGTACAGCAGCTCGGCGGCGACGACCTGGCCCTGGGTGACCCGGGTGCGGCGCACGGTCTGGACGGGCTCGTCGGCGGCGAAGCCCGCGCCACCGGCGGTGCCGGTGCGCAGGAGTCCGAGGACGGCGGCGGGCGGCAGGCCCTCGACCGCGTCCACCGGCTCCCAGCCGTCGACGCTCTCGCCGGGCCAGCTGTGCTGCGTGCTGCCGACGGCGACGCCGACGCGCGGCGGGGCGACCGTGGTGCCGACGCCGCGGCGCCGCTGCAGGCGTCCCTCGAGCTCCAGCTGTTCCAGCGCCTGACGCAGGGTCGCGCGGGCGACTCCGAAGCGAGCCGCGAGCTCGCGCTCGTTCGGCAGGACCTCGCCGACGGCGAAGTCCTGGTCGAGCGCTTCGCTGAGGACGGTCTTCAGGTGCCAGTACTTCGGCTCCGGCGCCGTTTCGAGCTGCGTGGTCCCCACCCTGACTCCTCCTGCCATCGCTGCACTCGCCGTGTGATCCAGCGGCAGTTCCGCGCCCTTGTTTATTAAAGGTTCCTGCACTATCCCTGCGACGATAGGACGGCACACTCCCTTGGTCAAGACCAATGCTCATCCCTTGCCGGGCAGATCGGGCATACGTATCAAGCCGTTCACGGGATGTTCTCGTGCGCACAGAAGGCTTGTAGTCAAGGGCTACCGGGCGGTAGTCATGGCGGTGGCACTACTGACAGCCCGTCTCATTCGACGCCCGCCCCCCGGGCGTCCACCCGACGAGGAGCAGCATGACCGCCACGGTCTCCTTCACGATCGACACGCCGCTGGGCCCCCGCACCACCACCGTCACCTACGAACGCAAAGGCGCCGGCGAACCGCTCCTCCTGCTGCACGGCATCGGCCACCACCTCCAGGCCTGGCACCCGGTGACGGACATCCTGGCCGCCGAGTACGACGTGATCGCCGTCGACCTGCCCGGCTTCGGCGCCTCGGAGCCGCTGCCCGAGGGAGTTCCGTACGACCTGGGCACCGTCGCGCCCGCCCTGGGCGCGCTCTGCGCGGCGCTGGGCGTCGAGCGCCCGCACGTCGCGGGCAACTCCCTCGGCGGCCTGCTCGCGCTGGAGATGGCCCGGAGCGGCCTCGTCCGCTCGGTCACCGCCCTGTCCCCCGCCGGGTTCTGGACCGAGGGCGAGCGCCGCTACGCCTTCGCCGCCCTCCTCGCGATGCGCGCCGGTGCCAGGGCGCTGCCGCGCCCCGCGCTGGAGCGGCTCTCACGGACCGCCGCCGGGCGGGCCGCGCTCACCGGGAGCATCTACGCGCGCCCGGCACGCCGTTCGCCGCGGGCAGTGGTCGAGGAGACCCTCGCCCTGCGCGACGCCACCGGGTTCGAGGCGACCCTGGCCGCCGGCGGCTCCGTACGGTTCACCGCGGACGTGCCCGGGATGCCGGTCACCATCGCCTGGGGCACCCGTGACCGGCTGCTGCTGCGCCGCCAGGGGGTCCGCGCCAAGCAGACCCTCCCCGGCGCCCGGCTGATCCGGCTCCCGGGCTGCGGGCACGTCCCGATGAACGACGATCCGGCCCTGGTCGCCCGGGTGGTCCTGGACACCGCCCGCAGCACCCGCCGCCCGGCCGCCGGAACGGCAGCAGGAACGCCCGCAGGAACGCCCGCAGGAGCGGCCGCCGGAGCCGCCGCCGGAGCCGCCGCCTGAGCCGCGCCTCCCCGGGACCGAGTCGCTGACGGTTGTTCATCCGCGGTTCGCGCGGCCGACGCGGCCGGGCCGGTGTGCGGCGGCACGCTGGTCCGGCCCCGCCCCGCCGGCCCCCGGAGACCCACCGATGGCACCGACGCCGCACACCCGCCGCTCCCTCCTCGGCGGTTCCCTCGCCCTGTCCTCCGCGCTGCTCGCCGCGCCGGTCCTGGCCGTCCCGGCGCTCGCCGCCGCACCGGCCTTCGCCCGCTCCGGCCGGCCCCACGCCTTCTGGGGCGTCCAGTCCGGCGAGGTCACCGCCCATTCGGCCACCGTCTGGACCCGCTCCGACCGCCCGGCCCGGATGTACGTCGACACCTCCCCGAGCGAGTCGTTCCGGTACGCCGTACGCCGCCACCGGGGCCCGCTGCTCGGCCCCTCCGGGGACTTCACCGGGACCACCGTCCTGCGCGACCTCCCGCCGGGGCAGCAGATCCACTACCGGGTCGTGCTGGCCGACCCCGACGACCCCCGCCGCGCCTCCGAGCCGGTGCAGGGCGCCTTCCGCACCACCCCCGTCTCCCGCCGCGACGACGTGCGCTTCCTGTGGTCCGGGGACCTGGCGGGCCAGGGCTGGGGCATCAACCCCGACCTCGGCGGCTACCGCGTCTTCGAGGAGATGCGGCTGCGCGACCCCGACTTCTTCCTGTTCAGCGGGGACACGATCTACGCCGACGGCCCGATCCAGCCCACCGCGACGCTGCGCGACGGCACCCTCTGGCGCAACGTCACCACCGAGGAGAAGGCGAAGGTGGCCGAGACCCTCGCCGAGTTCCGAGGCAACTTCCGCTACAACCTGCTCGACGGCAGCCTGCGCGGCTTCAACGCCCAGGTCCCGGTGCTCGCCCAGTGGGACGACCACGAGGTCCGCAACAACTGGTACCCGGGCCAGCTGATCGACGACCCCCGCTACACCGTCAAGGACGTCGACACCCTGGCCCGCCGCGCGCGCAGGGCCTTCGGCGAGTACTTCCCCGTCACCGACCTGCGCGGCGGCCGCGCCGAGGGCCGCATGTACCGGGTGATGCGGTACGGGCCGCTGCTCGACGTGTTCGTGCTCGACATGCGCACCCACCGCAACGCGAACTCCCCCGGCCGCGGGACCGACGACCCCGTGGGCATCCTCGGCTCCGAGCAGCTGGCGTGGCTCAAGCGCGAGCTGTCCCGTTCCCGCGCCACCTGGAAGGTCGTCGCCGCCGACATGCCGCTGGGGATCGTCGTCCCCGACGGCGCGACCGACTTCGAGGCCGTCGCCCAGGGCGACCCGGGCGCCCCGCTCGGCCGCGAGCTCCAGATCGCCGAACTCCTGCGCCACATCAAGCACCAGCGCATCACCGGCACCGTCTGGCTGACCGCCGACGTCCACTACACCGCCGCGAACCACTACGCGCCCGAGCGGGCCGCCTTCGGCGACTTCGCGCCGTTCTGGGAGTTCGTATCCGGTCCGATCGGCGCGGGCGGATTCCCGGCCGGGCGCCTCGACGCCACTTTCGGGCCGCAGACCGCGTACGTCCAGTCCGCTCCCGTGGCGAACATGTCCCCGTCCGAGAACCCCCCGTACTACGGCGAGGTCGACATCGACGGCGGCAGCGGGGACCTGACGGTCCGGCTGCGGCGCCAGGGAGGCGGCGTACTGTTCACCAAGACGCTCCGGCCCGGTCAGGTGGGCCAGTAGCGGGCTCCGCGGCGGCACTTCCCAGGTCCGCCCGCCCCGCCGACAGGGCCCGCACGGCCCGTCCCCCTCGGACGTATACCGTCCGAATTCCTGAAACGACCTGGAAAACCGGATGGAATCGGCCAGATCGATACTTAACCAGTCGGTCACAGATCGTTCGTGATCACGCAACACCCCTGCGCCACAGTGGCGTGCATGACTGACCGTACGCATGCCCCCGCCCAGCGTTCCCACTGCCACCACTGGCGCCGCGACGTCGTCGAACTGGCCGCGCTGTTCTGCGCCGTCGCGGTCGCCGACGCCATCGCCAATCTCGTCGTGCACGCCCCGAGGGGCCCCGTCCTGCTGGTCGCCTCGGCCGTGGCACTGCTGTTCACCGCGGCCTTCCACACCTGGTGGGCCCGGCGCCACAGCCATGCGCCGCCGCCGGCCGACACCGCCCCCTCCGATCCGGCGACGACCGCCGGGGCCGGCGGGGAGCCGACGGCGGCCCTCACCCCCGCGCTGTGGCGGATGCGGACGACCGTACGGGACGAGCCCGGCTCGCTGGCGGCGCTCTGCACCGCCCTCGCCCGCAACAGCGTGGACATCCTGACCCTCCAGACGCACCCGCTCCCCGAGGGCGGCACCGTCGACGAGTTCCTGCTGCGGGCCCCGCAGGCGCTGCCCTCCGCCGACCTCACCCGCGCCGTCGCCCGCGCCGGCGGCCACAGCACCTGGATCGAGCGCGCCGACGCCCACGACCTCGTCGACACCCCCACCCGCGTCCTGGGCCTGGCCACCCGCACCGCGCTGGACGCCGCCGAGCTCCCCCTCGCACTGCGCCAGCTGCTCGGCCGCTGCACGATCCACTCGATCCCCGCGACCACCCTCTCCGGCCGCCCCAACGCGGGCGCCGACGCCCCGGTCGAAGGAGTCCTGGAGGCCACGGTGATGCGGCTGCGCGACCCCTCCGGCGGCGCGATCACCGTGGAGCGGCCGTACCTGCCCTTCACCCCCACCGAGTTCGCCCGCGCCCGGGCCCTCGTCGAGCTCGACGCGCGGCTCGGCCCCCGCGTCCCGCGCAGCCAGGACGTGCTGACCCTGCCCGAGGGCAACGAGATCACCGTGCGCCGCGCCGACGCCTCCGACCTCCCGGCAGCCCGCGCGATGCACGACCGCTGCTCGGACCGGACCCTGTCGCTGCGCTACCACGGGCCCGTCGCCGACGCCGACCGCTACCTCGGCCACCTGCTGAGCCCGCGCTTCGGCCGCACCCTCGCCGCCACCACCGCCTCCGGCCGGCTCGTCGCCCTCGGCCACCTGCTGTGGGACGGCGACGAGACCGAGGTGGCGCTGCTCATCGAGGACGACTGGCAGCGCCGCGGCATCGGCTCCGAACTGCTGCGCCGGCTGATCGCGATGGCCGTGGAGGCCCGGTGCGACAGCGTGTACGCCGTCACCCAGGCCTCCAACACCGGCATGGTCGCCGCCATGCGCGGCCTGGGGCTCCCCCTCGACTACCAGATCGAGGAGGGCACCCTGGTGATCACGGCCCGGCTGGACGCCGCCCGGGTCAGTTCGCGGCCGCCGCACGAGCCGCCGCCCGCACAGCACTCGTACGGGGAGCTGCGACCGGAGCGGAAACAGGGGTAGCGGAAGGAGCCGCACCCGCGCTGAGGGCCTGGTCCAGATCCGCCCACAGGTCGTCCACGTCCTCCAGCCCGACCGACATCCGCAGCAGCCGGTCGCTCACCCCGGAGGAGTGCCGGTCGCCCTCGGCGACGATCCGGTGGCTGATTGAGGCCGGGTGCTGGATCAGGCTGTCCACGCTGCCGAGGCTGACCGCCGGGGTGATCAGGCGTACGGCGCCGATCACCTCGTGCGGGTCCCCGGTGGTCTCGAAGGCGACCATGGCTCCGCCGATCCGCGGGTAGTGCACCCGCTCCACCCGCGGGTCGTCCGCGAGGCGGCGGGCCAGTTCGGCGGCGCTGGCGGACGCGGCCCGGACCCGGACCGGAAGCGTCGAGAGGCCGCGCAGGAGCAGGTACGCGGCCAGCGGGTGCAGGACGCCGCCGGTCGCGAACCGCACCTGGCGGAGCTTGCGGGCGAAGTCCTCGTCGCAGGCGACGATCCCGCCGAGCACGTCTCCGTGGCCGCCCAGGTACTTGGTGGCGCTGTGCAGGACCAGCCGGGCCCCGCTCTCCGCGGGCCGCTGGAGCACCGGGGTGGCGAAGGTGTTGTCGACCAGCAGCGGCACCTCCCCGCAGGAGTGGGCGGCGGCGCGCAGGTCGATCTCCGCGAGGGTCGGGTTGGCCGGGGACTCGATCATGACCAGCCCGGTGTCCGGGCGGATGGCGTCCGCGATGCCCGCCGGGTCCACCCAGGTGACCTCGGTGCCGAGCAGGCCGCTGCCGAGCAGGTGGTCGCTGCACCCGTAGAGCGGGCGCACGGCGACCACGTGCCGCAGGCCCATGGCGCCGCGCACCAGCAGGGTGGCGGTCAGGGCGGCCATGCCGCTGGCGAAGGCGACGGCGCTCTCCGTCCCCTCCAGGCGGGCCAGGGCGGTCTCGAAGCGGGCGGTGGTCGGGTTGTCGAGGCGCGAGTAGACCGGCGGGCCCTCGGGGCGGGCCCCGGTGGTGGCGAACTCGTCGATACGAGCGGCCTCCGCCCTGCTGTCGTACGACGGGTAGGTCGTCGACAGGTCGAGCGGAGGCGCGTGCAGCCCGAGCCGTGCGAGGTCCTCGCGTCCGGCGTGCACTGCTTCGGTGGCCAGCGACCGTCGTGCGGTCTGGGCGTTCGTCTCCATGCCCGGTACTGTGCGCGGTCGACCGGTGATGACGGGAAAATGCCGTGCTACGTTCGGCCAATGTCCGATTCCGTTGCTTTGGATCCGACCGATCTGCAGATTCTGCGGCTCCTGCAGAACGACGCCCGGACCACCTACCGCGACCTCGCCGCCGAGGTAGGCGTCGCCGCGTCCACCTGTCTGGACCGGGTCGCGCGGATGCGCCGCTCCGGGATCATCCTCGGGAACCGGCTGCGGCTCGATCCGGCGAAGCTCGGCCGCGGTCTGGAGGCGCTGCTCCTGGTCCAGGTGCGCCCGCACCGGCGCGAGCTGATCGGGCCCTTCGTGGACCGGGTGCGCTCGCTGCCCGCCTCCCGCGCCGTCTTCCACCTCACCGGACCCGACGACTACCTGGTCCACGTCGCGGTCGCCGACCCGGGTGAGCTCCAGCGGCTGGTCCTCGACGAGTTCACCTCGCGGCGCGAGGTCGCGCGGGTGGAAACCCGGCTGATCTTCCAGGAATGGGACTGCGGGCCGCTGCTGCCGCCGACGTCCGCGGGCTGAGGAGCGGGGCGCGGTGATGACGCGGCGGCGCCCCCCGTACGAAGATGGCGGCATGTCAGAGATCTTGCAGAACAACAGCGCCGCACGACTGCCCCGCCAGGTGGCCGACGCGTACGTCGACGACCTCGTCGCCATCGACCCGATCGCCGGCACCTACCTCGGTGTCGCCTCCAGTTCCCGCAGTCTTCCGGACTTCTCCCCGGCCGGCCGGGCCGCCGCCGCCGAGCTGTCCCGCACGACCCTCGCCCTCCTGGACGCCGCCGAGCGGCTGCCCGGCGGCGACAGCGACGCCGAGCGCCGCTGCGCCCGCCTGCTGCGCGAGCGGCTGACCGCCGAACTCGCCGTCCACGAGGCCGACGAGGACCTGTGCGCGGTCAGCAACATCCACAGCCCCGTCCACTCCGTCCGCGAGGTCTTCACCCTCACCCCCGCCGAGAGCGACGAGGACTGGGCGGCGATCGCCGAGCGGCTGCGCGCCGTCCCCGCCGCCCTCGCCGGCTACCGCGAGAGCCTCGGACTCGGCCTGGAACGCGGCCTGTACGGCGGCCCGCGCCCCACGGCCACCTTCATCGAGCAGCTCGGCACCTGGGCCGGCGATGCGGGCGCCGCCGACCCGGGCGACGCGGCGGGCACCGAGCCCGCCTTCTTCGAGGACTTCGCCTCCCGCGGCCCGGACTCCCTGCGCGCGGGCCTGGACGAGGCGGCCGCGGAGGCGACCGCCGCCCTGCGCTCGCTGCGCGACTGGATGCGCGAGGTGTACGCCCCGGCCGTCGAGGGCCGGCCCGACACGGTGGGGCGCGAGCGCTACGCCCGCTGGTCGCGGTACTTCAACGGTACGGACCTCGACCTGGACGAGGCGTACGCCTACGGCTGGTCGGAGTACCACCGGCTGCTCGCCGAGATGAAGGCCGAGGCGGCCAAGATCCTGCCGGGCGCGGGCCCCTGGGAGGCGCTGGCGCACCTGGACGAGCACGGCACCCACATCGAGGGGGTGGACGAGGTCCGGGACTGGCTCCAGGGCCTGATGGACGAGGCCGTCGAGAACCTCGACGGCACGCACTTCGAACTCGCCGACCGGGTCAAGAAGGTGGAGTCGAAGATCGCCCCGCCGGGCGGCGCCGCGGCTCCGTACTACACCAGCCCCTCCGAGGACTTCTCCCGGCCGGGCCGCACCTGGCTGCCCACCATGGGGCAGACCCGCTTCCCGGTGTACGACCTGGTCTCCACCTGGTACCACGAGGGCGTTCCGGGCCACCACCTCCAGCTCGCGCAGTGGACGCACGTGGCGGACCGGCTCTCGCGCTACCAGGCCACCATCGGCATCGTCAGCGCCAACGCCGAGGGCTGGGCGCTGTACGCGGAGCGGCTGATGGACGAGCTGGGCTACCTCAAGGACGCCGAGCAGCGCCTGGGCTACCTGGACTGCCAGATGATGCGTGCGGCGCGGGTCATCGTGGACATCGGCATGCACCTGGGGCTGCCCATCCCGGCGGACTCCCCGTTCCACCCGGGCGAGACCTGGACGGTGGACCTCGCGCAGGAGTTCTTCGGCCTGCACAGCGGCCGGCCGGCGGACTTCGTCGAGAGCGAGCTGACCCGGTACCTGTCGATGCCGGGGCAGGCGATCGGCTACAAGCTGGGCGAGCGCGCCTGGCTGCTGGGCCGGGACAACGCCCGTGCGGCGCACGGCGATTCCTTCGACCTGAAGGCCTGGCACATGGCGGCCCTCTCGCAGGGGTCGCTGGGGCTGGACGACCTGGTGGACGAGCTGTCCAAGCTCTGACGGCCACGGCCACGGCCACGGCCGAAGTCACAGCCGCGGCCACAGCCGCCCGCGCCGCGGGAACGGGCCGCTCCCTCGTGCGGCCCGTTCCCCCGTACGCCCCCGTCCCCCCGTGCGGCCCGGGTACGGCCTCAGCAGCCGCAGTCGTCCGAGTCGGTGGGGGCGGTCAGCGGGTCGGCCTCGGCGCGCCGCTCGCTGCCCTGCCAGGTCTCCACCTCGAAGCCCTCGCGGATCCAGTACTCGATGCCGCCGAGCATCTCCTTGACCTGGAAGCCGAGTTCGGCCAGGGTGAGCGCCGAACGGGCGCCGCCGTTGCAGCCGGGTCCCCAGCAGTACGTGACCACGGGCAGGTTCCGGTCGAGGAGCAGCTCGGCCTGCTCGGGGACGAGGGCGGTGGGCAGGTGGACCGCGCCGGGGACGTGCGCCTGGTCCCAGGCCGGGGTGGAGCGGGAGTCGACGAGCTGGAAGCCGAGCTCCGCGCCCTGCCCGCGGTGGGCCGCGAAGGCCGCGGCGACGTCGGACACGTCCGCGTGGAAGGCGAGGCTCGCGGCGAAGTAGGCGGCGGCAGCGGCCGGCGCGGCCGGGGGCACCCGCAGCACGGGGTTGGCGGCCGCGGAGACGGCTCCGGGGGTGGCCCCGGCACGGGTGGCGGTGGCGTCCGGCTCGGTGATCTGCGGGTTCGTCGTCGTCATGGCCCAAAATCTACGATCGACCGACCATCCCCGGAAGTGACTTTCCCCGGCCCTTTCCATGTCCGGCCGAAGAATCCCTGCTAGACCTGCGGCATGACCGACTATTCCCCGGACGCCACCGACTGGCGCATCCTCGAAGCCCTCCAGCACGACGGCCGCGCCAGTTTCACCGAGCTCGCCCGCACCGTCTCCATGTCCGCGAGCGCCGTCACCGAGCGGGTCCGCCGCCTGGAGGAGGTGGGGGTGATCACGGGGTACACGGCGGTGGTGAACCCCGAGAGGCTCGGCAAGTCGATCCTCGCCCTGGTCCGGCTGCGCTACCCGCACGGCAACTACAAACCGTTCCACGACTTCCTGGACGCCACCCCGGACATCCTGGAGGCCCACCACGTCACCGGCGACGACTGCTTCGTGCTCAAGGTCGCCGCCCGCTCGATGGCGCACCTCGAAGAGGTCACGGGCCGGATCTCGGGGCTCGGCTCGGTGACGACGAGCGTCGTGTACTCCTCACCGCTGCCCCGCCGCCCGCTCAGCCCGTGAGCACAGCGCTCAGCCCGTGAGCGGGCGGTCGGTCCGGGAGTGGGGCGGTCAGTCCGTCAGCGGGCCGGGCGGTCAGTCCGTCAGCGCGGCGGTGCGGTGGCGCACCACCGAGCCGCCGCGCTGCTTGACGATCTCCAGCTGGGCCTGGACCCGGGTCCGCAGGTCGGCGACGTGGCTGACGATGCCGACGCTGCGGTCCCGCTCGCGCAGCGAGTCCAGGACGTCGAGCACCTCGTCCAGCGCCTGGTCGTCGAGGCTGCCGAAGCCCTCGTCGATGAACAGGGTGTCCAGGCGCATGCCGCCCGCCTCGTCCGTGACCACGTCGGCCAGGCCGAGCGCGAGGGCGAGCGACGCGAAGAAGGTCTCGCCCCCGGACAGCGTGGAGGTGTCGCGCTCACTGCCGGTCCAGGCGTCGACCACGTGCAGGCCCAGGCCGGACCGGCCGCGTCCGCTCGCGCGCGCGTCGGAGTGGACCAGCGTGTAGCGCCCGCCGGACATCCGCAGCAGCCGTACCGTCGCCGCGGCGGCCACCTGCTCCAGGCGGGCGGCGAGGACGTACGCCTCCAGGCGCATCTTGCGCTCGTTGTCGGCGGAGGTGCCGGCGGTGAGCCCGGCCAGCCGGGCGACCCGGTCGTAGGCCTCGCGCAGCGGGCCCAGGGCGCGCAGCTCCTGGTCGGCCCGGTGGGACAGGGCGTCCAGCTCGGCGCAGCGGACCCGGGCGGCGTCGTGGGCGGACCCCGCCGTACGGAGCTTCGCCGCGGCCCGCGCGGCGTACGCCTCGGCGGCCTCCGGTGCGGCCGGGGGCAGCGCCGCCGCCTCGGCGGTGCCGGTCTCGCCGCGGCGGTCCGCCAGCATGGCCTCCTCCGCCTGCCAGGCGTCCAGCCGGTGTTGCAGGGCGGTGCGCTCGTACTCGGGGAGCACGGCTTCGGCGGCGGCCTCGACGGTGTCGAACCCGGCCTTGAACGCGGCGTCGGCGAGCTGGTCGTCGGCCTCCTTCAGCCGGGCGGCGGTCGTCTCGGCCCGGCGCAGCGCGCCGGCGGCCGCCGAGACCATCCGGACCCGGTCCTCCAGGGTGCGGGCCCGGGCGGCGACGGTGGGCGCGTCACCCCGGACCTGGGCGAGCTCCGCCTCCAGCGAGGCCTGCTCCTGGTCCAGGGCCTCGCGGCGCGAGGCCCTGGCGGCGACCCGGCGCTCGGCGTCGAGGCGGTCGGCGCTGCGCGCGGCGTGCTCCCGCTCGGCGCGCGCGAGGTGTTCCCGTGCGGAGTGCAGTCCCGCGGCGGCGGCGTGGGCGGCGGCGTGCCGGGCGCTCAGGTCCGACGCCAGGCCGTCGAGTTCGGTGGTGGTGGCGTCCCCGGCGGCGGACGCGGCCCCGGTGCGGGCCTCCTCCAGGGCCGCGAGGCGCAGTCCGACGGCGGCCCGGGCCTCCTCGGCCCGCTCGAAGGCGGCGTGGGCGGCGTCCTCGGCGTCCCGGTCGACGTGGCCGGGGGCCGGGCGGGCCGGGGCCGGGTGCTCGGCGCAGCCGCACACGGCGCAGGCTTCCCCGGCGACCAGGGCTTCGGCGAGCTCGGCGGCGATCCCGCGCAGCCGCGCCTCCTTGAGCTCCAGCCAGCGCTCCCGGGCGGCGGCCGACTCCGCGCGTACGGCGAGCAGTTCGTCCTCGGCGCGGCGCGCGTCGACGGTGAGGGCGTCCCGTTTCCGGGCGGCCCGGAGGCGCTCCCGGGCGGGTTCCAGCCGGCCGGCGAGCTGCTCGGCCAGCGTCGCGGCCTGCTGGGCGGAGTCCACCCGCGCGGCCAGGGCGGCCCGGGTGGTGTCCCAGCGCTCCAGCCACTCGGCGGACTCCTGGTGCTGCTCCTCGGCGGCCCGGGCCTCGCGTTCCAGGTCGGCGCGCTCGCGGCCGATCTCGGCGCTGCGCTGCTCGGACCGCCGGGCGGCGCCGAGCGCGCCGAGGTCCTCGCGCAGCCGCTGCTCGACGGAGGCGAGGTGTTCGGCGCCCGCTTCGGCCAGGGGCGGCGGGAGTTCGGCGCGGGCCGCCGCCTCGGCGTGGGCGGCGCCGAGGTGCGCGGCGGAGGCCGCCCCGCGCAGTTCCAGGGCGGGGGCCACCATGGCGCCGCGCCGGGCCCGGTCGAGGAGACCGCGTACGCGTTCCCGCTCGGGCCCCGCTTCGGCGAGCGCGGCGGCCCGGCGGGTGGTCTCGGCGTGGCGGCGCTGGAGCCGGTCGAGCTCCCGCGCGTCCTCGGCGGCGCGCCGGGCCGCGGCGTGGCGGCCCTCGACGGCGGCGAGGGCGTACTCGGTGACCGTGAAGCGCTCCCGGGCCGCGCACCGGGCGACGGCGGCCCAGGCGCGGACGGCCGGGGCGAGTCCGGGGTCTCCGGGCTGGTGTCCGGGCAGCGGCCAGTCCCGCAGGTCGGTGCTGTCGCCGGCGGCCTGGGCGAGGCGCTGGGCGGTGTGCAGCACCTTCTCGTCGCCGGCCCGGACCCCTGCTTCGGCGGCCCGGCGGCGTTCGCCGAGCAGGGCTTCGACGGCGGCGAACCGGCGGGTGTCGAAGAGCCGTCCGAGCAGCCGTCCGCGGGCGGCCTCGTCGGCGCGCAGGAACCGGGCGAACTCCCCCTGCGGCAGCAGCACCACCTGGCAGAACTGCTCGCGGCTCATGCCGAGGAGCTGCTCGACCTCCTCGCCGATCTCCTGGTGGGAGCGGCTGAGCGCGTTCCAGCCGTCGGCGGTGTGCTCGCGCAGCCGGCTCTGCGCCTTGTCCTTGGTGGTGCCCGTGCCGCGCTTCTTCGGCCGGTCCTGCTCGGGGCGCCGGGTGATCTCCAGGCGGCGGCCGCCCACGGTGAGTTCGAGGGTGACCTCGGTGGGGGTCCCGGCGGCGGCGTGGTCGCTGCGCAGGCTGGTGCCGGGGGCTTGGCGGGGGCCGGGGACGGACCCGTAGAGCGCGTAGCAGACGGCGTCGAGGACGGAGGTCTTGCCGGCGCCGGTGGGTCCGTGGAGCAGGAAGATCCCGGCGCCGGAGAGCGCGTCGAAGTCGATCTCCTGGGGTTCGGCGAAGGGGCCGAAGGCGGTGACCTTGAGCCGGTGCAGCCTCATCTGTGGGTCTCCCGCAGGCCGTCTTCGACCCGTACGGCGTCGAAGGCGCCCTGGAGCACGGCCCGTTCGGCGTCGTCGGCGCGGCCGCCGCCGCGGCCGCCGCCGCGGACGTGGGCGACGAAGTCCTCGGCGATCTCCTGGTCGCTGCGGCCCTTGAGGCGCTGGGCGTAGGAGACTCCGGGCTCCTCCTCGCGGCCCTCGGGATCGAAGCCGAGGCTGAGGGTGTGCGGGAAGCGGGTGGCGAGCCGGGCCATGGGGTCGTCGGGGCGGACGGGGTCGGTGAGGACGGCCTCGACCCAGGAGTCCTCGTGCGCGGCGTGCGCGGTGTCCTGCAGCAGGTCCTCCAGCCGGCCGCGCAGCCGGCCGAGGGCGCGCGGTACGGGGGTGTCGATCCGCTCGGCGGCGATCTGGCCGCCGGCGCCCAGCTCGACCAGCCACATGGTCTTGCGGTGGTCGGCCTCGGAGAAGGAGTAGGCGAGCGGGGATCCGGAGTAGCGGACCCGTTCGCCGATCGTCTGGCAGCCGTGGAGGTGGCCGAGGGCCGCGTAGTCCACGCCGTCGAAGACGGAGGCGGGTACGGCCTCGACCCCGCCGACGGCGATGTCGCGCTCGCTGTCGCTGGCCTGCCCGCCGGTGACGAAGGCGTGGGCCAGGACGACGGAGCGGGTGCCGGGCGGGCGGGCTGCGAGGTCGGCCCGGATCCGGTCCATGGCCGCGCCGAGGACGGCCTCGTGGCTGACCTTGTCCGTGCCGAACTGGTCCTTGACGAGCGCCGGTTCCAGGTACGGCAGCCCGTAGAACGCCACCTGGCCGTGTACGTCGGTCAGCACCACGGGGTCGGCGCAGCCGGCCGGGTCGGTCCTGAGGTGGATGCCGGCCCGGTCGATCAGCCCGGCCCCGACGCCGAGGCGGCGTGCGGAGTCGTGGTTGCCGGAGATCATCACGGTGGGCACGCCGAGGTCGGCGAGCCGGTGCAGGACACGGTCGTACAGCTCGACGGCGGCGAGAGGGGGCACGGCCCGGTCGTAGACGTCGCCGGCGACGAGGAGGGCGTCGACCTCCCGCTCCCGCACGGTCGCGACGAGGTGGTCGACGAAGGCGGCCTGGGCGCCGAGCAGGTTCACGCGGTGGAAGGCCCGGCCGAGGTGCCAGTCGGAGGTGTGCAGAATCCTCAAGATATCGCTCCGACCTGCACTTTTACCGCTCCTCCGCTTCCGAAACCAGCACGGAACCAGCACGGGCACCGCGGTCGGTACCAACCACGCTAACGCCAGTCAGCACCTGGTCCCTCACAGACCTCAGTCTGCCACCGGCGTCCGGGGTCAGGTGACCATGGATGTAAGCCGTGATCTGGAGCACCAATGCGCAGACCCCAACCCGCCGTCAACCGGATGGGGATTGCCCAGTCTGGGCGAACCTCCGCAGCAACGGCCAGGACCGCCTTGGCATCCGAGCCGGCCGCGGTGCCAGCGGTTGGCGGGGAGTGGCGGTGCAGGTACCAGGCGGCGGAGCAGGACTTCGTGGCTCACCCCGAGAGGTGCGTCATGTGTTCGACGGGGCGGCTCGCAGACCGCTGAGCAGTGTGGCGAGGTAGCGGTGTGCTGTGTCGGTTCGGTCGGCCACGTTGCCGCTGTGGACGTTGACGGCGTGGGCGATGCCGCACATCAGGGGGACGAGATCGGCAGCGGACAGGTCGGGGCGGACCACTGCGGCTTCGCGGGCCCGGTTGAGGAGTTCGGTGCCGGTCGTTGTCAGCGCGTGCCTGAGCTCCGTGGTGCGCGGGAGGGTGTCGGCGGGTGCGGCGGTGACCAGGGCCAGGGAGGCGTCGGAAGGCCTCGACGGTTCCGGCCTCCAGCGTGCGTACGAACTCCGACTCCTTGCGCGCCGCGACCGCCCAGACCGTGTCGGCGCCCGGGGCGCTGTCGGGGCTGCCGGGCGGCAGGTCGATGCCTCGCGCGTTCAGGAAGGAGGCCGCTCCGTCCAGCCGGGGTTTTCCGTCGACCCACTGGCGGTACTCACGGTCCGCGTCGAAGGGCGGCTGACGTCCCTTCCCGGATGAGGCCCAGGCGTCCAGACAGCTGTCGAAGGCGGTCTTCCATGCTGCGGCGTGCAGCCGCGCCGAGTCGAGCAGTACCCCGTCGGTGTCGAACGCGACGGCACGTAGCGCGCTCACGCGGATCGAGCACGGCGGCCGCTGATCCGGGTGGGGGTGATGGACATCCAGTGCGTGCGGGGGCCGCCGGCCCAGGGGAGCGAGCGGGGGACCGAGAACAGGTGGCTGACGCGCGCCCCGTCCGTGACCCCGGACAACTCGCCGACGGCCATGACGCTCCAGCCTTCTCGCATCGCGTCGTCTATGTGGTCCACTTCGAAGGCGACCTCGGTCCCGGCTGCCTCGGCGAGCCGCGAGTTGGCCGCTGTGCGGAACGCGATCTCGTCTCCCACGACGACGTAGTTGACCAGAAAGACGGCAAGTCCTTCCAGGTCGGAGAAACCGACCCGGCCGATGCCGTGGGTGGAGAGCAGGCGGTGGCACTCGGCCTCGCTCAGCACCGTCAGCTCGGAATCACGCATCGCGGTCCCCATGCCGGGCGGACTGTCGGTCGTTCTCCCGGTCAGCTCGGAAACGGTGGTCCCCAGGCCGTCCGCGAGGCATACGAGCATGCCCATGCTGGGCGCAGCCGCCCGTTCCTCCACGTAGGCGATGTACGACGCGGCCGCCCCGCAGCGCTCCGCGAGTTCTTCGCGCGTGATCCCCAGCTCTTCGCGGCGGGCGGTCACGCGTCGTCCGAGGTCGCCGCGGGCAGCGGGAACCTCGATCGGAGACGGATCTGCTGCGGACTTTCCCATGATCGTCACACCCTTGCCATGTCGAAGCCGGTACAGGAAGGTCCCGTGGGCGTCTACCTCAGGCTGTACCCGCTGCGAGCTCGCGCCCAGGGCCGGACGGTCCCGTCCCGGGGCCCGTCCGGCCCGCTTCCACGGAGTAGCGGACCTCGGACGCCTTCACTGTTCGAGAGGTCCCTTCCCCCGGTCTGTTTCGGGAACCAGTCGGCGGTGGAGTTCCGTGGTCATCGCGTGGATGGCACGGGTCAGTTCCGTATTGGTCTTGAGTTCCAGTTCCTGCTCGACGAAGTCATGGTCGGCCTTCGCCTGCTGGAAGGCCGCCTGCCGGTTCTGGCCGATCATCACGAACGTCGACAGGAAGATCGCCTCAAGGGAGACGGCGAGCGTCAGCATCGGCCAGGGGTTGGCCTCCACGAACAGCATCCAGAGGGTGAAGGCGACCGCGTGGAGATAGACGAACGGCATGGAGCCGGCGAACTTCGTGATCGCGTCAGCGACCCGCAGCTGGACATCGGCCGCCCGGCTCGTATGGTGTGCGACGACCACCGGATGATGCCGCGTCCCGGTCTCGGTTCCGTCCACCTGGCCTGCTTCCTGGGATCAGCATCCCTAAAACGCCCCCATGGCCCTGCATCGCCTCAAATCGCCCCCTCCAGGCGTACCGCCGAAGCCCGCCCTCAGCCGTGGGGGCCGCAGCGGACCCCGTGGCACGTGACCGGCGGACGACCGACTGCCCACACTCCGCCCCACGGCGATGGCGCAGAAGGGGCCGACCGGCCCCCGCACGGGGGCCGGTCCTGCCCTTCCCGCCCCGAGCCCACGAGAGCAGCGTGTCGACCATCGGCTCAGCCGACGCATGCCCCGGTCTGCGGTCCGAAGGAGTACTCATGACCACGTACCGAATCGCGGAGCTGGACGCGCACTGGCGCGCCGCGAACTATCTGGCCGTCGGCCAGATCTACCTCCTGGACAACCCGCTGCTCACGGAGCCGCTGCGGCCGGAGCACATCAAGCCCCGGCTCCTGGGCCACTGGGGCACCTCACCCGGCCTGAACTTCGTCCACACCCACCTGAACCGGGTGATCAAGGCGCGCTCCCTGGAGGCCCTGTGCGTCTGGGGGCCCGGCCACGGCGGGGCGGCCGTGCTCGCCAACTCCTGGCTGGAGGGCACGTACACCGAGGCCTACCCGGACATCGGCCGCGACGCCGACGGAATGCGCAGGCTGTTCCGCCAGTTCTCCTTTCCCGGCGGCGTGCCGAGTCACGTCGCGCCGGAAACGCCGGGCTCCATCCACGAGGGCGGCGAGCTCGGCTACGCCCTCTCCCACGCCTACGGAGCCGCCTTCGACCACCCCGGCCTGCTGGTGGCCTGCGTCATCGGCGACGGCGAGGCGGAGACGGGGCCGCTGGCCGCCTCCTGGCACTCCAACAAGTTCCTGGACCCGGTCCACGACGGCGCCGTCCTGCCGGTCCTGCACCTCAACGGCTACAAGATCGCCAACCCGACCGTGCTGTCGCGCATCCCCGAGGCGGAGCTCGACGCGCTGCTGCGCGGCTACGGACACGACCCCCTCTACGTCTCCGGCAGTGACCCGGCCCTCGTCCACCCGGCCATGGCCAGGGCCATGGACCAGGCCCTGGACCGGATCCGCGCCATCCAGGGGGAAGCGCGGGCCGCGGGCACGGATCCGGGCGGTGAGCGCGCACGCTGGCCGATGATCGTGCTGCGGACCCCCAAGGGCTGGACGGGGCCGGCGACCGTCGACGGCCAGCCGGTCGAAGGCACCTGGCGGGCGCACCAGGTGCCGCTCGCCGGGGTCCGCGAGGACCCCGGACACCTGAGGCAGCTGGAGAGCTGGATGCGTTCCTACCGGCCGGAGGAGCTCTTCGAGGCCGATGGCCGTCCCGCGGCCTCCGTACTGGACTGCGTACCGGAGGGTGGGCGTCGCCTGGGCGCGAGCCCGTACGCCAACGGCGGCCGGCTGCTGCGCTCGCTCCCCCTGCCCGGGCTCGATGCGCACGCCGTCCCGGTGGAGAAGCCCGGAAGCACCCTGCACGAGCCGACCCGCGTCCTGGGCCGCTACCTCGCGCAGGTCATGAGGGACACGGCGGGACGGCGGGACTTCCGGGTCGTCGGTCCGGACGAGACCGCGAGCAACCACCTCGACGGCCTGTACGAGGCGACGGGCAAGGCCTGGCAGGGCATGACGGAACCCACCGACCGGAACCTGTCCCGGGACGGCCGGGTCATGGAGATCCTCTCCGAGCACGTGTGCCAGGGCTGGCTGGAGGGGTACCTGCTCACCGGCCGCCACGGTCTGTTCTCCACGTACGAGGCCTTCGCCCACATCGTCGACTCCATGGTCGGCCAGCACATCAAATGGCTCAAGAGCGCCCGCGAGCTGAGCTGGCGCGCGCCCGTCGCCTCCCTCAACTACCTGCTCACCTCGCACGTCTGGCGCCAGGACAGCAACGGCTTCTCCCACCAGGACCCCGGATTCGTCGACCACGTCCTCACCAAGAGCCCGGGTGTCGTACGCGTCTACCTGCCGCCGGACGCCAACACCCTCCTCGCCGTGGCCGATCACGCCCTGCGCAGTCGCGACCAGGTCAACGTGATCGTCGCCGGCAAGCAGCCCTGCCACGACTGGCTGTCCATGGACGAAGCGCGCACGCACGTGGCACGGGGTGCGGGAATCTGGGCGTGGGCGGGCACGGACGACGGGGCCCGCGAGATCGACGTCGTGCTGGCCTGCGCCGGGGACGTGCCGACCCTGGAGGTGCTCGCCGCCACGGCCCTGCTGCGCCAGCACCTCCCGGAGCTGGCCGTGCGCATGGTCAACGTCGTCGACATCGCCCGCCTGATGCCGCGGGAGGAACATCCCCACGGCATGACCGAACCGGAGTACGACGCGCTCTTCACCACCGACAAGCCGGTCGTCTTCGCCTACCACGGCTATCCGTGGCTGATCCACCGCCTCGCCTACCGCCGGACCGGCCACCCGAACCTGCACGTCCGCGGCTACAAGGAATCCGGGACGACCACCACCCCCTTCGACATGGTCGTGCGCAACGACCTCGACCGCTACCGGCTCGTCATGGACGTCATCGACCGCGTCCCCGGCCTCGCCGGGCGGGCGGCGGCTCTGCGCCAGAGCATGTCCGACCAGCGGATCCGCCACCACGACTGGATCCGCCTCCACGGAACCGACCTGCCGGAGGTCGCCGACTGGTCCTGGCCCTACTGAGCGCCGGCCGGTCGGGACAGGTGGGCCGGCGGGACAGTGGGCCGTCCGGGCCGGGAAAGGGACCGAACGGCCCTTCCCCGGTCGGCCGCCACCGGCGGAGGGTGGGGGTGGACCGAACGGAGAACCGTCATGAGCGCCTCTTCCCTCCACCGGCTCACCTCCTCCCCCGACCGCTTCACCCGCGCCCTGTCCCCGGAGCACCGCGGCAGCCTGCTGGCACTGGCCCACGAGGCGCACTTCCCCGCCGGGGCGCGGCTGTTCAACCAGGGCGGGCACAGCGGCCACTTCTGGGTCATCCGGTCGGGCAGCGTCGGCATGGACGTGCACGTACCCGGCAGGCAGGCCGCGGTCGTCGAGACGGTCGGCCCGGGCGAGCTCGTCGGCTGGTCCTGGCTGTTCCGCCCCTACACCTGGCACTTCGGCGCCGAGGCCATGACGCCGGTACGCGCCGACGAGTTCGACGCCGCCGCCGTGCGCACACTGATGGACGCCGACCCCGCGCTCGCCTCCGAGATGTGGCAGTGGGTGGGTCAGGTGCTCGCCCACCGGCTCGTCTCCGCCCAGATCCGGCTCCTCGACCTGTACGCGCCCCACGGCAGCGGAAGCAGCATCTGAGACAATTGACCCCAGACGTATCCCGACCCGAGGGTGTGGCGTGGATGTCCGATGCACCAGCTGCCACCCCGGCCCTCACCAGGGTGTTCCTCCTCGACGACCACGAGGTCGTCCGCCGGGGGCTGCACGATCTCCTGGACGCCGAGCCCGACATCGAGGTGGTCGGCGAGGCTGCCACGGCCGCGGAGGCCCTGGCTCGCGGGCCGGCCCTGAAGCCGGACGTCGCGGTGCTCGACGTGCGGCTGCCCGACAGCGACGGCATCAGCGTCTGTCGTGAGCTGCGCTCGCGCATGCCGGGTCTCGCCTGCCTCATGCTCACGTCCTTCGACGACGAGGACGCCCTGCTCGACGCCATCATGGCCGGCGCCGCCGGGTACGTCCTGAAGCAGATCAGAGGCTCGGACCTGGTCGCCGCCATCCGGACGGTGGCGACGGGTCAGTCGATGCTCGACCCGGCAACGACCGCGCGCCTCATGCGCTCGCTCCGGGACCCCACCGCAGGAAAGCCGCCCGAGGACCAGCGGCTGACGGTCCTCTCCGAGCGGGAGCGCGCCGTGCTGGTGCTCGTCGGCGAGGGCCTCACCAACCGGCAGATCGGCAAACGGCTCTTCCTCTCGGAGAAGACGGTCAAGAACCACATCTCGCGGCTTCTCGCCAAGCTGGGAGTCGAGCGGCGCGTCCAGGCGGCGGTCATCGCCGCCGAGGTACGCGAGCGCGACGAACCCGTCCGCTGACGCCGTCACTCACCCGGGAGGGCCGAGCGGGACCCGCCACTCCAGGCGCGTTCCGCCGCCGTCCGGGCGCGGCATGACCGACAGCACGCCCCCGCGGACCTCGGCGCGCTCCTTCAGATTGCGCAGACCACTCCGGCTGCCACCGTCCGCCACACCCACACCGTCGTCACTCACCGTAACGGATAGCGTGCCGTCTGCCACGACGATGGCGACGTCCGCATGAGTTGCCCGCGCGTGCCGGGCGATGTTGGTGAGCGCCTCGACGAGGACGGCGACCACGTCCTCGGCAACCGGGGGCGGCACGTCGGTGTCGATCAGCCCCTCCATCCGCAGGGCGGGAGCGAAGCCGAGCACCGCCGCCGCCTCACCCACCGCCCGCACCGCGCGGACCCGGAGCCTGGGGGGCCGACCCGGCGCTGCCTCGTGGTCGCGGAGTCCGAAGATCGTCGAACGGATGATCTTGATTGTCTCGTCCAGGTCGTCGATCGACCGGCCCAGCCGCTCGGACGCCTCGGGGTGCTCCACGAAGCGCTGGGCGCTCTGCAGGGTCATCCCGGTCGCGAAGAGACGCTGGATCGCGAGATCGTGCAGGTCGCGGGCGATCCGGTCGCGGTCCGCGAGCAGGCTGACCTGCTCGGTGTCCCGGCGCCGGTCGGCCAGTTCCAACGCCAGGGCGGCCTGCCCGGCGAAACCGGGCAGCGGCGCGACTTCGGGCGCCGCGAACGACGGGCGCCCGGTACGCCGTGCCAGCAGCAGCACCCCCCGCAGCTTCTCGCGGGTGCCCACCGTGACCGCCACAGCCGGTCCGAAACCCGTCCAGACGTCCGGCTGCGCCGCGACCCGGACGTCGGTGGCCACATCCTCGAAGGTGATCAGGCCGTCCCGCGCCGTGACCAGACCGGCGAGGATCCCCTCGCTGCCCGGCAGGACGACCCCCCGGTGCGCCTTGGCGCCGTCCCCGAGGGCCAGCGAGCCGTGCAGCTCGCCGCTGGGCTCCACCTGGTAGAAGACGCACATTTCGGCCGAGATGATGTCCTGGGCCCGCTCCAGCATGCCCTCCAGCACCTTTATCTCGGAGGAGCCCGACAACAGCGCGCTGGCGAAGTCGGAGTTCGCGGCCAGCCAGCGCTCCCGGAGCCGGACCTCCTCGTAGAGGCGGGCGTTGTCGATGGCGACGCCGGCGGCAACCGCGAGGGTCGACAGGACCCCTTCGTCCTCCGCGTCGAAGTCCGCACCGCCGCGCTTCTCCGTCAGGTAGAGGTTGCCGAACACCTCGTCCCGGATCCGGATCGGTACGCCGAGGAAGGAGCGCATCGGCGGGTGGTGCTCCGGGAAGCCGACGGAGGCCGCGTGCTCCGAGAGGTCTCCCAGCCGCAGTGGCCGCGGGTGTCTGATCAGCTCGCCCAGCAGTCCGTGGCCGGCCGGAAGGGCTCCGATCCGCGCCCGGAGCTGGTCGCTGATGCCCACCGGGATGAACGCGGCGAGTCGCTCGTCGTCCCCCACCACGCCCAGCGCACCGTACTCCGCGTCCACGAGGAGGACGGCGGCCTCCACGATGCCGCGCAGCACCTGGGCCAGGTCCAGCTCCTGCCCCACCGACATGACCGCCTCAAGCAGCCCGTTCAGCCGGTCCCGGCTACTCCGTGCGTCAGTGACCTGCGCCTGGAGCGCGTCCAGCCTCCGCTGCGGAATGCGGCTCGCCGCCGCATCGCGATCGTCCCCGACCATGGACACCTCCGGCGCCATCAAGGGGCGCTGCGGACCCGCCCATTCGTCAGCGTAGCCCTTGCACCAACCGCCCCGTCGCTTTCAGGACCATGGGTGACGGGCATGCGGTGGGGCCTGACCGGGTCGATCCTGTCGGCTGATGTCCGGAAGTGACGAAGCGGCCCCCGTCTACGCACCCGGGATGGTGATCACCGGGCAGTTCGCGCGGTGCAGGAGACCGTGGACGACCGATCCGAGCCGGATGCCCGTGTAGCCGCCCCTGCCCCGTCGGCCCACGATCAGGGCCAGGGCGTGCTCCGCCGCCTGGGCCAGACACTCCACCGGGTGGCCGGTCGGCACCTCGCAGGTGAGCTTGACGTCCTGATGCTCCTGTACCCAGCCTTTGGCCGTGTCGGTCAGCATGCGGTGCTGGGCCCTCACGGCCGCCGTCTCGTTCTGGAAGGAGTAGACGGGTGGCTGCCACACCGAGACGGCGTGCAGCTCGCAGTTACGGAGGCCGGCCTCCTGGAAGGCCATGGCCATGGCCGTCTTCGAGGACTCGCTGCCGTCGACTCCGACGACGAGGTAGGACGGCTCCCGGCTGCTGTGCTCGCCGTCGCCCACCACGACGACCGGGCAGTGAGCCTGCGCGCTGACGGGCAACACGATGGAGCAGGCAGTGAAGATCTCCTCCGGCCGCTTCAGGTGGCTCGAACCCAAGACGAGCATGCGGGCGTGTCTGGACGTCCCGCAGAGCACGGGTGCCGGGTAGCCGTCGCGCAGGACGGTTGCCAAGTCCGTCTCGGGGTGGCGCTCCCGCGCCCATACGGCGGCTTCTTCGAGGGCGTCCGAGCCGGCCTGTCGTACGGCGTGGTGCCGTGCGCTGCCGCCGTCGACGCGCTCGGTGTCGTGCGGCGAGGGCACCGCCAGGACCAGGCGGAGCCGGACCTTGCGGCGGTGTGCCTCGTCGGCTCCCCAGGCGAGGGGCTGGAGCCACCCTCCGGCAGGGTCGATCCCCACCGCGATTTCCCGGCCCTCCCCGATGTCCCGTCTTTCCGCGGTAGCCGTCATGACGCGTCGCTCCCCCGCTCCTCATCGTGCCGTTGATTGAACCCGACGGGGCAGCGCGAATGGTGCAGGAGACTGTGCGTAACGCGCCCCAGCGTGGGCCCGAAGCAGCCGGGCGCCAGCCGTCCGCCTTCCATGGCTTCCTCCTCTGCCGAACAGCGTCGATGGTGTGCCTCCAGGCTGTCACCCGGACCGGCGCGAGGAGTGGGCCACAGGGGCCAGCTAAGGGACCGGAGGTCCCTCGTACGCCTCGCACCGTTTCGGCGACGCGCCGCGCCGGGGACCGGTCAGTCCAGGCGCAGGACCGTTCGGCCCTCGCGCCGCGGGCGGGCCGGGGCGGATGGTGGCTGGTGAGGCGCTCCGCACGGTGCGCCCGCCGGACGCCGCCGATAGGAGGGCCACACATGAGGCACGCCAAAGTCGGCTTCCTGATGACCGACGAGGTCATATCGGTCGTCGGCCGGACTCCGTCCGCGGACGTGGCCGCGCTGCTCGTCGAACACGACATCAGCGGACTGCCGGTCGTGGACGAGGACGACCGCGTCATCGGGGTCGTCTCGCACACCGATCTCCTCGCCCGCGCCGATCTCAGCGCCCGGGAACTCATGTCGGCGCCGGCCGTCACCATCCATGCCGAGCAGACCGTCACGGAGGCCGCCCGCCTCATGACCCGGCGCGGCGTGGAGAGACTCCCTGTCGTCGACGATGAGGACCGCCTGGTCGGCATCGCGACCAGAAGGGATCTGCTCCGCGTGTTCCTGCGCCCGGACCACGAGATCCGCCGCTGCCTGATCGAGGACGTGCTCGGCGAGACCATGGGGATCGGCTCCGACGCGGTGGACGTGCACGTCGTGGACGGGCTCGTCACCCTGGACGGCCTTCTGCCAAGGGGCAGCCAGATTCCTGTGGTTCTGCGGCTGGCCCGGCAGGTGGACGGAGTCGTCGCGGTGACCGACCGGCTCACCGCCCGGTTCGACGATTCCCGCCGCGCCCCGCCGGGTCGAAGTACCCACAGCGTCCCGCGGTGACCACCGCCGGCGCCCGCGACAGCACCCGGCGCAAAGGCCTCAGGACATGTGAACCGTTCGGCTCCCGCGCAGCGGGCCGGGTCAGGGCGACGCTGCGGGCAGGCAGCTCGCGGCGCCGGGTGTACCTCTCATGTCCTCTGGGTTCGCGACGGGTTGGATACGGCGAGTTCGTCGTGCCGCGACCCGCCCAGTACGACCTTGAGCGCTCCCGTCTCGCCCGCGTGGGAGAACACCTCGTAGGCCTCTTCCATCTGCCGCAGCCCGAACCGATGGGTGATCAGCGACGACGTCGGCAGCCGACCGGCCGCCAGCATGCGCAGCAGCATCGGCGTCGAGTGCGTGTCCACCAGTCCGGTGGTGAGGGTGATGTCCTTGATCCACAGGTCTTCGAGGTGCAGGGTCGCCGGCCGGACGGCCCCCGCAGCGGCCCCGTCCGGCCCGTCCGGCCCGTCCGGGACAGCTCGGGAAATGTGATGCCGGAGGTGCGCCCTCCTTCGCCGAGGGCCGACCAGCGTGGCCCGTGACAGTCCCCGTGACAGTCCCTGAACTGCGCCCCAACCACGTCATATCCGCAGACGGCCGTAGTACGAATCTCTTCCCGGAGGGTCAGGCGCATGATCCGGGCAGCCGACATCCGCGAGTGGCGCAACCGTGACGTCACGGACCCGGACGGACACAGGATCGGCGTCCTCGAAGCCGTCTACGTCGAGAGCGGTACGGACGAGTCGGCCATGGCCACCGTCCGCACCGGCCGACGAGCCCTGGGGGCGCATCACGCGCGTCTGCGTGAACCCCGCCCGTTGGCCCGTCGTCCCTCCCAGGGTGCCCGTCGCCGGGCACACCGTGCACGTGGGCTGGTTCAACGAACAGGACCCCGACAAGCTGATCCTGCTCTCCTACGACGTCGGCCGCTGGGACCTGCTGGTCATCCCGCCCGAGACCGCACCGGCAGCCGCGGCCCGCATGCTGGCGGCCGCCGCCGTCCCCGGGAGCGTCCTGAGCGCCCGCGCGCTGATCGCAGCCGAAGCCGTCATCGGTCGAAGGCCCGAGCTTCGGATCCGGGAAGACGCCTGGGAGAACGATGGCGGTGCCTGCATGTCGCCCATCGGGCTCCCCGCCGGGCAACCGGTCGGCCCGCTGGCCGTCGGCACCTTCGCCAACGCGTCCCTCAGGGCGCGTACGTCTCTCCGCCGAGGGTGAGGGTGGCGCTGCCCGCCGTACTGTCGGCGAGCCAGGCTTCGAAGCCGGGCAGGTCGTCCTCCGGGAGGGCGACCTCGATCTCGACCGCGGCCCCGTAGCGCAGGTCCACGACGGTGCGGCCGGTGGAGCGCAGGTCGTTCTGGGTCCTGCCGGCGCGCTGGTGGTCGACGGTGACGGTGGCGAGCCGGTAGCGGCGGCGGGTGACGGTGCCGAGCGCGTCGAGGGCCTCGCCGACGACTCCCCCGTAGGCGCGGATGAGGCCGCCGGCGCCGAGCTTCACGCCGCCGTAGTAGCGGGTGACCACGGCGACCGCGTAGCGGACGTCCCGGCGCATGAGCATCTGGAGCATGGGCACCCCGGCGGTGCCGCCGGGCTCGCCGTCGTCGCTGGCCTTCTGCACGGAGGCGTCCGCGCCGATCACGTAGGCGTAGCAGTGGTGCGAGGCGGTGGGGTGCTCCTTGCGGATCCGCGCGACGAACTCCTGCGCCTCCTGCTCCGTCGCGGCGGGTGCGAGCGCACACAGGAAGCGCGAGCGGTTGATCTCCGACTCGTGCACGCCCTCGTGAGCCACCGTCGCGTACTGGTCTGCCTTCACCGCTCCACCCTACGGGGAATCGGACATGTGTCTTTTCGGTTGATGCGCAGAGCAGGCGATCGGGAACGGCAGTCCAGAGCAGCAGGAGGCGGCGCACGTGTACGGCGATCCGGCAACCATCCGCAAGATCCTCACCGAAGTCGGCGACACCTGGGCCGTGGTGGGCCTCTCGAACAACCGGGACCGCGCGGCCTACGGGGTGGCCCGCGTCCTCCAGCGGTTCGGCAAGCGCGTGGTCCCCGTGCACCCGAAGGCGGAGACGGTGCACGGGGAGCCCGGGTACGCCTCGCTGGAGGCGATCCCGTTCAAGGTCGACGTGGTGGACGTCTTCGTGAACAGCCGGCTCGCCGGAGCGGTCGCGGACGAGGCGGCCGCGATAGGGGCCGGGGCCGTCTGGTTCCAGCTGGGCGTGATCGACGAGGCCGCCTTCGCGCGCACCCGCGAGGCCGGCCTCTCGATGGTCATGGACCGCTGCCCGGCCATCGAGATCCCGGCCCTGTAGGCCGGGCGCAGGTCCCACGCCGGCTGGCCGGTGCGCGCCGGCCGGCCGACCCGGCCACCCGTCCGCGGGCGGCGCCGCATCAGTGCGGCGCGCCCGCCTTCCGGGCGGGGGCGGGGACCGGCGCCGATACGGGCGGGACCGCCACCGCGAGCGTCATCTCCATGGGGACGGCGCCGTCGTTGCGGTAGGAGTGGGCCAGATCGGCCTCGAAGGCGGCAGCGGCCCCCACCGGTACGCGGAACTCCTCCTCGCCGACCACCAGCGTCAGCTCCCCCGCCGTGACGTGCAGCATCTCGATGGTCCCGGAGGGGTGCGGGGCCGACTCGGTGCTCTCCCCGGGCACCAGGTGCCAGGTCCACAGCTCCATCGGCCCGCGCTCGTCGGTGCCGATCAGCAGGGTCGTGGAGCTGCCCGCGTCACTGCTCCAGATCCGTACGGCCTGCTCCGGCGGGACGACGCGGACCCGGGGCCCCCGGTCGTGGTCGAGGAGCGTGGAGATGCTGACGCCGAGCGCGTCGGCCAGCCGTACGGTGGTGCCGACGCTGGGGTTCGTCCGGGCCTGCTCGATCTGGATGATCATGCCCCGGCTGACGCCCGCCCGGGCCGCGAGCGCGTCGAGCGTGAAACCGCGCTCGCCGCGCCAGCGCTTGAGGTTCGCGGCCAGCGACTGCGTGAGCTTCTCGAGGTCGGACACGGACCCATCACCCTTCAGTCCAATATCGTGGATGACAGAGTGCAGCAGAGTGAACTACCGTGCCCTGTACTCGAACGTTCAATGCACTGTACTGCGAGGCCCCGTCATGACCGCCCTCTTCGCCTTGGCCACAGCTGTGCTGTGGGGTCTCGCCGACTTCGGCGGCGGGCTGCTCACCCGCCGGATCCCGGCCCTCACGGTGGTCGTGGTCTCGCAGGTCGTCGCCGTGGTGGTGCTCGGCTCCGTCGTCCTGGCCACCGGGGCCTGGCACGAGGCCGGGCCGGGGCTCTGGTTCGCGGTGGCCGCCGGCGTCGTCGGGCCGGTCGCCATGCTCAGCTTCTACAAGGCCCTGGCGCTCGGGCCCATGGGCGTGGTCTCGCCGCTGGGCTCCGTGGGCGTGGTGGTGCCCGTCGCGGCCGGGCTGGCGCTGGGCGAGCGGCCCGGCCCCGGCCAGTTCGCCGGCATCGCGGTGGCCGTCGTCGGCATCGTCCTGGCGGGCGGGCCGGAACTGCGCGGCGCGCCCGTCCAGCGGCGGGCCGTCGTCCTCACCCTGGTCGCCGCGTTCGGCTTCGGCGCGGTGATGGCGTTGATCTCGCACGCCTCCACCACCCTCACCGGCCTGTTCCTCGCGCTGTTCGTCCAGCGGGTCACCAACGTCGCCGTGGGCGGCGCCGCGCTGTGGGTCCAGACCCGGCGCGGCGTCCCGGCCCTCCCCGCGGGCACCGGACCGCGCGTCCTGTGGGGCCTGCTCCCGGCCCTCGCCTTCGTCGGCCTCGCGGACGTCGCGGCGAACGGCACCTACTCCGTCGCCGCCCAGAGCGGCCCGGTCACCGTCGCCGCCGTACTGTCCTCGCTCTACCCGGTGATCACCGCGCTCGCCGCCTTCGCCGTGCTCAAGGAGCGCCTGCGCACCGTCCAGGCGGCGGGCGCCGGGCTGGCCCTGGCGGGCACGGTCCTGCTGGCCGCCGGTTAGGCGGTGCCCTGACGGGCTTCCGCGTCCCGGCGGGCCTCCGGGCCCCGGGGGACCGCCGCGTCCTGGCGGGCCTCCGCCTCGGCCAGCTCCGCCAGCCCGCGCAGCTGCTCCGGGGTCATCCCGTCGGGGATCGGCACGGGGGCCGGCGTGCGCAGCGGGGGCTGCCAGCCCGTCTCCGGCTCCCAGCGCCGTACGACGCGCGCCGGCGCCCCCGCGACGACGGCGTGGTCCGGCACCTCGTCCCGTACGACGGCCCCCGCCGCCACCACGACGTTGCGGCCGAGCCGCGCGCCCGGCAGGACCACGGCCCCGGTGCCGAGCCAGCAGCCCGGGCCGATCTCGACCGGTGCGCTGCGCGGCCACTGCCGTCCGACCGGCTGGTGCGGGTCGTCGTAGCTGTGGTTGGTGGAGGTGATGTACACGCCGGGGCCGCAGAACGTGTCGTTCCCGATGGTGATCCGGGTGTCTGCGATGACGTGGCTGTCGCGGCCGATGACCACGCCGTTGCCGAGCACCAGCATCGGCTCCGCGCCCAGGTCGAGGTCCGGCATCATCCCGGCGGTGAGGGTGACCTGTTCGCCGATGATGCAGTGGTCGCCGAGCCGGATCCAGCGCTCGCCGAAGACCGTGCCCTGCGGGAAGGCGAGCCGGGTGCCGTGCCCGATCGCGCCGAACCGCAGCCGCCCGGGGGTCTGCGCGGTCACCGCGCCGGCCTGCTGCATCCAGCGCCAGCCGGCGTGGACCGCGCGGTTCGCCAGCCTGCGGCGCAGGGCCGCGAGGGATGAGAACGTGTTCTGGTTCTTCGGCACCCGGCCACGGTAGTGGGCGGGGTGGCGGGCATCAGAGCGGCGGACCTGTGATGTTCACCCCATCGCGGGAGCTCCCGGGCCCGTGCCCTACGGTGCCGGTAGCGCGGCAGGCACCCGTACGAGCGACGACGTCCGTGACGGACGACGGGCGCAGGCGTACGGGCACAGACAAGCGAAGGCAGAGGAAGAGCACATGACGCAGCAGTCGGCCCGGGCACTCGTGGCGGGCGTGGGCGGGAAGAGCCCCGCCGTGGACCCGACGGCCTTCACGGCGCCCACCTCCGTCGTGATCGGCGACGTCACGCTGGCCGCCGGAGCGAGCGTCTGGTACTCCGCGGTGCTGCGCGCCGACTGCGGACCGATCACGCTCGGCGCGGACAGCAACGTCCAGGACAACTGCACGGTGCACGTGGACCCCGGGTTCCCGGTGTCGATCGGCGAGCGGGTCTCCATCGGCCACAACGCCGTCGTGCACGGCTGCACCGTCGAGGACGACTGCCTGATCGGCATGGGCGCGACCGTCCTCAACGGCGCGGTGATCGGCGCCGGTTCCCTGGTGGCCGCGCAGGCGCTGGTCCCGCAGGGGATGGTGGTCCCGCCCGGGTCGCTGGTCGCGGGTGTCCCCGCCAAGGTGCGGCGCGAGCTGACCGAGGAGGAACGCGAGGGCCTCAAGCTCAACGCCGCGATGTACCTGGAGCTGGCGAAGCAGCACCGCGCCGCCGTGACCCCGGAGGCCTAGGCACCCGCGTCCGGATCAAGACGGGGCGTCCGCATGCCGGCGGGCCGCCCCGCCCTCCGGAACGCGGACGCCAACGACCGGGTCCGCGTCACGTCGGCCGGCTCAGTCGGCGACGCCGACCGGGACCGGCTCGGGGGCCTCCGCGGCGGCGGTGCGGACCTCCGCGGCCGCCTTCTTCATCCTGCTGCGCACCACCAGCGTCACGGCGAGCCCGCAGAGCACCGCCATCAGCAGGGCCGCCCAGGAGAACCGCTTCAGCCAGGGCTCCGCGACGATGCCGACCGAGTAGATGACGGCCGTGGTGCCGCCGGCCCAGAGGATTCCGCCGAAGACGTTGGCGATCAGGAACTTCCAGTACGGCATGTGCAGCACGCCCGCCAGCGGACCGGCGAAGATCCGCAGCAGCGCCACGAACCGCCCGAAGAAGACGGCCCACATGCCCCACTTCTCGAAGGAGCGTTCCGCGAGCGCCACGTGCTCGGGCCCGCAGTGCTTGGGGAAGCGCCGGCCGAGCTTCTCCAGCAGCGGCTTGCCGCCCCGGCGCCCGATCGCGTAGCCGATCGAGTCGCCGACGATCGCGCCGGTGATCGCGCAGGCGCCGAGCACCACCGGATCGATGTCGCCGTGCTGCGAGGCGAGCAGCGCCGAGCTGACGAGGACGATCTCTCCCGGCAGCGGGATGCCGAGGCTCTCCAGCCCGATGACCAGACCCACCAGGAGGTAGACGCTGACCGCCGGAATCGTCTCCAGCCATTCCTGGATGTGCACCGGTACGTCCTCCCGAGTCGACTCCGGCGCGCCCCCTGTGGCACGCCGAGCGGGCAGCCTACCGGCTGCTCACCACCGTCTTTGACCTCAGTGGCAGTTCGCGGGACGAGCGGCCCGCGAAGACCTCCCGGCGGCCGCCGCCCAGCACCCACGCGTGCCGTTCGGGGTCCCAGGAGGACAGGGCCCTCGGGTCGAGGGTGACGGTGACCCGCTGCGCCTCGCCCGGCGCGAGGGTCAGCCGCCGGTATCCGGCCAGCGCGCGCACCGGCTGGTCGAGCTTCAGCTCCGGCGACGGGCCGACGTACACCTGGGCCACCTCGGTGCCCTTGCGGCGCCCGGTGTTGCGGACGGTGAACTCCACCCGCAGCCCGCCGTGTTCCGGCCGGACCACGAGCTTCTCGTACTGCCAGGTGGTGTACGAGAGCCCGTGCCCGAACGGGAACAGCGGGGCGGCCCGCTGCGCGTCGTACCAGCGGTGACCGACGTGCACGCCCTCCGTGTACTCCTGCCTGCCGCCCACCCCGGGGTAGCGCAGCGGGTTCCCGCCGACCGGGGTCGCGTCCTCGTCGGCGGGGAAGGTCTGGGTCAGCCGCCCGCCCGGGTCCACGTCCCCGAAGAGGATGTCGGCGGTGGCCCCGGCGCCCTCCTGCCCCGGGTAGTACGTCTGGAGGACGGCGCCGGTACGGGAGAGCCACGGCATGGTCGTACTGGACGAGGTGTTCAGCACGACGGTGGTCCGCGGGTTCGCGGCGGCGACCGCCTCGATCAGCCGCTCCTGCCCGCCCGGGAGCGCCAGCGAGGTCCGGTCGGCGCCCTCGGTGGCGTCCTCGTAGGCGAACAGGACCACGCTGCGGGCCGCCTTGGCCGCCTTCACCGCCTCGGCGAGGTCCGCCGCCCGGGTCGCCCCCGTCGTGAGCCGCAGCCGGAAGCGCTGGCCGGAGGCCCCGCCGCGGGCGGACACGGCGAGCCGGTGGGGGCCGGCCTTGAGGGCGAGGGTGCGGCGGCGGACGGCCAGCCCGTCGGGCGCGGCGGCGAGCAGCCCGCCCGCGAACTGCTCCGCCACGCCCTGCCGGACGGGGAACAGCTCCTCCCCGTCGAGGCGCACGCTCGGCCGCTGCCCGGTGTAGTGGACGAGCAGGGTCCACACGTCGGCGGCGGCGAGCGTGAAGGTGCCCTCGTGGCTCCAGGTCCGCCCGGCCTCCACCCTGCGGTCGTCGAGGTCGGCCGGGGGTCTGAGGAGCACCGGCGGGAGGGGGCGCCCGTACAGGTCCTCTCCGAGGGCGTAGCGCACGGTCGAGCCCTTGCCCGCCCGCTGGCGGATCGCGGCGAGCGGCGCGGTGGCCGCGTCCGGGACGACGTGGGCGCTGCCGCCGCCACTGACGAAGGGCACCTGCCCGGTGGGTCCGATGACGGCGATGGAGCGGGCGGCCGCCCCGGCCAGCGGCAGCGTGCCGCGCTCGTTGCGCAGCAGCACGGCCCCGGCGGCGGCCACCTTGCGGGCCGTCCGCGCCCCGGCCGCGGCCTCCCGGGCGGGCCGGGCCGCGGGGCGGTCGGTCAGCAGTCCGAAGCGGTCCAGGGTGCTCAGGACGCGGTGCACGGCGAGGTCGACGGTGTCCTGGGAGACGGAGCCGCCGCGCACCGCCTCGCGCAGCGGCGCCCCGAAGTGGGTCGCGCCGGGCATCTCCATGTCCAGGCCCGCACTGATGGCGGCGACGGTGCTGTGGACGGCGTCCCGCTCGGAGATCACCCAGCCGTCGAACCCCCAGGCTCCGCGCAGCAGTTCGTCCAGCAGCGGCCTGCTCTCGCAGGCGTACACGCCGTTGACCTTGTTGTACGCGCCGACCACGGCGCCCGCGCCGGCGGCCACGGCCGCCTCGAAGCCGCGCAGTTCGGTCTCGTGCAGGGTCCGTTCGGCGGCGATCACGTCGACGGTGTCGCGGCCCTTCTCCTGGTTGCTGAGGGCGAAGTGCTTGACGGCGGCGATGAGCCCCTCGTCCTGGATGCCGCGGACCACCTCGGCCACCAGGTCGGCGGTGAGGCGCGGATCCTCGGCGAAGGTCTCGAAGTTGCGCCCGGCGTACGGCGTGCGGATGAGGCTCGCCATGGGCGCGAGCAGGACGTCCACACCGAGGGCGCGGCCCTCCCGTCCGAGGACCCTGCCGTACTCGCGGGCCAGTGCGGGGTCGAAGGCGGAGGCGAGCAGGACCGGCGCGGGCAGCGCGGTGGCGGGCCGGGCGAGGCGTACCCCGGCGGGCCCGTCGGCGAGCCGCAGCGCCGGGATGCCCAGGCGGGGGACGCCGGGCACGTAGCCGGCCTGGCCGAGGGGGGCCGGGTCGCGGCCGCCGTGCAGCAGGGCGGTCTTCTCCTCCAGGGTGAGCTGCTCCAGCAGGGACTCCACGCGGGCGGCGGCGTCGGCGGGTCCGGCTCCGGCTCCGGGAGCGGGCGCGGGGGGCGCGGGCGGCGCCGTGCCCCGCCCCGCGCCCGGAGGCACGGTGGGCGCGCAGCCGGCCGCCCCGAGCGCGGCGCCCGCCCCGGCGAGGAGCCGGATCGCGGAACGTCTGGACACGGCCTCGCTCATGGGCGCTCCTAGCGGCGTCGGGCGGCGGGAGCGGCCCGCGCCGGACCGCTCCCGCCGCCCACTGTGCGCCGCCCGCCCGCGGGGCCGGTTCAGACGCGCCACCGGGGCACCGAGGTTCAGCCCTGCGGCGGCTGCTCCACGGCGTCGGCGACCCGCCGGGGCTCGTCCTGCCGCTGGACCCGCGCCTCGGTGCGGTGGCCGCGCGCGATGTAGTCCCGTACGACGGCTTCCACCGCGTCCTGCGGAGAGCCGACCCCGGCGAGGACCATCACCTCCACCACGAGTTCGGCGTCGAGGCTGATGTTGACCTTGGCCACGGGTACCCCCTTCGTCCCAGTCGTCGTGCGAGGGACTGTAGCCGCATCGCCGCCGCGGATTCCCCGGTTCCCCCACCGGCTCCCGGCCGTTGCCACTACGGTCTCCCTACGCACACCCCCGCTGGCACGTTTTGCCACTCCCGGGACGGGTGCGCCCTTCCCCTTCCGCCCCGCCCTGGAGTCCCGTGTACCCACCTCCGCACACGCACCCGTACGGCTTCACGCCCGCGCCGCCCGTCCGGCGCTGGTGGCAGCACCCCGCACTGATCGTCACGGCCCTGGTCCTGCTGCCTCCGGCCGGCATCGTGCTGGCGTGGACGAGCCGTTGGAGCCAGGGCAAGAAGATCGTCGCGACCGTGCTCTCCGGCCTCTGGTTCCTGTTGATCCTCGTCTCGGACCCGCCGGAGAAGACGGACGACGCCAAGGCGCTGCCGGTGGCCGCCCGGACGGCGACGCCGACACCCCCGGCCTCCTCCAGCCCGGCTCCGCCGCCCTCTCCTTCCCCGTCCGCACCCGCGCCGGCCGAGCCGCAGATGCCGTCCGTGGTGGGGAAGTCGTTCGCCGAGGCCGAGAAGGCCGTGAAGGACGGGGGCGGGGCCGGGCTGACCGCGCTCAGCGCCTACCGCGACGTCGCGCTCCCCGCGCCCCACGCGGACTGGACCGTCTGCTTCCAGGGGCTGCCGGCCGGCTCCCCGATCGCGGCCCGGCTCGCCGCCCCGTCCGTCCACCTGGTCGCCCGCGGGACCCCGTGCCCGGCCCGCGAGGGCGCGGACCTGCGCCCGAGTCCGGCGCCGACACCGACGCCCACGCCCCCGCCGCCACCCCCGCAGGACGAGTCCGACGGCAGCGGCGGATCCTCCTCGTCCTCCGGCGGGACGGGCGACGGCGACAGCGGTACGCCGGTCAAGCGCGCGGGCTCGTTCTGCGCGCCCGCCGGAGCCGCCGCCGTCACCTCCGCCGGCACCCCGCTCGTCTGCGGACCCGGCTCCGACGGGCGCAACCGCTGGCGCCGGGGCTGATTCACGCCCGCCCGCAACGGCGCGAGGCCCCCGCCCGGCAGGGGGCGGGGGCCTCGCGGTGGTCTGGTACCCGGGCCGGACGGGGCGCCCGGGCCGGATCGGGGGCTACGCGTTGGGGCGCAGCGTCCACACCACGGTCATCTCGCCCGTCACGGCCTCGTCCTCGCGCTGGATGGCGATGGTGACGGGGAACTCGGGGCGGCCGCCGGCGTCGAGCTCGGCGACGACGTCCGCGATCGGGCGGCCGAGGGTGGCGGTGGCGGTGACGACGCCCTTGGCGAGCTTCTTGTAGCCGATCTCGGCCTTGACGGCCAGCGGTACCGCGCGCGAGAGCTGGTCGCCGAAGGCGGCCAGGACGATCGCGCCGCTCGCGGACTCGGCGAGGGTGAACATGGCGCCCGCGTGCGGGCCGCCGACGTGGTTGTGGAAGTCGGGCTGGTCCGGAAGCCGGACGACCGCACGCTCGGGGGTGGTCTCCAGGAACTGGAGGTTCAGGGTCCGTGCCATCGGCACCGTCGCGGCGAGCAGTTCGCCCACGTTCATCTGGTCTGCGCTCATGACGCGGATGTTACCCGCGGGTAGGTGCGGTTGGCCAGAGTCGGGCCGGGGGCGGCCGTGGCCCCCGGAGACCACTCCCACTATGGTTACCGGCCATGTGGCCAGGACAGCAGCAGCCGCCCGGGGGCGAGCAGAACCCTCAGGACGCGCAACAGAACCCGTACCAGCAGCAGCCGGGACAGCCGGGGCAGCCGAACCCGTACCAGCAGCCCGGACACGGTGAGCAGCAGCCCGGCTACGGGTACCCCCAGCAGGGGTACCAGACGCCGCCACCGGTCCAGCCCTGGGAACAGCCCCAGCAGGCTCCGCCACCGCCCGGCGGCGGCAGCCCGTACTCCACCAGGACGGTGGCCATCGTCGCCGCCTCGGCGGTCGTCGTGGCGGCCGCCGCCACCGGCGCCTTCGTCCTGACCCGGGACGACAAGACGAACGAGGCGAACGACAAGCCCGCCGCCGCCTCCTCGGCCCCGGCGTCCTCCGCGCCCGCCCCGGCGGGCACGAGCCCGAACCCGCGGGCCGGCGGCGACGTCAAGCCCGTGGTCCCGGGCTGGAAGGTGGTCCTCAACCCGAAGTACGGCACCGCCTTCGACGTCCCGCCGGAGTGGAACGTGCTGGGCTCGGGCACGTCGATCGGCTTCGAGGACGAGGTGAAGAAGGACGGTGGCCCGGTCGTGATGATGTCGGGCCCCGCCTACCTCAAGGAGGACTGGTGCAAGGTCGACTCCGACAAGAACGGCAGTGAGGAGACGACCTCGCTGGCCGGCACCGGCACCAAGGGCGGCCAGGGCGCCAAGGACACCGCCGAGGCCGTGCGCAACGAGGCCGGCACCTGGGCGTTCGCCGGATACGCGCAAAAGGCGCCGAAGGGCACCGTGAAGGTCTCCGAACCGAAGGAGTACACCACCTCTTCCGGGCTCAAGGGCCACATGGCGACCGCCACCGCGCCGGGCATCGCCAAGGAGAACAAGTGCTCCTCCGACGGCAAGTCCATCGCCTTCAGCTTCAAGACCGCGAACGGTGACTTCTCCAGCTGGGTCCTCTACAGCGCCGCCGGAGTTCCGGACGAGGTCCCCCAGGCGACGCTCGAGAAGATCATGAGCACCGTCCGCCTCTCCGCGGGCTGACCTCCCGCCGCCCTCGGTCCGGGCCGACAATCCGTTTGGATTCTCGGCCCGGGCCGTGGATAGTCCGGGGGTGAGTCCTTCCCCCGCGGCCCCGCCCCGTCCGGCCGCGCGCCGCCGCCGCCCCGAATGGGCCGGCCGGAACTACAGCCTGCTGACGGGCGCCGCGGTCGTCACGAACCTCGGGAGCCACGGGGCGCTGATCGCCGCGTCCTTCGCGGTCCTGGAGACCGGCGGCTCCGGCTGGGACGTCGGTCTCGTCACGGCCGCCCGTACGCTCCCGCTCGTCCTGTTCCTGCTCGTCGGCGGGGCGATCGCCGACCGGCTGCCCCGGCACCGCGTGATGGTCGCCGCCAACACCCTCAACTGCGTCTCGCAGGCCGCCTTCGCGCTGCTGGTCCTGGCCGGAGACCCGCAGCTGTGGCAGATGATGCTGCTGACCGGCCTGTGCGGCACCGGTACGGCCTTCTTCAACCCGGCCGCCGAGGGCATGCTCCTGTCCACCGTCTCCGGCGAGCACGCGAACCGCGCGTTCGCCCTGTTCCGGATGTCCATGAACGGCGCCGGGATCGGCGGCGCGGCGCTCGGCGGCGCCATGATCGCCGCGTTCGGTGCGGGCTGGGTGCTCGCCGTCGACGCGGCCGCCTTCGCCGTCGCGGGCGCGATGCGCGCCTTCCTCGACGTCAGTCACATCCCCGAACGCGAGCCGGGCGGCGGGCTGCTGTCCGACCTGCGCGAGGGCTGGGTGGAGTTCCGGACCCGGCCGTGGCTGTGGAGCATCGTGCTCCAGTTCGCCGTCGTGGTCGGCGTGATCAGCGCCGCGGAGGCGGTGTACGGGCCGCTGGTCGCGCGGGATTACCTGGGCGGGGCGGCGCCCTGGGGCCTGGCCCTGGCCTTCTTCGGTCTCGGCACCATCGGCGGCGCCGTGCTGATGATGGTCTGGAAGCCGCGCCGGCTGCTGCTCGTCGGCACGCTCTGCGTGTTCCCGATGGCGCTGCCCTCGGCGGGGCTGGCGATCCCGCTGCCCGTGTGGGGGCTGTGCGTGGTGATGCTCGTCAGCGGGGTCTCGATCGAGGTGTTCGGCGTCAACTGGATGACGACGATGCACCAGGAGATCCCCGAGGACAAGTTCTCCCGGGTCTCCGCCTACGACTGGTTCGGCTCGCTGTCGATGACGCCGCTGGCCACCGCCCTCGCGGGCCCCGCCGAGTCCGCCTTCGGCCGCTCCCCCGCGCTGTGGGGCTGCGCGGCCCTGGTGCTGCTGCCGACGGCGGCGGTGCTGCTGGTGCCGGACGTACGCCGGATCACCCGCAAGGCCGGGCCGGCAAGCCCGCCCCCGGTGCCCGCCGTCGAGCCGGCCGGGTCGCTCACCCCAGGCTGAACGCGCCCTCCGGCGGCTCCGGTGAGGCCACCGCCTCCGCGTCGCCGACCGGCCGGGCCCCCCGTACGAACCGGGCCAGCCCCGCCCCGAACTCCACCCGGGCGGGGAACGCGTCGGAGGCACAGCGCCGGGCCAGTTCCGCCACCGGCAGCCCGCCGTCCGACGCCAGCAGCACCGCGTTCCCGAACCGCCGCCCCCGCAGCACCGCGGGCTCCGCGAGCAGGGCCAGCTCCCCGAACACCGCTGCGAAGGTGGCCAGTTGCCCGCGCAGGAAGTCGAAGGGAGCGCCGTCGGCCAGGTTGGCCGCGTACAGCCCCCCGGGCCGCAGCACCCGCGCCGCCTCCCGCGCGTACTCCACGGACGTCAGCCGGGCCGGCACCCGCGAGCCGCCGAACACGTCGGCCACCACCACGTCCGCGCTCGCCGGGGGCGCCTCCTCCAGCCAGGTCCGGGCGTCGGCCGCGTGCACCGTCACCCCGGCGTCCGCGGGCAGCGGCAGGTGCTCGGCGACCAGCTCCACCAGGCCCGTGTCGAACTCGACGACCGTCTGCCGCGATCCCGGCCGGGTCGCCGCGGCGTACCGCGGCAGGGTGAGCGCGCCGCCGCCCAGGTGCAGCAGGTCCAGCGCGCGCCCCGGCTCCGCGGCCCGGTCCAGCACGTGCGCGAGGCGGCGGACGTACTCGAACTCCAGGTGCTCCGGGTCGTCCAGGTCCACGTACGACTGCGGCGCCCCGTCGACGGTCAGCAGCCAGGCCCGCTCCCGGTCCACGTCCGGCATCAGTTTCGCGGTGCCCTGGTCCACGTCCCGGACGACCGGGATCTGTTCGTCGCTCACCCCACCATTGTCGGCCCGTCCCCGGCCGGGCCGGACCGCCCCCGCGCCCCGCCGGGACCGCCCGCGCCCGCGGCACCCGCCGCGATCACCCGGGCCCCGGGCCGCCGGTCGCCGGTCGCCGGCCGCCTCAGCCCGACCAGACCGCCCGCGCCTCGGCGACGTGCCCGGCGGCCTGGTCGAGGCCCGCCCGCGCGGCCGGGTCGCGCCGGGCCGGGTCCAGGACGTTGCGGCCGAACACCTTGCGGGCCGCCGCCGACGGGGTGATCAGCAGGACCCGGGCGCCGGCCGCGCGCAGCCGGGCCGTCTGGGCGGCCGGCGAGGGGATCAGCCCGGCGCCCATCGCCATCGGGGCGAGCACCACCACCCGCGCGTAGCCCGCGGCCAGGTCGGCGTTGGTGGCGGAGCGGATGCCCCCGTCGATGAACCGGCGCCCGCCGACCGTGACCGGCGGCCAGACCCCGGGCACCGCGCAGCTCGCCGAGACGGCGTCGACCAGGCCGCCCCCGCCGTCCCGGTCGAAGGCCTTGAGCTCGCCGCTCAGTGCGTCGACGGCGGTGACGACCAGGCGCCGCTCGGGCCACTCGTGCGAGACCAGCCGCGCCTCCAGTACCGTGCGCCGCTCGGCCTCGGGGCCGGTGTCCGCGGCCAGCGCGAGCGCGCCGACCCGCCGCCGGTAGGCCTTCACGTCGCGCGAGCGCGCCATCGCGAGGGCGTAGCGGGCGATGAGGCCCGCCCCGAGCCGCGCCGGGAGCTCGCCGCGCGGGTCGCCGAGCTGGCGCTCGTACAGCTCCTGCGGGGTGAGCCGTCCCGAGGTGAGCTGGGCGCCGACGACCGAGCCGGCCGAGGTGCCGATGACGAGGTCGGCGGTGGTGAGGTCGACCCCGGCCCGGGCGAGCCCGTACAGGATCCCGCACTCCCAGCCGACCCCGGTCAGCCCCCCGCCGCCCAGCACCAGTGCCGTGTCGCCGCCCATCGCCGTCCGCCCCCTCGTTGCCGCGTCCCGTACGCCCCGCGGCAGCCCGCGGTGACGACAGGCAGTCTGGCGCAGCCTGCCCGCCGCCACCACGGAGGGGCCTCGATCAGTACGGCCGGATCACTCCAGGACCGCCGTCACGGTGCCCGCGCCGACCGTGCGGCCGCCCTCGCGGATCGCGAAGCCGAGGCCCGACTCCAGCGGCACGTCCCGCCCGAGCTCGACGGTCATCTCGACCGTCTCCCCCGGCCGGGCCGTGCCGGCCTCGCCCAGGTCCACGTCGCCGACCACGTCGGCGGTGCGGATGTAGAACTGTGGCCGGTACCCGCTGACGACCGGGGTCGTCCGGCCGCCCTCGCGCCCCGACAGCACGTACACCCGCGCCGTGAACCGCCGCCTGGGCACGACGCTGCCGGGCGCGGCCACCACGTGTCCGCGGCGCACACCGTCGCGCGGGACCCCGCGCAGCAGCAGCGCGACGTTGTCGCCGGCCTCGGCGGACTCCATCGGCTTCCCGAAGGTCTCCAGACCGGTGACGACCGTCTCGACCGGCTCGCCGTCGCCGCCGAGCACGCTCACCCGGTCGCCGAGCCGTACGCCGCCCCGCTCGACGGCGCCGGTGACGACGGTCCCGCGCCCGGTGATGGTGAGCACGTTCTCCACCGGCAGCAGGAAGGGCGCGTCCGTGTACCGCACGGGCATGGGCACGTACGTGTCCACCGCGTCCAGCAGCGCCTCGATCGCCGCGGTCCACCGCGGGTCGCCCTCCAGCGCCCCGAGTCCGGAGACCCGTACGACGGGCGCAGCGTCCCCGCCGTAGCCGTGGGCGGTGAGCAGCTCGCGGACCTCCAGCTCGACCAGGTCGGTGAGCTCGGGGTCGCCGGCGTCGGCCTTGTTCAGGGCGACGACGACGTGGTCGACGCCGACCTGCCGGGCGAGGAGCACGTGCTCGGCGGTCTGCGGCATGACCCCGTCGAGCGCGGAGACGACGAGGATCGCCCCGTCGAGCTGCGCGGCCCCGGTGACCATGTTCTTGATGAAGTCGGCGTGGCCGGGCATGTCGACGTGGGCGTAGTGGCGGGTGTCGGTCTCGTACTCGACGTGGGTGAGGTTGATGGTGATCCCCCGCCGGGCCTCCTCCGGGGTCCGGTCGATCCGGTCGAAGGGCACGAAGGCCGCGCCGCCGCGCTCGGCGAGGACCTTGGTGATGGCGGCGGTGAGGGTGGTCTTGCCGTGGTCGACGTGACCCATGGTGCCGATGTTGAGGTGCGGCTTGGTCCGCACGAAGGCCGTCTTGGCCATGATGTTCTTTCCCGTGGCTCGAAGCTGGAACGGGACCCCGGAACCGGGCCGACCCTCCCCCTGCGGGGTCCGCCGGACTGTCCGGGAAGGGTCAGCTTCGTGCGCCGTCGAATGCGGCGAAGGAGGGTGCTTCCGCACCGGCGGCAGCCTTCGGCGCGTCCGCGACTGCGGACGGCGCTGCGGGGAAGGCGTACCGGGACATGCCCCTGATCGTGCCGGACGGTCCCCGCGCCGTCGAATGGTTTTCGCGCGCGAACGCGACCTCGGTCAGCAGTTCTTGAGCGCCTCGCGCACGGACAGCGGGGACAGCCGGGGGCGTTCGGCCTCCACGAAGGCGCGGACCGCGTCCGCGTCGGTCCTCGCGTACTCCCGCAGGCTCCAGCCGATGGCCTTGCGGATGAAGAAGTCCGGGTGGCCGGCCTGTCGGCGGCAGTAGCCGAAGAGCCGGCCGGTGTCCGTGGCGTCCTTGTGGCGCAGCTGGTGCAGGAGGGCGGTGCGGGCGACCCAGAGGTCCTCGTCCCCGATCCACTCGTCCATGTCGGTCCGCAGCGCCGGGTCGGCGGCCACCAGCGGGCCCACCGTGTGCGCGGCGAGCAGGTCGACGGTGTCCCACCAGGGGTCGGTCACGACGAGGTGCCGCACCACCGGCAGCAGGGCGGAGGAGCAGCGGGAGACGTGCCGGCGCAGGTAGTCCACGGCGAAGTACCGGTACTCGCGCTCGGGGAGCCGCCAGCAGCGCAGGGCGAGCGCGGCGCAGTCCGCCTCCCGGGGGACGGGGGTGTCCTGGGTCACCGCCTTCGACAGCTCGCGGCGCAGCGGGGTCGGGAGCCCCAGGAAGGGCGAGACGCCCTTCATGTACGCGGCCATCGCCGCGGCCCGTACGGGGTCGGCGGCGCCCGCGTAGACCGCGGTCAGCCGGTCCACGAGGGTGTCCGCGAGGGCGCTGCGGGGAACCCCCGGCGGTCGCGGGTCGTTCGGCTGCATGAGGCCCAGATTACGGCGCGGAGTCCCGCAGGTCGGTTAGTCTCCCGGAATGTCCCTCCTCCTCGCGCCGTGGTTCCGGCTGTCGCTCCTCGTCGTGCTGCTCTCCGCGGCCGGCGTGGGCGTGCTGCTGTACGAGCCGCAGCGGATCCTCTCGGAGGGCTGGCTCCCGGGCCTGCCCGTGGGGACGGCGGTCCTGCTGTTCGCAGCCGTGTACGGGGTGTGCGCGGCGGCGTTCGTGCCGCGCCCGCTGCTGAACCTGGCCGCCGGAGCCGTCTTCGGTACGCAGTTCGGCCTGCTCGCGGCGGTCGGCGGCACCGTGCTCGGCGCCGCGATCGCGTTCGGCCTGGGCCGGTACATGGGCCAGGAAGCCCTGCGCCCGTACGTGCGCGGCCGCTGGCTGCGCGCGGCCGACGGCCAGCTCAGCCGGCACGGGTTCCGCTCGATGATCGCCGTCCGCCTCTTCCCCGGCGTGCCGTTCGTGGTGGCCAACTACTGCGCGGCGGTCTCCCGCTGCGGCTGGGTGCCGTTCCTGTCCGCAACCGCGCTCGGGGTCGTCCCGAACACCACCGCGTACGTGATCGCGGGGGCCAACGCCTCCTCCCCCGGTTCGCCCGCCTTCCTGGTCTCGTTCGGTTTCATCGTGGTCTCCGTGGTGGCCGCCGGAGCGGTCGCCTGGCGCAAGCGGCACCGCCTGGCACCGCCCCGGCCGCTCGGGACCGCGCACGAACGGGCGCCCCAGCACCCCCCGGTGGTCAGCGCCGCCCCGCACGGGCCCTAGCATCGGACGCGAACTGCCCAACGATCACAAGGACGAGCGCACCCCGACATGAGCTGGTTCGAATCCCTAATCCTCGGTCTCGTCCAGGGGCTTACGGAGTTCCTCCCGATCTCCTCCAGTGCCCACCTGCGGCTGACCGCGGCGTTCGCCGGCTGGCACGACCCGGGAGCGGCCTTCACCGCCATCACCCAGATCGGCACCGAGGCGGCCGTGCTGATCTACTTCCGCAAGGACATCGCGCGGATCGTCTCCACCTGGTTCCGCTCGCTCTACACCAAGGCCCTGCGCTCCGAACAGGACGCGAAGATGGGCTGGCTGGTGATCGTCGGATCGATTCCGATCGGTGTCCTCGGCCTCGTGTTCAAGGACCAGATCGTGGGCCCGGCACGTGACCTGCGGCTGACCGCCACCACCCTCATCGTGATGGGCATCGTGCTCGGCGTCGCCGACCGCCTGGCCGCGCGCGACGAGGAGGGCGGCAGGCACCGCGCGATCCGCGAGCGCAAGACGCTGGGGCAGCTGAGCGTCAAGGACGGTCTCGTCTTCGGCTTCTGCCAGGCGATGGCCCTGATCCCGGGCGTCTCGCGCTCCGGTGCGACGATCTCGGGCGGCCTGCTGCTGGGCTTCACCCGTGAGGCGGCCGCCCGCTACTCCTTCCTCCTCGCGATCCCGGCCGTGCTGGCGTCGGGCGCGTTCGAGATCCTGGACGTGGTCGAGGAGCCGGGCCACATCTCGTGGGGGCCGACGATCTTCGCGACGGTCATCGCGTTCTTCGTGGGATACGTCGTCATCGCGTGGTTCATGAAGTTCATCTCCACCAAGAGCTTCATGCCGTTCGTGATCTACCGGATCCTGCTGGGCATCGTCCTGTTCGTACTGATCGGCATGGGTGTACTGAGCCCCCACGCGGGCGAGTCCGGCTCGTAGCGGCGACCCCGCTCACCGCTTCGCGTGAACCGGAGGCCGCTCGGGAACGTTCCCGGGCGGCCTCCGCGTCGTTGTGCCTGAGAGACCTGAAGGCGAGCAACAGGGGGTGTCCCATGGGTCGAGTGGTGTTGGAGCGGTTTCCGGCCGGAAGTCCGAGGGGGAGCTGGCCGGCCGAGGAGTACGCGGCGCAGCGCCTGCGCGAGGGCGTGCAGGCCGAGGTGGTGATGGACCTGGACAGCGACGCGTTCCTCGTCGTGGTGCGGCAGCGGGAGGTGCGTTCCGGTCACTGACCGCCCGCGGGGGGCTCCGGCGGGCGCGCGCCCCTTGGCCTCGGCCCCCGGCAGCCCCACACTGTCCCGATGACGCAGCGTGTGGACCTCGCGACGGTAATGGACCGGCTGGCGATCGACGAGGTGGTCTCGGGGTACGCGGTGGCCGTCGACGACGGTGACTGGGCGGCGTACCGCGCCCTGTTCGCCCCGGGTGGGCGGGCCGACTACAGCTCGGCGGGCGGTGTCGAAGGGCCGGCCGGGGAGGTCGCGGACTGGCTCGCCGAGACCATGAAGCTCTTCCCGGTGCGGCAGCACCTCATCGTGAACCGGCTGATCCGGGTCGAGGACCTGGGCGGCTCGCCCGGCGACACGGCCCGGGTGCGGGCCGACTTCCTCAATCCGATGCGACTGGCGGGGCCCGAGTTCGACGGGACCGTCACCGCGCCCAACTTCGTCGCGGCCGGGCGCTACGCCTTCGAGCTGGCCCGCACCCGCGACGGCTGGCGGCTGACCGGGGTCACGGTCCACGAGAAGTGGCGGCACGCTTCCGCCTGACCGGGCCCCGGGCGCGCGGCTGATCCACACTGGAGGCGGAGGCATGCCATGGTCCCGATGAGCGGTGCCCGGATCCCGGGCCGGCGGATCGCCGCCGCGGTCCTCGCCGGGGCGCTGCCCGCCCTCGCCTTCCCCGCGCCCGCGCTGTGGTGGTTCGCATACGTCGCCCTCGTGCCCTGGATGCTGCTGCTGAGGTCGGCCCCCACCTGGCGGCGGGCGGCCCTGGAGGGCTGGCTGGGCGGCGCCGCCTTCATCGTGGCCGTCCACCACTGGCTGCTGCCCAGCCTGCACGTGTTCCTGGTGCCGGTGGCCGCGCTGCTCGGCCTGCTGTGGATCCCCTGGGCGCTGCTGGTGCGGGATCTGCTCGGCGGTACCCCCTCGGCCGGCCGGGCGGGCGCCGCGCTGGTCCTCGTACCGGCGGGGTGGCTGCTGTCGGAGCTGGTCCGGTCCTGGCAGGGGCTGGGCGGGCCCTGGGGGCTCCTGGGAGCGAGCCAGTGGCAGGTGCCGCCCGCGCTGCGGCTGGCCTCGGTGGGCGGGGTGTGGCTGGTCGGCCTCGCCGTGGTGGCGGTGAACTGCGCGGTGGTGCTGCTGACGGCGGTGCCGGGCGCGCGGGCCCCGGCGGTGGCCGGGCTGACGGGGTGCGCGGTGCTGACGGGCGTGGTGTGGCTGGGGGCGCCGTCCCCCGAGGTGTCGGGGCGGCTGCGGGTGGCCGTCGTGCAGCCGGGACCGGTGGCGGACGGTCCGGACAGCACGGAGCGGCGGTTCGCCGCCGGGGAGCGGCTGACCCGGACGCTGGCCGGGAGACCGGTCGATTTGGTGGTGTGGGGCGAGAGCAGCGTCGGCGAGGACCTGACGGCCCGCCCGGACCTGGCCCGGCGCCTGGCGGACCTCTCCGCGGAGACGGGGGCCCCGCTGCTGGTGAACGTGGACGCGCGGCAGCCGGACCGCCCCGGGATCCGCAAGAGCGCGGTGCTCGTCGACGCCCGCGGCCCGATCGGCGACCGGTACGACAAGATGCGGCTCGTCCCCTTCGGCGAGTACGTGCCGGCCCGCGCGCTCTTCGGCTGGGCCACCTCGGTCGGCAGGGCGGCCGGCGAGGACCGGGTGCCGGGGGACGCCCCGGTGGTCATGGGACTTCCCGGGGGCGTCCGCGTCGGCCCGCTGGTGTGCTTCGAGTCGGCGTTCCCGGACATGAGCCGCCACCTGGTCCGCCAGGGCGCCGGCCTGCTGGTCGCCCAGTCGTCGACGAGCACCTTCCAGGACAGCTGGGCTCCGGCGCAGCACGCTTCGCTGGCCGCGCTGCGCGCCGCCGAGACCGGCCGCCCGATGGTGCACGCCACCCTGACAGGGATCAGCGCGGTGCACGGCCCGTACGGGGAGCGGGTCGGCGCGGCGCTGCCCACCGCGGCGAGCACGGCGGCCGTGTACGAGGTCCCCACGGCCCGGGGCACGACGCTCTACGTCCGCTTCGGGGACTGGCCGGTGGCGGCGGCCCTCGCCGTACTGGCGGCGTACTGCGCGGCGGAGGGGTCCCGCTCGCTCAGGAGGCCTGCTCGAGGGCCGAGTCCACCACCCGCTCGCACAGCTCGTGGGTGAGGAGTGCGTCCCGGGCGCTGAGGGTGCGGCCCGCCGCGACGGCCTCCAGGAAGGCGTCCACGACCTGCTCGATGCCGCGCTGGCGGGCGACCGGCACCCAGTCCCCGCGGCGCCGGACGGTCGGCTGGCCCTTGTGATCGATGACCTCCGCGAGGTTGACGACCTGCCGCTTGGTGTCCTGTCCGGACACCTCCAGGACCTCTTCGGCGGACCCGGAGCGCCGGTTCATGATGCCGAGCGCGGTGAAACCCTCCCCGGACATCTGGAGCACCACCTGGTGCATCAGGCCCTCGCGCACCACGGCCCGCACGTCGATGTGGTCGGCCTCGGCGGGCAGCAGGAAGCGCAGGGTGTCGACGACGTGGATGAAGTCGTCCAGCACGAGGGTGCGCGGGTCCTCGGGCAGGCCGACGCGGTTCTTCTGCAGGACGATCAGCTCGCGCGGGTGCTCGGCGCACTGCGTGTAGCCGGGCGCGTGGCGGCGGTTGAAGCCGACGGCGAGGGAGACCCCGCGTTCCTCCGCCAGTTCCACCAGCCGGCGCGACTGCGCGAGCTCGTAGGCGAGCGGCTTGTCCACGTACGTCGGCACGCCCGCTTCCAGGAGGCGGGTGACGATCTCGGGGTGGGCGGCGGTCGGGGCGTGCACGAAGGCCGCGTCGAGTCCCTGCGCCAGCAGGGCGTCGAGGTCGGTGTGCCGGCGCGCGGCCGGGACGTGGTGGAGGGCGCCGACCCGCTCCAGCGTGGCGGGGGTCCGGGTCTGCAGGTGCAGCTCTACTCCCGGGCGGGTGGTGAGGACGGGCAGGTACGCCTTTTGCGCGATGTCGCCGAGTCCGATGCAGCCGACCTTCACCGGGGAGCCTCCAGGTTCGTTCCGAGCGGTATTCCCGCAGCTTAATCCCTGGTGGCGGGGGCCCCGTTCGCCCAGGATGAGGGTCATGCACTCCAATGGATCACATCGCACCGAGCCCTCCACCACCGCCGACGAGCGGGAGATGCTGGACGGCTGGCTCGACTACCACCGCTCCACGCTCGCCTGGAAGTGCGAGGGCCTGGGCGACGAGCAGCTGCGCCTGACGCCCCTGAAGCCCTCCGAGCTGAGCCTGCTGGGCCTCGTACGGCACATGGCGGAGGTGGAGCGGTACTGGTTCCGGGAGATCATGCTGGGCGAGGACCTGCCGGAGCTCTACTGCTCCCAGGACGAGCCGGACGGGGACTTCCACTTCACCGACGCGGACACCTGGGCCGACGCGGAGCGGGTCTGGCAGACCGAGGTCGAGCTGGCCCGGCAGGCGTCGGCGGGCCGCTCCCTGGACCTGGTGTCGGACGCGGCCGTCCACCACCGCGGCGAGGTGTTCAGCCTCCGCTGGGTCTACACCCACATGATCGAGGAGTACGCGCGCCACAACGGCCACGCCGACCTGCTGCGCGAGCACGTCGACGGCTCCACAGGCGAGTAGGACCGTCCGCCGGACACCAGCCCCCCGTCACCCGTGCGGAGTGAATATCGCCTCCGGGTTTTCGCAACGGGGTCCTCGCACAGCAGAGTTGTGCGAGTGCATCCAACCCGAACCACGACAACCCTGCTGCTCGGAGTGGCCTGCGCCGTCTCGGCGGTGTCCGGCTGCGTGAGCGTGAACCCCGCTCCCGCGAGGCCCGCGGTCCCGCCCGCCGCCGGGGTGCCGCCGCACCACGCACCGCGCGGCGGGCCGGGAGCCGCCCCGGTGACCGTCCGGGCGCCCGCTCTGGAGGCCCTGGAGGCCGCCCCCGGGCAGCCCGCACGCCCCACGGCGTCCACGCAGGCCCACCGGTCGGCGCAGCACACCGCCCCGGAGGCCTCCGGGGGGCTCCCCCGGACCGCGCCGCCCGTCCCCGACATCCCGGAGCCTCCGGGGCCCGGCGAGCCCGTCACGGAGCGGCAGGGCGGCCGCGGGCACCACGCACGGCCCGACGCCGCTGCCGAGCGGAAGCTGCTGCGGGAGCTGCCGGTGCGCCCGGCGGACGTGTGCGCGCTGGGCCGGCGGCACGGCCGCTGGCATCCGGACAGCCCGGAGGCCCGCATCTGCGCGGGCGTCCAGGGCGGCTGAGCGCCCCCGGGCTACGGTCACCGTGCGGGGCTCCGTACGGGGGCGCGCCTACGGGCACTGTTCCGGGAACGGCCCCGGCCCCGGTCCGGCGCCCGGTTCCCCGGCGAGGCGGCGCTCCAGCCGGGCGATGGCGGCCCGTACGCCGTTGCCGTACCCGTCGTCGGACAGCGCGCCGGTGGCGGCGCGGGCCCGGGCCAGGTGGACCCGGGCCGCCTCGGGGCGCCGCAGCTTGACGTAGTCGGCGGCGAGGCTGAGGTGGAGGGACGGGTAGAACGCCCGCATCGCGCGCCGCGGCTCGGCGGTCCGCCCGGCCGGGATCCACTCCCCCGGCGCGGCCCCCGCGGTGGGGCCGTGGGCCGCGGTCAGGGCCCGCAGGTCCCAGGCCAGCTCCTCGGCGGGATCGTCCTGCGCGTCGGCCATGTAGTGCGCGAGCGTGCAGCGGTGGAGGGAGTCGCCCTCCTCGCCGATCTCGGACCAGATCGCGCCGAGCCGGTTGCGGGCCTCCTCGCGGTCCCCGGCGTGCAGCAGGATGACGGCCTGGCCGATCCGGGTCATGACGGCGTCCTCCGACGCCTCCTGCGGCTCCGTCAACGCGGCCTCCGGCTCGCTCCGCCGGACCTGCGCCGGTCCGGTCGTCACGAAGCTAGCCGGAGGCACCGGCAATGCCGCCGAGGCGCGGGGGGAGGTCAGCCGAGGTCGGGGATCCGCCAGTCGATCGGCTCATGGCCCTGGGCGGCGACAGCGGCGTCGATCTGCGTGAAGGGCCGGGAGCCGAAGAACTTCTTGGCCGACAGCGGGGACGGGTGGGCGCCCTTGACGACCGCGTGCCGCTCCTCGTCGATCAGCGGGAGCTTCTTCTGGGCGTAGGCGCCCCACAGGACGAACACCGCCGGGTCGGGACGGTCGGAGACCGCGCGGATCACCGCGTCGGTGAACTTCTCCCAGCCCTTGGCCTTGTGCGAGTTGGGCTCGGCCTCACGGACGGTGAGCACCGCGTTGAGCAGCAGGACCCCCTGGCGGGCCCACGGCATGAGGTACCCGTTGTCGGGGACCGGCAGGCCGAGTTCCTCCTTCATCTCCTTGTAGATGTTGCGCAGCGAGGGAGGGGTCTTGACACCGGGCTGCACGGAAAAGCACAGGCCGTGGCCCTGGCCCGCGCCGTGGTAGGGGTCCTGTCCGAGGACCAGCACCTTCACCTGGTCGAAGGGGGTGGCCTCCAGGGCCGCGAAGACCTGCTCGCGGGGCGGGTAGACCGGCCCGTTGGCCCGTTCCTTCTCGACGAACTCGGTGAGTTCCCTGAAGTAGGGCTGGTCCAGCTCTCCGCCGAGGACGGGGAGCCAGGACTCGGGCAGCATCTGGGTCACGGGGACAACCTCCGGTACAAGTTCGTGCGACTGCTCCAGAACCTACCGGGGGCCACTGACAGTGCCTCGCCCGCCCGCCCCGGGGGGGGGGGGGCCCGCCCCCCCCCCCCCCCCCCCCCCCCCCCCCCCCCCCGGGGGGCCCCCGCCCCCCCCCCCCCCCCCCCCCGCGCCGGC
>NZ_JBHXQN010000026.1:0-2605 GCF_042717785.1 Streptomyces sp. NPDC058619
GAACGGGGCTATCCAGGACGGCTCCGACGCCGTGATCACACCAGCCACACCAAGATCATCTCACCGTGACCAGCAGTTACGGGACAAGCCTTAGCCGACCTGAATCCGCCCACGGGGCGACCCACCCGACTGATGCTCACCGCGCAAGGCAAGGCCTCTGCCCGGTCCGGAAAGAAAGCGACCGACTACGTGACCAACCAGAACACCCCGGGACCGACGTTTGACCCATACAACTACGCCGGTTCCACCGCGGCGCAGGGTCAGCACATTACACAGAACATCGGCCTCCGCCCGGACGAGATCACCGCACTCGTACAGCAGCTCCGCAACCTTGCCCCCGTGCTCGATGTCGACCATGACGAATTCATCCATGAGGTCGAAGTTCTTGAGAGCAGTTCTGAATACATCGTGGAGCGCCGTCGGGCCGGCGAGAGGATCAAGGGATGGCTGGAGAACCATTCGGGAACAATGGACGGCATTCAGACCGTGCTGTCCGCCCTTGCCCTGTTCCTGGGCTGAGACCCTCGCTCCCTGAATCTTGCTCGTTGCGGGTACCGCGCCGCACGGTAGGCAACCCCCTGGTTTCGGCAGGCAGCGACTGCCAGCTGGGACCAGGGAGATAGCGCGCCAGTGAGCTGGATCGAGCACGCTCAGCACGGGATGGTTCCGAGCTGCCGCCCAGCTTTCAGGGTGAATTGGCCTTCCAGCCCGAGGTGCTACTCGCTGCCTCCGTATCCATCCACTCCATGCTTGACACCCAGAGGGTGGAGGAGGGGCCGGACACCGCGTGGACGGCGGCGAGCCGGCGGTTCAGTGACTGGCTGGATCACCACTCGCAGCAGAAGCGCAGGGTATCGATCTCCGCCTCGTCGAGGATCTGGAGGAGTAACCGGCCGAGGGGTTGGGTTCACAAGGAGCTGCTGGGCCAGTGGGGCTTCAAGGGACGGATGCGGGCCATCGGGGAGTCGCGGGCCGTTGGCCTCTTCCGGGGATGCTGCACAGTCGGCACCTCAACAAGGGCACGACGTGGCGACCGAACGACCTGACGGACATGGTCTACCTGTCCTGCGCGGCCGGGTATGCGGACTTCGGCGTCTGCGAGAGGCGCATACGCGACTCACTCCAGCACGGTCTGAAGCGGGCGGGGCTCTCGACACGTGTCCACCGCCGTCTCTCAGATGCCGTAGCGGCCATCGAAGGCGTGCTGGAGACGCAGTTTGCCCGCGTCGTAACGTCGACCAGAGCCGTCTGAGTCACCGGCGGTGGTGGGGGAGAGCTATCGTACCGGCCTGACGGTGCGTCGGAATGGTCAGCAAACGGTCAGCACGAGTCCTGAAAGACCTGGGGAAAGCTGACCGAACATGCGAATGGCTGTAATCTGCGGAGACCGCCCTTGACCTGCAATGAGCAGGCAGGGAGCAGACAAACCGGGAGTTCTCCATGCTTCGTACCATGTTCAAGTCCAAGATCCACCGGGCCACCGTCACCCAGGCCGACCTGCACTACGTCGGCTCCGTGACCGTCGACGCCGACCTGCTCGACGCGGCGGACCTGCTGCCCGGCGAGCTAGTCCACATCGTGGACATCACCAACGGCGCGCGGCTGGAGACCTACGTCATCGAGGGCGAGCGCGGATCCGGGGTCATCGGGATCAACGGCGCCGCGGCGCATCTGGTGCACCCCGGAGACCTCGTCATCCTCATCAGCTACGCGCAGGTCGAGGACGCGGAGGCGCGGGCGTTGAAGCCCCGCGTCGTGCACGTCGACGGCGACAACCGGATCATCGAGCTGGGCGTGGACCCGTCCGCCCCGGTACCGGGCACGGACCAGGAGCGCAGCCCCCACGCCGTGGCCGTCTGAGGGGGCCGGGGCCGTGAGCGGACCCGGGCTGGTCCTGCTGCACACCTCGGCCGCGCACGTCCCGGTATTCGACGCCCTGCGGGACCGGAACCACCCCGGCGCCGCCCTGCGGCACCTGGTGGTTCCGGAACTGCTGGACCGGGCCCGTGCCGAGGGCCCCGACGCGGTCGCGCCGGACCTGCTGGGGCTGCTCTGCGACGCGGGACGGGGACCCGTGCTGGTCACCTGCTCGACGATCGGGGCGACGGCCGAGTCGCTGGCCCCGGCGCTGGGTGCGCCGGTGCTGCGCGTGGACCGGCCGATGGCGGCCGCGGCGGTCCGCGCCGGAGCGCGGATCACCGTCCTGGCCTCTCTGGAGTCGACGCTCGCCCCGACCGCGGCCCTGCTGGCCGAGGAGGCCGGCGAGCGCCCGGTGGCGATCCGTACACGGCTCGTCGCCGGGGCCTGGGACCGGTTCGCGTCGGGGGACCGGGACGGCTGCCTCGCTCTGGTGGCCGCGGCCGCCGACGCGGTGACCGGCGCCGACGTGATCGTGCTGGCCCAGGCCTCCCTGGCCGGGGCCGAGCACCTCGCCGCGACCCGTGTCCCGGTGCTCTCCAGCCCGGCCCCGGGACTCGCGGCCGGCCTGGCCCTGCGCGCCTGAGGCGAAACCCGCCGGGGGGGGGGGGGGGGGGCGGGCGGCCCGCGGCCCCCCGCCCCCCCCGCCCCCCCCCCCGGGCCCGGCCCCCGCGCCGCGGCCGGCCCC
>NZ_JBHXQN010000026.1:2615-28362 GCF_042717785.1 Streptomyces sp. NPDC058619
TGCCGTGTGGACACCTGCCCCCCCCCGGTTCGCGGGCCCGGCCGGGCCCTGTCAGCTTGGGCACACCCACGCGGCCGGCGGGGGGGGGGGGGGGGCCCCCCCCCCCCCGCGACCGTCACCCGCACGACGCCGTGCCCCGGACGCCGGAGGCGTACGCGCCGCGTTCGGGGGAAGGTGGGACACATGGTGCGAAACGTAGAGCAGACCCAGCCGCCCGTCCCCGGACCCGGTCCCGACCCGGCCCCGGGACCGACCCCCTTCCCGGACCCCGCGCCCGTCCCGCGGCCCGCGCCGCCGGTACCCGGCCCCGTGCCCGAGCCGGACCCGGTGCCGCCGCCGCCGGGACCCGCGCCGATCCCGCAGCCCGGCCCCCTGGGCTGAGCCCCGCGCGCCGGCCCGACCGGCCGCCGCGCGGGGGCCCGTACACAGGGCCGCACACCGGGCCGTGACCCGGGCCGTGCGTCAGGCCGGGCCGACCTCGGAGCGGTCGCCGCTCCAGAGCGTGTGGAACGAGCCCTCGCGGTCGGTGCGCCGGTAGGTGTGCGCCCCGAAGAAGTCCCGCTGCCCCTGGGTGAGGGCCGCCGGCAGGCGCTCGGCGCGCAGCGCGTCGTAGTACGCCAGCGACGCGGAGAAGGCGGGCACGGGGATGCCCTGGCGCACCGCCGCGACGATCACCGACCGCCAGCCGTCCTGGGCCGCCCCGATCTCGTCGGCGAAGTCCGCGTCCGCCAGCAGGCTCGGCAGGTCGGGCCGGGTGTCGTAGGCGGCGCGGATGCGGTCCAGGAACGCCGCCCGGATGATGCAGCCGCCGCGCCACAACGAGGCCACCGCGCCCGGGTCCACGCCCCAGTCGTACTCAACGCTGCCGGCCTGGATCTGGTGGAAGCCCTGGGTGTACGAGACGATCTTCGAGGCGTACAGGGCCTCCTCCACCTGGCCGGCGAAGGCGTCGGCCTCCGCGGGCGCCAGCGGGGCGGCGACCGGCCCGCCGAGCCCGCGGGCGGCCTCGCGCAGGTCGGCGTGGCCCGAGACGGCGCGGGCGAAGACCGCCTCCGCGATCCCCGACACCGGTACGCCCAGGTCCAGGGCGATCTGCACGGTCCAGCGGCCGGTGCCCTTCTGCTCGGCGGCGTCCGCCACGACGTCGACGAAAGGACGGCCGGTGGCGGCGTCCGTGTGCGCGAGCACCTCCGCGGTGATCTCGATCAGGTACGAGTCCAGGCGCCCGCGGTTCCACTCCCGGAAGGTCTCCGCGATCTTCGCGGGGGAGTAGCCGGCGACCTCCCGCAGCAGGTGGTAGGCCTCGGCGATCAGCTGCATGTCGGCGTACTCGATGCCGTTGTGCACCATCTTCACGAAGTGCCCGGCGCCGTCCGGCCCGATGTGCGAGGTGCACGGCGTGCCGTCGGCGGCCTTCGCGGCGATCTTCTCCAGCAGCGGGCCGAGGGACTCGTACGACTCCTTCGAACCGCCCGGCATGATGCTCGGGCCGAGCAGCGCGCCCTCCTCGCCGCCCGAGATGCCCACGCCCACGAAGTGGATGCCCTGCTCGCGCAGCTCCTTCTCCCGGCGCCGGGTGTCCTCGAAGTGCGCGTTGCCGCCGTCGATCACGACGTCGCCCTCCTCCAGGAGCGGGGCGAACTCCCGGATCACGGCGTCGGTCGGCTCCCCGGCCTTCACCATGATGACGAGGCGCCGGGGGCGCTCCAGCGCGTCGACGAACTCCTTCGCCGAGGTGGCCGCCACGAAGGAGCCCTCGTGCCCGAACTCCTCCACGAGGGCCGTGGTCTTCGCGGTGGTGCGGTTGTGGACGGCGACGGTGAATCCGTTGCGGGCGAAGTTGCGGGCGAGGTTGCTGCCCATGACCGCGAGGCCGGTGACGCCGATCTGGGCTGTGCTGGTGCTCATGACGCGCTCCTGCGTGCTTCGATGTGCGGGGAGCACCGACGCTACATCGACCCGGTCGGATCGTGATCACGTACCGGGTGAGACTCGGTCAATTCCCCCTGGAGAGCGCCCCGTTGCGCCTCTTGCCACAATCAGGCCGTGACGTTAGGTTGTGCGGTTCCTGATGTCTTCACTGGGGGCTCGCATGGGTGTACGGGGCCGGCACCGCCGGTACCAGCCGAGCAGCATCAACCGGGCCTCGCTCGCCGTCACCGCCGGTGGCGCCGGGATAGCGCTCCCTCTCATGGGCGCCGGAGTCGCCCAGGCCGCATCGGTGGACACCTGGAACAAGGTCGCCACCTGCGAGTCCACCAACAACTGGGCCGTCAACACGGGCAACGGCTACTACGGCGGCCTCCAGTTCAGCCAGAGCACCTGGCGGGCCTTCGGCGGCACCGCCTACGCCCCCCGCGCCGACCTGGCCACCAAGGACCAGCAGATCGCGGTCGCGGAGAAGGTGCTCAAGGGTCAGGGCCCGCAGGCCTGGCCCCACTGCGGCAAGACGGCCGGACTCAGCCGCAGCAGTCCGGCGGCCGCCGTCACACCGAAGGCACCCGCGTCCGCGCCGGTGTCGGCGTCCGCGCGCGACACCCGGGGCCAGGGGGTGAAGGCCCCGGCGCAGCAGGCCAAGGCGCCCGCGGCGCAGACCCCGGCGGCGCAGACCGCCGCGTCCGGCGGGTCAGGGGCCCCGGTCCTGCCGAACCCCTACGTCGTCGCCCAAGGGGACTCCCTCTCGGCGATCGCCACCCGCCAGCGGGTCGAAGGCGGTTGGCAGGGCCTGTACGAGACGAACCGGGCCACCGTGGGCGCCGATCCGGACCTGATCTTCCCCGGCCAGCGCCTCACGCTGCGCGTCACGACCGCGCCCCCCGCGCAGAACCCCGAGAAGCCGCCGCGCACGGCCGAACCGGTCAAGCCCGTGGAACCGGCGGCTCAGAAGCCCGCCGAGAAGCAGGCGCCCAAGACGGCCGAGAAGCCCGTCGAGAAACCGGCCGAGAAGCCGGCCCGGAAGGCGGCCGAGAAGCCGGCCGTGGCGCCCGCGCCGAAGCCTGCGGCGCAAGCCCCCTCACCGCAGCAGCAAACGGCGTCGGGGGGCTACTCCGCGCCCGTCGACGCCGCCCTCGGCACCGCGTACCGCGTCGCGGGATCCTCCTGGTCCAGCGGCTACCACACCGGCATCGACTTCCCGGTGTCCACCGGCACCACCGTCAAATCCGTCGGGCCGGGGCACGTCGTCTCCGCCGGCTGGGCCGGGGCCTACGGGTACCAGGTCGTCATCCGGCACACCGACGGCCGGTACTCCCAGTACGCCCACCTCTCGGCGCTCGGCGTGAAGGCCGGCCAGCAGGTGTCCGGCGGCCAGCGCATCGGGCGCTCCGGGTCGACCGGCAACAGCAGCGGCCCCCACCTGCACTTCGAGATGCGCACGGGAGAGGGCTACGGCTCCGACATCGACCCCCTCAAGTACCTCCGGGGCCACGGGGTCCGCATCTGACCCGCGCACGTGCGGCGGCACGGCCGTGAGCAGGACCAGGCCGGCCGCCGCGACGGCGGCACTGGCCAGCGCGGCGGCCGTGCCCGCGGCCCCGTACCGGAATCCCTCGTCGAACAGGGAGATGCCGACCGCGGCCGCCACCACCGGGTTGACCACGGTCACGGTGGCCAGCGGCGCGGTCAGCCCCGCGCCCCGGTAGGCGGCCTGCGACAGCAGCAGACCACCGCCCGCCAGCACGGCGACCGCGGTGAGGTCGGGCCACAGCGCGACCAGGGCCCCCGGGGCGAAGGACTCCGCCACCGACTTGGTGAACACCGAGGCCATGCCGAAGGCCGTACCGGCGGCCGCCGCCAGCAGCACGCTGCGCAGCACCGCCCGGTGCATCCGGTGCGCCGAAAGGACCAGCGCGGCCGCCGCCGCCCCGGTCACCGCCAGCAGCAGGCCGCGCTCGCCGCCCGCGAGGGACTGCCCCGACCGGCCGTCCCCGCCGGTCAGCGCCAGGAGCCCGACCAGGCCGACGGTGGCCAGCACCGCCCCGCGCCAGGCCGCGGCACCCGCGCGGCGCCGCACGAATACCGCCGCCATCGGCAGGGCGAAGACGATGGTGAGCGCGCCGAGCGGCTGGACCAGGCTCAGCGGCCCGTACGCGAGCGCCACCACGTGCAGCAGCGCGCCGAGGCCGTTGAGCCCCACCGCGATCCACCACGCGCCGTGGAGCAGCGGCGCGTACGCGCCGTGGTCCGGCGTGCTCGCCGCGACCCGTTCCTGCACGATCGCGCCGCCCGCGTACGCCAGGGCGGACACGAGGCAGAGCAGGACCGACAGCCCCAGTGCACTCATGAACTCCACAATGCCCGACCCGACGGTGCTATTCCTCACCCCACAGGGGGTCACGAGTCATACTCCGGGCGTAGTACGGGAGTACCGACGGAGGCCGCGCCCGGCCCTCGGCCACCGCAACCGCGGGCGAACGGGTGTCCGCGCGCGGGGACACGGAGCGTCACGAAACCCTCCGCGCGGTGACGGGCCGCTCGCGGTGCGTGAGGCGTGCGGGACCGGGTTTGTCTCCGGGCGCGTGGCGTCCGTACAGTTTCCCCTTTGGGGACTTCCGCAGCGCGCGGATGCGGACGAGTGAGCAAGGAACGACAGCGGCCATGACGGTGACCGAAGACAGTCAGGACTACGGGCACGCCTACGGACCGGGCATCGACCCCGAGCGGCTGGCTCTCTGCCTCAGCGTGCTGGACGAGCTGGACAAGCTCGACGTCGACCACCCCGACGCCATCACCGTACGCCGCGCGACCGCGGGTCTCTACCGGACGGTCAAGCAGCGCCGCCGCCAGGACCGCCGCGCCGCCAAGACCGCCAACGACAAGGCCGTCACCGAGGCGACCGCGACCGGCTCCGCCGAACGCATCGACGACGAGACCCAGGGCAACGCCCTGACCGCCGCCGCCAAGGGCCCGATCGCCGGGATACTCCAGCGCCCGCGCTCCTGCTACGTCTGCAAGACCCGCTACGTCGAGGTCGACGCGTTCTACCACCAGCTCTGCCAGGACTGTGCCGCGTTCAACCACGCGCGCCGCGACGCCCGCACCGACCTGACCGGCCGCCGCGCGCTGCTCACCGGCGGCCGCGCCAAGATCGGCATGTACATCGCGCTGCGCCTGCTGCGCGACGGCGCGCACACCACCATCACCACGCGCTTCCCGAACGACGCGGTCCGCCGCTTCAAGGCGATGCCCGACAGCTCCGAGTGGCTGCACCGCCTGAAGATCGTCGGCATCGACCTGCGCGACCCGGCCCAGGTCGTCGCGCTCGCCGACTCCGTCGCCGCCGAGGGCCCGCTCGACATCCTGATCAACAACGCCGCGCAGACCGTACGCCGCTCCCCGGGCGCCTACAGCGAGCTCGTCGCCGCCGAGAACGCCCCGCTCCCGGCCGGCGAGCTGCCCGCCTCCGAGGTCATCGGCACCTTCGGCAGCGGCACCGTCGACCGGGTCGCGGCCCTGCCCACCGGCAAGGGCGAGAAGCTCAGCGCCCAGGACATCACCGAGCTGGCCCTGGTCTCCGGCTCCGCCTCGCTGGAGCGGATCGCGGCCGGCACCGCCATCGACGCGGGCGGACTGGTCCCGGACCTGCACGACACCAACAGCTGGATCCAGACGGTGTCCGAGGTGGACCCGATCGAGCTCCTCGAAGTACAGCTGTGCAACTCCACCGCGCCGTTCATCCTGATCAGCAAGCTGCGCCCGTCCATGGCCGCGGCCGAGGCCGGACGCCGCTACGTGGTCAACGTCTCCGCGATGGAGGGCGTGTTCAGCCGCGGCTACAAGGGCGCCGGCCACCCGCACACCAACATGGCCAAGGCCGCGCTGAACATGCTGACGCGCACCAGCGCCCAGGAGATGTTCCAGAAGGACCAGATCCTGATGACCGCCGTCGACACCGGCTGGATCACCGACGAGCGCCCGCACCCGGACAAGATCCGCCTGGCCGAGGAGGGCTTCCACGCCCCGCTCGACCTCGTCGACGGCGCGGCCCGGGTCTACGACCCGATCGTCCGCGGCGAGCTCGGCGAGGACCTGTTCGGCGTCTTCCTGAAGGACTACGCCCCCGCGAACTGGTAGGCCCCGGCCCCGCCCCGCGCGTTCCCGATCGCCCCCCTCGGCCCGCCGAGGGGGGCGATCGCGTGCCCGCTCATCCGTGCGCCCGGCGCGCGGCGATCCGGTGGTCCGCGGCGATCCGATGATCCGCGGGGCCCCGGTGGTCCGCGTGGTCCTGGCGGTAAGCCCCGGCCGCGACCAGTTCCAGCACCGGCCGCCAGTCCTCCGGCACGCCCGCGTCCAGGAAGGCCGCCCCGGCCGCGCCGCAGGCCTGTCCGAGGGCCGCCGCGGTGTCGCCGTCCGCGCTCCCGCCGCTCCCAGCCGCGCTCCCGGCCCTCCCGGGGTGCGCGTGCAGCCGTACCAGCCGGGCCACCCGCTCGCCCAGCAACGCGCGTACGGCTTCCGCCGCGAGCCCCGCGGGACGTCCGTCCTCACCCGGACGGAGCAAGAGGTCCAGACCATGAACAAGGCCTGCGATCTGGAGTTCTTTGTCGAAAGGGCGCGATCTGCGCAGCAGCGCCGCCGTGCGGAGCGCATGCTCGAGCAGACGAGCCGGGTCCCCGCCGCGACAGGCGTGGAGGAGATCCATCAGCTCCTGCACGGTGGTGACGTACGGCAGTTGGGACTCCGGCACCCCGGACCTGGCCACCGCCACTCCCTCCGTCGCTCCGCGGGAATCCGGCGTCGAGCACACCACCCGCCATGGGCCGATCGGCCCACGACTTCACGAACTCGGGGCGAAAACCAGAGGAAGGAGCGGATTTTGCCTTTCCATCGAGCGGGGGTCCGCTCATATGTGTACTCTGAGGGGCATCAAGTCGGCCCCCACCCGGGCCGCGCTCCACCAAGGCGCCACCGCGTCCGGAAACCCTTTATCCCTTGCCCGGCGCGCGGTCCGCATGCCGGGTTACGCGACACAAAGGAGTGCGCGGTGACAGAGACGACGCAACCCGAACCGATGGTCCTGGAGCGAACGGGATGGCGGGCCAGCACCCGCACCGACGAGCTCGGCAGCCTCGAGGTCTGGGCCCTGTCGGCCCCGATCCGACTGGCGGGCTACGAGGACGACCCGGCGGAGTCGCACATCCTGCGCGGCATCGACTAGTCCGGAGCGAAGCCGCAGCGAGCGCCCCCGCGTGAACCCGCGCCGGGGGCGCCGCCTTGTCCGGATCAGCCCTGTCCGTATCCGCGGACCGCGACCGACCGACCGGCGGCGCCCGGGAGTTCCCGTTCCGCGTACGCCGGGAGCGTCATCGCTGTCAGCGATCACGGCTTCCGCCGCTCCGTCCGGCCCGGGCACGCTGGACCCATGAAACTGCTGATGCTGGGTGGTACCGAATTCGTCGGACGCGCGATCACCGAGGACGCCCTGGAGCGGGGCTGGGAGGTGACCGTCTTCCACCGCGGCCACCACGCGCCCCCTTGCGGCGCCACCGCGGTGCACGGCGACCGCACCGCCCCCGGCGGCCTGGACGGGCTCGCCGCGGGGGAGTGGGACCTCGTCGTCGACACCTGGGGCGGCGCCCCCACCGCGGTCCGCGACAGCGCCGCCCTGCTGCGCGAGCGGGTCGGGCGGTACTCCTATCTCTCCAGCCGCTCCGTGTACGCCTACCCGGCCCCGGCCGGGCTCGACGAGACCGGCCCGCTGGTCGGGGGCTCGCCCGACGCCGCGGCCACCGCCTACGCCGAGGACAAGCGGGGCGCCGAGCTCGCCGCCCTCGACGCCTTCGGCGACCGGGCCCTCCTGGTGCGCGCCGGGCTGATCCTCGGCCCGTACGAGAACGTCGGCCGGCTGCCCTGGTGGCTGAACCGCACCGCGCGCGGCGGGCCCGTGCTCGCCCCCGGTCCGCGCGAGCTCCCGATCCAGTACATCGACGTACGCGACCTGGCGCGCTGGACCCTGGACGCCTCGGTGGCCGGCCGCTCCGGGGCGTACAACCTGGTCTCCCCGGTCGGGCACGCCACGATGGGCAGCCTCCTCGACGCGTGCGCGGCAGTCACCGGCGGCCGCGCCGACCTGCGCTGGACCGATCCGGACCGCATCCAGGAGGCCGGGGTGCAGCCCTGGACCGACCTCCCCGTCTGGGCGCCCGCGGGCGAGGGGCACGACTTCATGCACGGCGGCAGCGTGGCGAAGGCCCTCGCGGCGGGACTCGTGTGCCGCCCGGTCGAGGAGACCGTGGCCGACACCTGGGCCTGGCTCCAGGAGATCGGCGGGACACCCCCGCAGCGCCCCGACCGGCCGGCCCCGGGCATAGGCGCGGACCGGGAGGCCGCGCTACTCGGGCTCTGACGCGGCGGCGTCCGCCAGGCGGGTCGGCGGCAGGTACTCGCGCACCAGCGTCCGGTGCCACCAGGCCCCCGTCTCGCGGAGCTCCCGCCAGGTCGTGAACCGGTAGCGGTACACCAGGGCGCGCACGTAGACGGGCGGGGCGTCCGGGAAGGGGTTGTGGCCGAGCAGGCGCAGCGTGTCCCGGTCGCCCGCCAGCAGCCGCTCGGTGAAGGGCCCGAACCAGTCCCGCGCGTAGCCGGGGGAGAGCGCCGCGAACCACATCAGCCAGTCCAGGCGCAGGTGGTACGGGGCGAACTGCCGCGGCAGCCTGCGCGGCCGCCCCGGCTTGCCCTTGAATCCGTACTCCAGCCAGGCCCCGTCGTGGCGCGGCACCCGGTCCGCGGTGCCCTCCACCACCACCTCATCCCGGACCCGGCCCACCGAGCCGAAGGCCCCGTAGGTGTTCACGAGGTGCAGCGGGTCGAAGGAGCGGTTCATCACCTGGCGGCGCGAGACCATGTTGCGTACCGGATGCCGGCTGAGCACCAGCACCAGCACGGTCACCGCGCAGACCAGGACCGCGAACCAGAGCGGCGGCGGGCGCGAGGCGGCAGCCGGCGGGGCGCCCGTGAGGGCGGTGAAGTCGACGGCCGACAGGGCGAGCGTGATCGTCAGCCAGTTCAGCCAGGCGAAGTTCCCCGACAGGACCAGCCAGAGCTGCGTCGCGATCATCGCCGCGGCGGCGTACGAGGCCACCGGCTGGGGTGCGAACAGCATAACCGGCAGCGCCAGTTGGGTCACGTGGTTGGCGGCGCACTCCACCCGGTGCAGCGGCTTCGGCAGATGGTGGAAGAACCAGCTGAGCGGTCCCGGCATCGGCTGCGTCTCGTGGTGGAAGTACAGGCAGATCAGCCGGCGCCAGCAGGGGTCCCCGCGCATCTTGATCAGACCGGCTCCGAACTCCACGCGGAAGAGCACCCACCACAGCAGCCACAGGACCAGCACCGGCGGCCCGGTCCGCGCGTTGCCGAGGAAGACGGCGAGGAAGCCCGTCTCCAGCAGCAGCGACTCCCAGCCGAATGCGTACCAGGTCTGCCCCACGTTCACGATCGACAGGTACAGCGCCCACAGCGCCGCCCACATCCCCATCGCCGCCCCCAGCGGAACCCGGTCGCCGGCGCCCGCGGCCAGCGCGGCCGCGAGCGCCGCACCGGCCCACGCGGAGCAGGCGAAGAGCCGGTCGGAGTAGCGGAGTTGGAACAGGCTCGGGGCGCGCCGGAAGGGCACGCGCCGCACGTGGCGCGGCACGGGCAGCATGCCCCGGGCCCCGATCAGGGCCCGGAACTGCAGGGCGGCCCCGACGAAGGCGAAGAGGTAGACGCCGGCGAGGGCCCGCTGGAAGACCAGCCGGGCCGGCCAGTATCCGGGCGCGGTGAACCAGTCCATCCCCTCCAGTATCGGCCCGGTCAGGCCGAGGCTGCCAGCGTGCGGACGCGGCGGCCGAGCCGGCGGGCGTAGCGCAGCTGGAGGAAGGGGAGCACCGGTCCGGCGAGGCGCGTGTACCAGCGCGCCGGCCGGCTGAAGGCGGTCACGGTGAACCAGACGCCGCCCCCGGGGTCCCGCTCCACCAGGAAGGACTCCTCCCCGCACGCGGGATGGCCGTCCAGGGTGCCGTAGGCGAAGCCGACCCGGGTGGGCTCGTACGCCGTCCAGATCACCCGGCACGGAGCGGTCACCCGCAGCGGCCCGAAGCCGATCCCGACCTCGACGCGGGCGCCGGGGAGGGCGGCGGCCGCCTCGGACCGTACCGTCATGCCCGTGGCCCGGTGCGCGAGGAAGGTGGTGACCGCGGTCCCGGCGGCCTCGAAGGCGGCCTGCCCGTGGCCGACCCGGGTGCGGTGGCGCAGGTGGCGGTACCCGGCGGGCAGGGGCTGCCGGGCCGTGGCACCCCGGTCGGGGTAGGTGACGGTCTCGCGGCCGGCGCTGATGAGGCGGGTCATGGGGTCATCTCCTGTCGGTCTGCGGTCAGTCGGCGCCAGGCTCCCGCCGGTCAGCACCACCGCTCCGGCGAGCTCGGACCGGTCGGCGACGATGTGGCCGGGCGAGCACGAGCAGGGTGCCCGCCGGGACGTCGTACGCGGTCCAGCGCGCCGGGCCCGCCGCCGACCCGGTGCGCAGGGTCCGGCAGACCAGCCCGGCGACGAGCGCGGCGACCGCCGGCGGGGCGAGGGCGGTGGAGACGGCGACCTCGGCCGGGTCGGGCGGTGCTCACCAGTACGGTCACGGCGGACTCCCCCGAGGTGCGGCCGAAGGTCTTGAACGTGTTCAACTCGCGATCGAAAGCTTACGAGGTTCCTGGAACATGTTCAAGAAGAGGGGGAGGTCCGGCGGGGCCGGTACCGGCCCGTCCCGGGTGGCCCCCGGTGGTCCTTCCGTGCGCGGTCGTACTCCGGCCGGCCGCCGACCGCGCCGCTCCGGTTGCGGGGCTCCCGCGGATACGGCAGACAAGAGGCAGCAACCGGGGCGAAAAGGGAGACGCACGTGCACGCACCGAAACCTCCGACACCTCGTCAGGCGCCGCGTCGTCACGCGCCCGCGGGGGCCGCCCTCTTCGCGGTCCTCGGACTGTTCGCCGCCGCCTGCGGCGGTTCCGAGGAGCCCGTGGGCCGGGCGGGGGCGGAGAGCCAGGAGCTCTACCTCCAGCCCGTCGGCGCGGCGGGCTCCGACCCCTTCACCGCCTCCTCCGCCACCCGCGAGTCCGCACCCGTCCAGGCCCCGGTGCCCAACCCGACCGGGCGGGGCATCCGCACCGTCAACGCGGCCACCCCCGGCCTGTACGGCGGAACCCAGCGCCTCGGCAGCTGCGACGTCGAACAGCAGGTCACCTTCCTCACCGCCGACAACGCCAAGGCCCGCGCCTTCGCCGAGGCCTCCGGCGTCGGGCAGGCCGAGATCCCCGACTTCCTGCGGGGCCTCACCCCCGTCGTGCTCCGCGCCGACACCCGGGTCACCAGCCACGGCTTCCGCGCGGGCCGCGCCGACAGCTTCCAGTCCGTCCTCCAGGCCGGTTCCGCCGTGCTCGTCGACGACCACGGCGTGCCCCGCGTCCGCTGCGCCTGCGGGAACCCCCTGCTCGCCCCGCGCGCCGGCAAGGGGTCCCCGGTGCACAAGGGCGACCGGTGGGACGGCTACCAGCCCAACCAGGTCGTCGTCATCGAGCCCACCATCCAGGTGATCAACAACCTGGTGATCGTCAACATCGCCGACAACACCTGGATCGAGCGCAAGTCCGGCGACGACGGCGCCCAGGACCGGACGCCCCGGACGCCACCGCCCTACGACCCGGCCGACGGCATCCCCGACGGGCCCGCCACCCCCACCGGCCCGGGCGACCCCTGCCCGAGTCCCGTCTCCAACAGCCTGGCCCGTACCGCGCCCCCCACCCCGCCCGACGCCGCCGCGCCACCGCCCGACGCGCCCGAGGGCCCCGCTGCGCCCGGGGACCCGACGCCCGGGGTGACCGACTGCCCACCGAGCCGGCAGGCGAGCCCCCACCCGGACGCGGACCCGAACGCGAAGCCGAACCCTCACCCGAAGCCGCCGTCGAACCCGGTCGCCCCGCCGCAGCGGCCGCCGTCGGACGCCCCGGCCACCCCGCCGCTGGAGCCCGACGGCTCGGCGCCGGCGCCGAGCGACCCGTACGCGGACCCGTCCGACCCGTACGCGGACCCGTCCGGTCCGGCCGATCCGTACGCCGATCCGTACGCGGACCCCGACCCGTACGCCGTCCCGGACGAGCAGCAGTCGCCCCCGGACCCCGGCTTCTCGCTGGAGAGCGCCTGACCGGCCCGTGTGTCATGGTGGATCGGTGCCGACCACCGTATCGCTGCCGGACGACTGGCCCGCACACCCGGACCGGTCGCTCCAGCTGAACCGCATGGGCAGCTTCGACTGGGACCTGGCCGCAGGGCTCATGCACCTTGACGCTGCCGCCCTCGACGTCTTCGACACGGCCGCCGACGAGTACGACGGCCGGCCCGCGTCGCTCGCCGCGCGGGTCCCGCCCGCCGAGGCGACCCGGCTCGACGCCCTCGTCTCCAACGCCCTGAACAGCGGGGTCGAGAACTACGGCGCCTACTTCCGCATACGCTGCCGCGACGGGACCCTGCGCTGGACCCACACGCAGGGCCGCGTCATGCGCGGCCCGGACGGGCGCGCGTTCCGGATCATCGGCATCGTCCGCGACGCCACCGAGGAGCTCAGCCACTCCGCGGAGCGCCTCGGGCTCGACGAGGAGCGCCGCCGGCAGACCTCGGTGGTCGAGAGCACCACCGCCGCGCTCGCCCACGCCCGGACGGTGAAGGACGTCATCGACGCGCTCGGCGACGCCCACGGCCTGGAGCGGCTCGGCTCGATGGGCATGGTCATGGGGCTGGTCGAGGCCGGCCGCATCCACCTCGTGGCCGAGGGCCCGGACGGCAGCTTCGTCCCCGGAACCCGCTACACCCGCATCGACGAGCAGTACCCGATGAGCGAGGTCGTCCGCTCGCTGCAACCGCGCTTCCTGGACTCCGCGCAGGAGTTCGCCGAGGACTTCCCCGACCTCTGGGCGAAGATCTCGTACATGCGGATCTCGGCGGCCGCCTACCTGCCGCTGATCGCCCAGGCCCGCCCGATCGGCGCCATCGGCCTGCTCTACCAGGACAAGGACGGCTTCACCCAGGACGAGCGGAACCTGCTCGTCGCGCTGGGCAGCAGCATCGCGCAGAGCCTCCAGCGGGCCATGCTGCTGGAGCAGGAACACGACCTGGCGGAGGGCCTCCAGCAGGCCATGCTGCCCCGCCGCATCCCGTCCGTGCCCGGCGCCGAGATCGAGGTCCGCTACCGCTCCGCCCGGATGGGCCAGGACATCGGCGGGGACTGGTACGACGTCATCCAGCTGCCCGGCGGCCGGGTCGGCGCGGTCATCGGCGACGTCCAGGGCCACGACACCCACGCGGCGGCGGTGATGGGGCAGCTGCGCATCGTCCTGCGGGCCTACGCCGCCGAGGGGCACGCACCGGCCACCGTGATGGCCCGGGCCTCGGTCTTCCTGCACGAACTCGACACCGACCGCTTCGCCACCTGCACCTACGTGGAGGCCGACCTCGCCACCGGTGTCCTCCAGACGGTCCGTGCCGGACACATCGACCCGCTGCTGCGCACCCGGGACGGGGACTGCCGCCGGGTCCGGGTGGCCGGCGGGATGCCGCTCGGCCTGTCGGCGGAGTTCGGCCGGCCGGAGTACCCGGTCACCACGGTGGAACTCGAACCGGGAGAAATGATCCTGTTGTGCACGGACGGCCTGGTGGAGGAGCCCGGCGCGGACCTCGACGACGGGATCCGGCTGCTCACCTCGCTGGTCCGCAGCGGCCCCGCCGACCTGCGGCTCCTCGCGGACCTGCTGTGCGGGGTCGTCGACGAGCGAGGCGGGGCCGACGACATGGCGCTCCTGCTGCTGCGCCGCGACGTCGCGGACACCCCGCAGAGCGGCGGCCGCCTCCAGCAGCACGTGGCCCCGGGAGACCCGGAGGCCCTGGTGGCCGCGCGGCACATGATCGGAGCGGCGGTGCGGGCGTGGGGCGCGCGGGAACGGGCCGACGAGATCGAACTCGTCGCGGACGAGCTGATCGTGAACGCCCTGATGCACACGGACGGCCCGGCGATCGTGACCCTGCGCGTGCTGCACGGTCCGCAGCGCCGGCTGCGGGTGGAGGTGGAGGACCGCTCCAGCGCGCTGCCGCGGCGGCGCGAGGCGGGGGAGGCGGGGGTGTCGGGGCGGGGACTGATGCTGGTGGACCGGCTGGCGGACGTGTGGGGCGTGGAGTCGAGGGGGAGCGGCAAGTGCGTGTGGTGCGAGTTCGCGATGTGACATGACGGGCGGCTGGGACAGCGCCTGCCGGGCCGGCGGGCTACGGAAGAGGAGGCCTGGCAGCATGGGCCGCATGACCGTAGACCTGCTCGCGGGCATCCCCGTGCGCCAGTACGCCGTGGCGGTCGCCTGATACGAGCGGCTCTCGTCTCCGCCCTGGAGGACGAGGAGCGGCACGCCGAGGCCGCCGCGCTGCTCGCCGCCCGAGGCGGAGGTCGCCCGGGACGTCGCCGCGGCCGATCCCGCCGCCGGCGAAGGGGACGGCGGGACCGCCCGACCCGGACGGGGGCGTTCCGGGCCTTCGCGGCGGCCGTGGCCCCCGGCCGGCTCACCGTCCCCCGCGACCGCCTCGGCTCCGCCGGACCGGTGTCCAGTCGCGCTTCGCCCGAGTCGGCGGCAGGCTGGGGGGATGCCTGAGCTGCCTGAGGTCGAGGCCCTGCGGGAGTTCCTCGACGCGCACCTCACCGGGCGGGTGGTCGAGCGCGTCCTCCCGCTGGCCGTGAGCGTGCTCAAGACGTACGACCCGCCGCTCACCGCCCTGGAGGGCGGAACGGCCGGCGCCACCGCCCGGTACGGCAAATTCCTGGCCGTGCGGATCGGCGAGCTGTACCTCGTGACGCACCTGGCGCGGGCCGGCTGGCTGCGCTGGCAGGACGCCCTGCCCGCGCAGCCGCCGCGCCCCGGCAAGGGGCCGCTCGCGCTGCGCGTCGCACTGGAGGGCGGCAGCGGCTTCGACCTCACCGAAGCCGGGACCCAGAAGCGCCTCGCGGTGTACGTCGTGCGCGAGCCCGGGGACGTGCCCGGCATCGCCCGGCTCGGCCCCGACCCGCTCGCCGCGTCCTTCACCCGGGAGGCCTTCACCGCGCTGCTCGCCGGGGAACGGCGTCAGATCAAGGGCGTCCTGCGGGACCAGAGCGTCATCGCCGGCATCGGCAACGCCTACAGCGACGAGATCCTGCACCGGGCCCGGGTCTCGCCGTTCAAGCTGGCCGCGTCCTTCGACGCGGAGCAGGCCGGCCGGCTCCACGAGGCCGTCGAGGACACCCTGCACGAGGCCGTGGAACGGGCGCACGGGGTGGCGGCCGGGAACCTCAAGGCGGAGAAGAAGAGCGGGATGCGGGTGCACGGGCGGGCCGGGGAGCCCTGTCCGGTGTGCGGGGACACCGTCCGCTCGGTCTCGTTCGCGGACTCCTCGCTCCAGTACTGTCCCACCTGCCAGACCGGCGGGAAGCCCCTCGCCGACCGGCGGCTCTCGCGCCTCCTCAAATAGCCGGGCGCTGCGTAGACTCCACGACCATGGCCGAGGAGCAGCAGCCGCCGCCCCGGCGGGAGACCGTCACCGGCGTGCCCCGGGGGGCCCGGCGCCGGGCCCCCGCGCACACCCCGGCCCGCTCCGAGATCTCCGAGCAGACCACCCTCGGCGCCACCTACGTACGGGCCCTGATGCGGAGCCAGTTGCGTGCCGGGCTGGGGGCACTGGCCGCGCTGACGGTGCTGGTGGGGACGCTTCCGCTGGTGTTCCTCCTGCCGCACGCCGTGTCCGGGCCGCTGGTCTGGGCGGCGCTCGGCCTGCTGGTGTATCCGGCGATGTGGCTGATCGCCCGCTGGTACGTCAGCCGCGCCGAACGGAACGAGGCCGACTTCACCGGCCTGGTGACGGACCCGGCACAAGCCCCGCTCCCGCGACGCCGCCCCTGAGGGGTTGGGCGCGCGGGCACCATCCGGACCGTGATCCCGCCGGTGACGACGCGCACGGGGGCGGAGTCAGGGCCGGCTCTCCCGTACTGGCTGCAGGCGGAGTTGTCGTGGAGCGGACCTCAGGTGGGGCGAGAGGTCCGGCAGGCGCGGTGCCCGCCCCGTCGTGAACCAGAGCAGGACGTCCTCGCCGGTCCGGACCGGCAGTGCGCGGAAGGTGTTCTCCGCGTGCTCGGTGCGGTGTACCGCCTGTGCGGGGGTTCCGGCGGTGGCGAGAGCGGGGCACAGGTGCCGCTCGACGTGGTCGGCGAAGCCGGTCGGGTCCAGGGGGTGGCAGATGGTTGCCGTGACGGGTCCGGTGGTGTCCGGGGCGGCGAAGCCCGGTCCGCGCAGCAGGAGCACGTCGTCCGAGTCGATCAACGTCGCGTTGGCCGTGTCGCGGTGGGCCTGCCAGACGGGGCCGTCGTAGAAGGCGCGCAGCGCGCGTGCCCGTTGGGCCATGTCCGGGAAGCTGCGGAGCCAGACGAAGCGGTCCGGGTCGTCCAGGTCCCGGAACCGGCCGCCCACGGTGATGCCGGCCGCTTCCTGCCCGGTGACGAATTCCCGCTCGAAGAGGTCGACCAAGGTGTCCCGGGCGCCCGGGTGGAGGGTGTACTGCCGGAGTTCGACGATGACGTTCATGGCCCGCAGGCTAGGGCTGCTTCCCTGACACCTCCCGTCAGTGGACCGGCGGGAGGTGCGCACGGAGCCGTCCGGGCTCAGAACAGGTGCATGGCCAAGTGGCCCAAAGGGAGACCGAGTTGCCAGGCCGGGGTCCAGATCCGGGCGTTCTCGTCCAGCTCCGGCGGGATGTCCCCCCGGTCGGGCCGGCCGGGGTCGAGGTTGGTGGCGAACAGCTCGGTGCGTTCCAGCCAGCGCCATGCCGCCCGGGCCAGCTCCAGGTCCGGGTCCTCGCCGCGACCGCGGTCGCGGGCCTCCTCGCCCAGGGTGAGGAACCTGGTGTGGACCCAGTCGCGCCAGGGGTGCCCGTACGCCGTCAGCGACATCCACTCGTCGAGCTGCGAGACCACGCGGATTCCGGAGAGCTCGCCGGCCGCGTCCGAGAGGTAGATCGTCAGCGCGAGCGTGTCGCGCCCGGCACGGAACTCCAGGGTGCTGACCGGGATCAGCCGGCCCGTGCGCAGCAGTTCGTCCGCGATGTACTCGGCGTAGAGCCAAGCCATGGGCACCGCTAGCCCGCCGTCACTGGTGCCGTTCGTACCCTCGGGCTGCACCGTTCCACCTTCTCCCGCGCGTCGAGCGTCCCGTCGTCAGCCCCGAGCCTTCCCCGAGCGGCTCGCGGAGCGGGGCATGTTTACTCAACTTGCACGGTCTGATGCCGAATTCGATGCGTTTCATGTCCGGTCCGGTCGGATTTCGGGGCGTTTCCGGTTCCTTCGCCGCGTGTCGGCCCGCGTCGGCCCGTGTCGCCGTGTGTCGCCGTGTGTGCGCCGGGTCAGGCGCCGAGGCCGTACCCGTACCCGTACCCCTGGAGGTCCTTTCGGAGGGCCCGAAGGGCGTAGTGCGTACGGGATTTGACGGTTCCGGCGGGGATTCCGAGCTCCGCGGCGGCCTCGGCCACCGAGCGGTCGCGGAAGTACACCTGCATCAGCACGGCGCGGTGCTCCGGCCCGAGGGACCCCACGGCGCGGCGGACGTCGATCGCCGTGACCGAGCCGGCCACCGCGTCCTCGGCGGCGGGGGCCTGCTCCAGGTCTTCGGCGTCCACCTCCTGGGGCCGCGACAGGCGGGCCCGCCGGGCGTCGATCGCGAGCCGCCTGGCCACCGTGAACAGCCAGGGCCGCATCGACTCGTGCCCGCTCGCGAACGCCTCCGGGTGCTGCCAGACCCGTACGAGCGTCTCCTGTACGAGGTCCTCGGCGCGCTGTGCGTCCCCGGCGGTGAGGCCGAGCAGGAAACCGAACAGGGCTCGCCCGTGGTCGCGCTGGAGTTCGGCGAGGGCTTCGGGATGGGTGCGCCGGAGGGTGGGGGAGAGCGGCACGAGGGGCTCCTTCCGGGGTGCTCGGGGGACGTGTGCAGAGCCGTTGCATCCACCCTGACCTGCACCGGGCCGACCGGGAACCGTCCGGCGCCGGCGGTGCGCCCAAGCACCCGGGTGATCCGGTGGGCGGCCGTGCCGGGCGGTGAACGGTCGAACGGCGCGGCGAACGGCAGCCGGACGGCAGCCGGACGGGGTGGACCCGCCGCCATTGGAGTGGGTGCGGGCATGCGGACGGATCCGTTCCTTGACTTGTGTCGTCTCCTTCTGTGGATTGCAGGTGATCGGATAGTCGTATTAATGAAAGCGGGGATCGATGACCACGCGCACCCGGCACACCGTCGCCCTCCTGTCGGCCCTCCTCCTGGCGGCCGCCGCCGGCTGCTCGGCCGCGGGGGACTCCTCACCCGCCCGTCTCGGGGGTACCCCCGGGCCGACGCACTCCAGCGCCGCCGGGGCGCCCGCCGCCAGGGGCTTCACCCTCGTCGCGAGCGGGGACGTCCTGCCGCACACCTCGGTCATCCGGCAGGCCGCGAACGACGCGGACGGCGACGGTTACGACTTCAGGCCGATGTTCTCCCAGGTCAAGCCACTGGTGTCGGCAGCCGACCTGGCCCTGTGCCACATGGAGACGATCTACGGCGAAGAAGGGGGCCCGTTCAGCGGCTACCCGGCCTTCGTCTCCCCGCCGACGGTCGCCGACGCGCTCAAGGACGCCGGGTACGACGGCTGCTCCACGGCGTCCAACCACACCCTGGACGACGGGGCCGACGGGCTGCGCCGCACCCTGGACCGGTTCGACAAGGTGGGCCTGCAGCACGCCGGATCGGCCCGCACGGCGGCCGAGGCGGCCACGCCGACCCTCTACGAGGCGGGCTCCGCCAAGGTCGCGCACCTCGCTTACACCTACGACACCAACGGCTACCCGCTGCCCGAGGGCCGGCCCTGGGCGGTCAACCTGATGGAGCAGGACAAGATCGTCACCGCTGCGCGGGCCGCCCGGAAGGCGGGCGCGGACGTGGTCCTGGTCAGCCTGCACTGGGGTACCGAGTGGGAGACCGAGCCGGACGCGAAGCAGCTCTCGCTCGGGAAGGCCCTGACGGCCTCGCAGACCGGCGGCCGCCCGGACATCGACATGATCCTCGGCACGCACGCGCACATCCCGCAGCCCTACGAGAAGGTCAACGGGACCTGGATCGTCTACGGCATGGGCGACCAGGTCGCCGGCGAGATGTTCAACCACTCCGGAGCCCGCGACATGCGCGGAAACTACGGCTCGATCGGCCGCTTCACCTTCGCCCCGCCGGCCGCGCCCGGTCAGCGCTGGCAGGTCACCACGGCCGAGTTCGTGCCGCAGATGATGGACCTGCCAGGGGGCAAGGTCGTCAACCTCCCCCGGAGCCTGGCGGCGCACCCCGGCCGGAGCGACTACGAGAGCGCCCGGGACGCCATCACCGAGGCCGTCCTCAGCCGAGGCGCCGCCAAGGACGGCCTGAAGGCGGGCCAGTAGCCGCCCGTCCGCCGCGAGCCGCCGGCCCCCGGCCGGCCTGCTCCGAGACGCCGACGACCACCGCGTCCGCCGTCAGCTCTTCCGCCGCGCCCAGCAGGCCCGCGTACGGGTCCCGTGTTCACGTGCTCCGTCACGCCCCGAGGCTAGCGGGCTCGCCGCGCGGACCGGCGCCGCCCTCCCTACAGTGCGAACCATGAGTGCCACCGTGGAGGAGACGCGCGGAACCCGGAACCGCTTCCTGAACAGGGTGCCCGACGGATTCGGCGCGTTCTTCGCGACGCTCGGCCTGCTGTGTGCCCTGCTGGCGCTCTCCCCGTCGCTGCGGCGGCTGCTGCGGCACGTCGTGCGGTTCCTCGACCTGATCGTCGTCCCGGTCAGCGCCAACCTCGCGTACGCCGTCTTCCTCTTCCTCCTCGCCGCCGCCCTGGGCACCCGCAAGAAGGCCGCCTGGTGGATCGTCGTCACCTACCTGGCCCTGCTGATCCTCGCCGACGTGGTGGCCATGGCCGACGGGGACTACTGGATCGGCGTGCCGTCCATGGCCATCGCCGTCGCGGGGCTGGTGCTGCTGATCGCCGCCCGCCGGGAGTTCTACGCCGCCGTCCGGCCCGGCGCCCTGTGGCGGGCCATGATCGTGCTGGGGCTCGGGCTGCTCGCCGCCGTCCTCGTCGGCTGGGGCCTCGTCGCCCTCTTCCCCGGCACCCTGCCCAAGGGCCAGTGGCTGGACTGGGCCGCCAAGCAGGTCTTCGGCGGGCTCTTCTCCGTCCGCCAGTTCGACGGGCGCCCGCCCCGCCCGATCTACTTCCTCCTCGGCCTCTTCGGCGCCCTCGCCCTGCTGAACGCCGCCACCACCCTCTTCCGCTCCCAGCGCCTCACCGCCGCCCTGCACGGCGACGAGGAGCCCCGCATCCGCGCCCTCCTCGGCGCGTACGGGCGGGCCGACTCCCTCGGCTACTTCGCCACCCGCCGCGACAAGGCCGTCGTCTTCGCCCCCAACGGCAAGGCGGCCGTGACCTACCGCGTCGAGGCCGGCGTCTGCCTCGCCAGCGGGGACCCGGTGGGCGACCCCGCCGCCTGGACCCCCGCCGTCGACGCCTGGCTGGACGTCGCCCGCCGCCACGGCTGGCAGCCCGCCGTCATGGGAGCCTCCGAGGACGGGGCCACCGCGTACGCTCGCTCCGGCCTCGGCGCCCTCCAGCTCGGCGACGAGGCGATCCTGCACGTCGCCCACTTCGACCTCGACGGCCGCGACATGCGGGTCACCCGCCAGGCCGTCAACCGGGTCCGGCGCACCGGCGCCACCACCGTCGTCCGCCGCCACCGCGCCCTCTCCGAGGACGAGATGCAGATGATCGTGGACCGGGCCGACACCTGGCGCGACACCGAGACCGAGCGCGGGTTCTCCATGGCCCTGGACCGGCTCGGCGACGCCGCCGACGGCGACTGCCTCCTCGTCGAGGCCTTCGACGCGCAGGGCGAGCTGATCGCCCTGCTGTCCTTCGTCCCCTGGGGGAAGGACGGCATCTCCCTCGACCTGATGCGCCGCGACCGCGCCGCTCCCAACGGGGTCATGGAGTTCATGGTCGCCCAGCTCTGCGCGGCCGCCCCGGCCCTGGGTGTACGCCGGATCTCGCTGAACTTCGCCGTCTTCCGCTCGGCCTTCGAGGAGGGCGGACGGATCGGCGCCGGCCCGGTCCTGAAGCTGTGGCGCAAGCTGCTGCTGTTCTTCTCCCGCTGGTGGCAGCTGGAGGCCCTGTACCGCTCGAACGTCAAGTACGGCCCCGAGTGGTACCCGCGGTTCCTCTGCTACCAGGACGCCGGCTCGCTCGCCCGGGTCAGCCTCGCCTCCGGCATCGCCGAGGGCTTCGTCTCCGTACCCAGCCTGCGCACCCTGTGGGGCAACGGACACCCCAAGGGCCTCACCAACCCCGCCAGCACCGAAGGCCTGCCGTCCATCGCCTCCATGAACCTCGACGCCGTGGGCGAGGACGCCGGGGCCGCCCCGGCCGAGCGGCTGCCCGACCAGGTGCGCGTCCGCCACGACAAGCTGGAGCGCATCCGGGCCGCGGGCACCGACCCCTACCCGGTGGGCATCCGCGGGCGCACCCATACCGTCGCCGAGCTCAAGGCCGCCCACCCCGGATACCCGCCCGGCACCCGTACCGGCGAACAGGTCACCCTCGCCGGACGCGTGATGCTCGTACGGGACCTCGGCGGCGTCGTCTTCGCCGTCCTGCGCGACTGGTCCGGGGACGCGCAGCTGATGCTCACCCGCGACGAGGCTGGCCGGGAGGTGCTGGACACCTTCACCTCCCAGGTCGACTTCGGCGACCACGTGGTCGCCAGTGGCGAGGTCGGCGCCAGCAGGAGCGGCGAGCTCTCCCTCGTGATCGACTCCTGGCAGCTCACCGGCAAGTGCCTGCGCCCCCTGCCCGACAAGCGCAAGGGTCTCGCCGACCCCGAGGCCCGGGTGCGGCGCCGCTACCTCGACCTCGTCTCCAGCCCCGAGGCCCGCGACGTCGTACGGGCCCGCTCCAGCGCGGTCCAGGCCCTGCGACAGGGGCTGCTGGAACGCGGGTACCTGGAGGTCGAGACCCCGATGCTCCAGCAGATCCACGGCGGCGCCAACGCCCGCCCCTTCCGCACCCACATCAACGCCTACGACCTCGACCTGTACCTGCGCATCGCACCCGAGCTGTACCTCAAGCGGCTCTGCGTCGGCGGCATGGAGAAGGTCTTCGAGATGGGCCGCACCTTCCGCAACGAGGGCGTCTCCTACAAGCACAACCCCGAGTTCACGATGCTGGAGGCCTACCAGGCCTTCGCCGACTACGACGTCATGCTCGACCTCACCCGCGAGCTGATCCAGGGGGCGGCCACCGCCGCCTTCGGCTCGCCCGTCGCGCACAAGGCGGGCCCGGACGGCAAGCTCGTCGTGCACGACATCTCCGGCACCTGGCCGGTGAAGACGATGTACGGGGCGATCAGCGAGGCCCTCGGCGAGGAGGTCGACGCCGACACCGGGGAGCACGTCCTGCGCCGGCTCTGCGACCGGGCGTCGGTCCCGCACACCCCCGAGAACACCCGCGGCGACGTGGTGCTGGAGATGTACGAGCGGCTGGTGGAGGAGAAGACCAAGCTGCCCACCTTCTACAAGGACTTCCCCACCGACGTCTCCCCGCTCACCCGCCAGCACCGCAAGGACCCACGGCTCGCGGAGCGCTGGGACCTCGTCGCCTTCGGCACCGAACTGGGCACCGCCTACTCCGAGCTGACCGACCCGGTGGAGCAGCGGCGCCGGCTCACCGCCCAGTCCCTGCTGGCGGCCGGCGGCGACCCCGAGGCGATGGAACTCGACAACGACTTCCTCGACGCCCTGGAGTACGCGATGCCGCCGACGGGCGGTCTCGGCATCGGCGTGGACCGCCTCGTCATGTTCCTCACGGGGCTGACGATCCGCGAGACCCTCCCGTTCCCGCTGGTGCGGCGCGGCTGACCGGAGCCCGGACACCTCGGCGCGGCGCTCCGCGGTGGTCCCGGCTGGTCCGTGCGGGTGAGGGCGACGGGTCGCCTCCGCGCCCCTCGACATCCGCGGCCGTGTCGTTGATACGTAGTAATAATGAAAAATGACGAGCCGACAGTAGGGCGACGCGTGCTCCTGCGTACCGCCGTCTTCCTCGGAGTCGCTGCCGCCGCCGGACTGGTCACCTCGGGCGGCGAGGGCCTGCCCGGTACGCCGTCCCCCGGGTCCGGACCCGCGCCCGGGCCGGGGCCGAACCCCGCCGCCGGAGCACCCGGCGCGCTTTCCCGGGGGCTGCCCGAGAAGGCGTACCGGCTGCGCCCGATGACCGCCGAGGCGCCCGCCCGACCGCCCTCCGTGAAACCGGCCGTCCGGACCCGTCCCATCGAGTCGCTCCCCACCGACCCGAGCACGGCCGGTGCCATGGTCCTCACCTTCGACGACGGCCCCGACCCCCGCTACACGCCGGGCATCCTCGACGTCCTCGCCCGGTACGGCGTCCGCGCCGTGTTCTTCGTCTGCGGGGAGATGGCAGACGAGAACCGGGACCTGCTGCGCAGGATGGTCGCCGAGGGCCACGTCATCGGCAACCACACCTGGACCCACCCGCTCATCCCCAAGCTGAGCCGGCCCGCCCTCGTCTCCGAGATCGGCCGCACCAGCGACGTCGTGCGCCAGGCCGCGGGGGAGGCGCCGGTGTGGTTCCGGGCGCCGTACGGGGCGTGGAACCGGGCCGCGTTCGAGATCGGCGCCGAGCTGGGAATGGAGCCGCTGGCCTGGACCGTGGACAGCCTGGACTGGACCGAGCCGGGCACGACCGCGATCGTCTCGCGGATCCTCAAGGGCGCCGCACCCGGCGTGGTCGTCCTCTCCCACGACGCGGGCGGCGACCGCTCCCAGAGCGTGCGGGCCATCGGTTCCTACCTGCCCCAACTGCTCGCGCGGGGCTACCGGATGACGCTTCCCGTGCTGCCCGCGGCGCAGCCGCGCTGAGGGGGCGACTGCGCGGGGAGCTCCCCCGCCCGGCCTGGTGAGGGCCCGGGCGGGGGCGCAGGCGCGTCCGCCCGCCCGGGTCCCGCCTCAGCGGGCCTCGACCATACGGGCGAAGACGACCACGTTGCCCTCGTAGCCGCGCGCCTTCGAGTAGCCGCCGCCGCACGTGATCACCCGGAGCTCCGGGTGCCCGGTGTCGCCGTACACCCGGGCTCCGGGGAAGGCGTCCTTGGAGAACACCTCCACGCCGTAGACCTCGAAGACCGCCGTGCGCCCGTCGTAGCGCTCCACCTCGATCTGGTTGCCCGGCTTGACCGACCCCAGGCCGAAGAAGACCGCCGGGCCCTGCGCGTTGTCCACGTGGCCCACGATCACCGACGAACCGCGCTGGCCCGGCGAGATGCCGTTGAGGTACCAGCCCGCGAGATTGCGGTCCTGCGGCGGCGGGGCGTCGATCCAGCCCTCGGCGTCCAGGCCGACGGTCATCACCGGAGCGTCCACGTTGATCGTGGGGATCCGGATGCGCTGCACCGAGGAGTGCTCCAGCACCTCCATGTCCGCGGGTGGTGACGGAGGGTTCGCCGGCAACTGGTCGGCCGTCACCGCGACGGCCGAGGCCGCGGTGGGCTGCGGCGGCCCGTCGTCGATGTTCACACCGTTGCGCACCATGGCGAGGCCGCTGAGCATGACCAGGGCGAGCACGCCCCACGGTGAGCGTTTGCGTGACTGCCCGGTCTCGTCCTCGCCCATCGTTCTCCCTTCCCGACGCGGGGGTCCCGACCCGCGTGCGTGTCCCGCCCCAGTACGCCCTACTTCACGCACGCTAAGGCGGCGTCGGCGGGACGGCGAGAGGGGAGGGGCGAACGGGTGGCGCTGCTCCGAAGGGGCCGGAAGGGGTGCGCCCATCCAGGTAATCGTCACATAAATGCCTGACGGGTCGTGACCTGCGGATCCGTCAGTTGCGGGGCCCGCTCGTCGGCGTGTCGCTCAACCGGGCGGCCCAAAGGCGGAAATGCGGAGCTTGCGGGCCGCCCGGAGGGTTCGTCGTGGGAGGCGTTCTCGTCGATCATCCGGGGCCGACGCTCCGGGGCGCTTCCCGCTGGAGGTTCCACCATGCGTGCTTTCCGCGCTCTTACCGTGACGGCGGCGGCCTGTGCCGTCGTCGCCCTCAGTGCCCCATTCGCCTCTGCGAACCCCCCTCAGGGCGGGGGTGGCGGCCCGAGCAACATCTCGGTGAACCCGTACTCCGTACACCAGGGAGCCACGATGCAGGTGAGCGCGTCGGGCTGCGGACACGGCGGTACCGTCACGTCGCACGGCAACTTTCCGCCGGCCAACCTGTCCGCCGGTTCGATCGGCTTCGCCACCGTCCGGATCTTCAACCACGCCTCCCCGGGCCACCACACGCTGTCGGTCAAGTGCAACGACAGCAGCCTCGTGGCCACGCACCGCTTCACGATCCTCGAAGGCCGGCCCTCCCAGGGCGGCATCGGCGGTTCCCTCGGCCCGTCCGCCGCCGAGACCGCCATCGGCGCGGGCCTCGTCGGCGCCGCGGCCCTCGGCGCGGGCGTCCACGTGATGCGCCGCCGCCGTCCGGTCAGCGGCGGCAGGGTCTGACCGGCCGACCTCCCCGGTCGGACCCGGGGGACACACCCCCTCACCGCCGGGGGGCCCCCCTCGGGGGCGGCCCGCGCGGCGGCCCGGGGGGGGGTGATGGTGGGGGGGGGGCGGTGGGCCCCCCCCGGGGCCCCGCGGGGGCG
>NZ_JBHXQN010000026.1:28372-93299 GCF_042717785.1 Streptomyces sp. NPDC058619
CGCCCCGAGTCCTGGCCAGGACTCGGGGCGACCGGCGGTTCCGTTGTCGTGCTGCGCGGTCAGTGGCCCCTGCCGGTGCCCCGGCGGCGGCGCAGCGCGTACGCCGTCCCGCCGGCCGAGGCGAGGAGGAGTCCGGCGCCCGCGCCGAGCTCCACCGGGTCCAGCCCGGCGACGCTGCCGCCGAGCCCGCCGCGCACACCGCGGGCCGAGGTGAGGGTGCCGGTCGAGGTGCTCGTGCGGACGGCCGTTGCGACGGCCGTCCTGGTGCCGACGGGGCTGCCGGTGGCGGTGCCGGCCGCGGCGGTGGGCAGGGCGGTGCGCGTGGGGGTGCGCGTGGCGGCGGGGGTGGTGCGGGCGGCGTGGGGCGTCGCGGTCGCGGTCACCGTGGCCGTCGCCGTCGCCGTGGTGGTGGAGCTGGTGGTGGGGCTGCTCGTACCGCCGGTGATGGTCAGGTCGGTCGAGCCGGTCTCCCCGTTGCAGGTGAAGGAGACGGAGTACTGGGCTCCGCGCCGCGCGTCCCGGTCCACCGTGACCCGTGCGGTCCGGCCGCGCGCGATGCTCACGGTGTCGAAGACCCCGGACGAGGAGGTCGCGAAGGCGGCGTCGCAGCCGGTGACCGCGAGGACCACCTGGCCTCCCGGGGCGACCGTGGAGGGGGTGAGGGTGAAACCGAACGAGGTGACGGGGGCCGCCTCGGCCGCGTGCGCGGCGGGCGCTCCGAGGGCGCCGAGCGCGAGTACGGCACCCGTGGCACCGGCGCTCAGCAGGGCTGTGGCGGAGGTACGTATCGCACCCATGGTTGATTCTCCGGATCCCCGAGGAGCAGCCGCGGAACGGTTTCCGCACGTGGGGGGTCGTGCGCCTCGATGTCCGACACGCTAGGCGCGGGTGCGGTGACCCGCGATCAGGAACGGGCGAATGGGGCACGGCCGTAGGCCGAACCGGGGACGGGAGGCCCGTCCCCGGTTTACCGGACGCCGGTGGTGCGCGGTGGGAACGCCCCGTACGGGGCGTGGCCCGGCCTCAGTCCTCCAGCCCGAGGTGGGGGAACTGGGCGAAGAACGGCTCGGCCGTGGCCGAGATGCCCCGGCCGAACGGGGCGTCGAAGTCCCAGATGAGGAACAGCAGGAACGCGATGAGCGCACTGAACAGCCCCGCCAGCAGCATCTCCCGGAACGACCGGCGGATCTGCAGGGTGAAGATCAGGCCCACCGTCACCAGGGCCCCGGCGATCAGCCCGAACCACACGACGCCGGGCATCGTGGCCCCGGCGCTCTGACCGCGCGCGTTGCGGGCGTCGTCGGCCACCGCGACCTGGTCCACCAGCGGCTGGTACGCCTGCCCCTCGTGGTCGGTCTGCGGCTCGTAGTCGGTGACGTCACGGCGGATACGTTCCAGCAGCTCCCCGCTGCGGTCGGTGAGTTCGCCGGTCTCGCCCATCGCCTTCCACTCCGTGTCCACCACGTACGTCACGTACGCGTCGACGTCGGACCGGATCCTCTTGCGCACCTCGGCCGGGTAGACCTCGGAGCGGACGTTTACCTCGTGCAGGGCCTGCGCCTCCTGGCGCACGTACTCCTGGGCGGCTCCGCGGCCCTCCCAGACGCCCGCGATCGCCAGGCCCAGCACGATCGCGTAGATCACTCCGATCATCATCGTCATGTACTCGATGACGTCCGGGGTCTCGTTCGGATCGTCGTCCTCGCCGATCCTGCGGTGGTTGAAGAAGGCGATGGACAGCACCACGGCGCACGCCGCGGCCATCGCGAGGGACAGGACGAGCCATTCCGACAAGATGACTCCCAATCGGTTGTCAGGTGGCGCCTCGGGGCTACCGGGGGCGCAGCGCGACGATCGCGAGCACCGCGGGAGCCGCGGTCAGCAGGGTGAAGGTCACCGGCGAGATGTGGTGCTCGACCGGCTTGCGGGACGGGGCGTGGTACGAGGGACGGGCCACCGGTTTCGGCGGCGCCGGCGGCGGGGTCACCACGGGAGCCGGCGCAGGGGCCGGGGGTGGGGGCGGCGGTGCGGGGGCCTTGGCCGCCCGGGGCGGGACGGGGGCCGGCTTCGGGGGCTGGGGCTTCGGTACCGGCTCGGGTGCCGGCTTCGGCGGCGCGGGTTCGGGCGGCGGTGGAGGCGGCTGGGGCGGTGTGGGCACGGGGGGCGGGGTCGGTTCGGGCGGCGGCGGGGGCTTCGGGGTGGGCTTCGGCGGCGGTGTCGGCGTGGGGGCCGGGGTGGGCGTGGGGGTGGGCTTCGGGGGGCACGGCGGGGGAGGCGGCGGCGGGCAGTGATGCCCGCCGTGATGGCCGCCGTGATGTCCCCGTCCGTGCCCGCCGCCGTGGTGGCATCCGTGATGTCCGCCACCCGGACCACCGCCGCGGCTGCCGCCGAGGACCGCCGTGACCGCGGCGGCGGCGTGCGCGCCGTCGCCCGAGTCGGTCGTCGCGTAGGCGCTGCTATCAGCCACGGCCGGCGTGACGGCCAAGGCCGCCCACAGCAGGACCGGGACCGCCAGCAGGCGCCGGGCACAGGCTCTGTTCACCCGGGGAGCATGGGCCCGCGCGTGCCCACGCACGCGAGGGTCGGCCCCGGTTCGCCTGAACGGGTGGAGTGTCGACCGTAGAGGTTTGAGCCAGCTTGCGAATACTGTGTAACGAGCCCGATCGTTCGACGATCAATTCCCAAAAGGGATTTGTCGGTAACGGTCATTCCCCTGGGGAGGGCCCGCGAGAGCCTTTGGTGTGTGACGAAGAACGGATCGTCAATTTCCGCTTTTGCTCGCTCTGTTGGGCAATGATCAGTACATTCGGCTCGTACAGGAGTCCGACCTCGGACGGACCGCCACAGGAACAAGGCTTGGAGACCTCGATGGAGCGCCCCGCCTGGGCCCCGCCGGGCATCGACATCTCGGTGCCGAGCGTGTCCCGTATCTACGATTACTACCTGGGCGGCTCCCACAATTTCGAGGTCGACCGCCAGGCCGCCCGACGCGCCATGGAATTCATGCCGGGCCTGCCCAAGATCATGCAGGCGAACCGGGCATTCATGCGCCGGGCCGTGCGCTACGCCGTCGACCAGGGCGTCACGCAGTTCCTCGACATCGGCTCCGGCATCCCCACGTTCGGCAACGTCCACGAGATCGCCCAGGCCGCGGACCCCGAGTCCCGCGTCGTGTACGTCGACCACGACCCGGTGGCCGTGGCGCACAGCCAGGCCGTGCTCGACGGGGACGAGCGCACCGGCATCGTCGCCGCCGACCTGCGCAAGCCGCAGGACATCCTGGCGGCCCCCGAGGTGACCCGGCTGCTGGACCTCGACCGCCCGGTGGCCCTGCTGCTCGTCGCCGTCCTGCACTTCCTGGAGGACGAGGACGAGCCGTACGCCGCCGTCGCCCGGCTGCGCGACGCGCTGGCCCCCGGCAGCCTGCTGATCCTCACCCACGCCTCCTACGAGGGCATCCCGCTCACGGAGGAGGTCGCGGGCGGAACCGTGGGCGTCTACCGCGAGATCCGCAGCCCCCTCATCATGCGCAGCGGGGAACGGATCACCCGCTTCTTCGACGGCTTCGACCTCGTGGAGCCGGGACTGACGTCGATGCCCGGCTGGCGCCCCGAGATCTCCACGGGCGCCCACGACCTCGAGGCGGAGGAGGACCCGTACGCCTTCTCGGGCTTCGCCGGCGTGGGACGCAAGGCGTGAGACTTCCGGCACAGACGGCGGGCACCCGGGCGGCCGCCGCAGCGTACCCGGCGTCCGCGGGACCGGCGGCGGCCGCCCCCGCCACGCCCGCGGGGCCGCGGGGCGGTCTGGAGGACCGGATCGCCCGCTTCGCGACCATCTGGGGCCGGGCGATCTTCCCGGTCACAGCGACCTCGCTGACCCGCCCCGAGTTCGAGCGGCACCTCCTGCCGCTCACCCGGACGCTCGCCGAGGCCCTGCACGCCCGGCCCTTCGACGCCGGCGTGGCCCAGCGCGTCGGGGCGGAACTCGTCGCGGTGCACTGCACCGACCCCGAGGCCCTGGCGGGCACCCTCGGCGTCATCGAGTCGTACCTGGTCCTGTACTGCGGCTCCGGTTCCCCGTCCGGGCCCGTCGCCTCCGGCACGGACGGCACCGAGGAGTACCGGGCCCGCTGCGCCCGGCTCCAGCACGGGATCGCGGCCGGCTTCGCCCGGGCCCTGCGCGAGCGCACGCTCATGGAGCAGGAGGCCATCGCCCGTTCCGCGCTGACCGCCCGCACCGACGCCCAGCAGGCGCTGCACGCCAGCGAGGCGCGCTTCCGGGCCGTGTTCGAGGGGGCGGCCGTCGGCATCGGCATCGCCGACCTGGACGGCAACGTGCTGGAGGCCAACGACGCGCTCCTGCAGATGTTCGGCGGCCTGGAGGGCCACGTCCGCGGCCGTAAGGTCAGCGAGTGGGGCCACCCGGACGACACGCCGCACGTCTGGCGGATGTACGGCGAACTGGTCCGCGGCGAGCGCGAGAGCTACCGCGTGGAGAAGCCGTACTACCGGCACGACGGCACGGTGCTCTGGACCAACCTGACGGTGTCGCTGCTGCGCGACGCCGAGGGGGTGCCGCAGTACCAGCTGGCACTGATGGAGGACACCACCGAGCGGCGGTTGCTGAACCTGCGCCTGCGCTACGAGGCCACCCACGACGCCCTCACCGGGCTGCCCAACCGGACGCTGTTCTTCGAGCGGCTGGAGAAGGCCCTGAGCGGAGCCGGCGGCAGCCGCTTCGGCCTCTGCTACCTGGACCTCGACGGGTTCAAGGCGGTCAACGACAGCCTCGGCCACTCGGCGGGGGACCGGCTCCTGGTGGAGGTCGCCGACCGGCTGCAGAGCTGCGCGACCGGCCCCGGAGAGGTGGTCGCCCGGCTCGGCGGTGACGAGTTCGTCGCGCTGACCACCGGCTCCGACACCGAGGAGAAGGTGACCGACCTCGCCGTCCGCATCCTGTCCGCGCTGTCGACGCCGATCCGCATCGAGGGCCGGGAGCTGACCGTCCGGGGCAGCATCGGCATCGTCGAGGGCCGCGCCAGGGAGCGCACCCCGGCGGAGGTGTTGCGCAGCGCCGACATCACCATGTACCGGGCCAAGGCGGCCGGCGGGAACCGCTTCGAGTTCGCGGACGCCGAGGCCGACGCCCGGGCCATCACCCGGCACGGGCTGACCAACGCCCTGCCGGCGGCCCTGGAGCGCGGCGAGTTCTTCATCGAGTACCAGCCGCTGGTGCACATGCACGACGGCAGCGTCCACGGCGCCGAGGCGCTGGTGCGCTGGTCGCACCCGCAGTACGGCGTACTCGGGCCGGACCGGTTCATTCCGCTCGCGGAGCGGACCGGGCTGATCATCCCGCTCGGCCGCTGGGTCCTGGAGGAGTCCGTCCGCCAGGCCCGCAACTGGCAGAACCAGCTGGGCGGCGCGTCCCTGCGGATCAACGTCAACCTCTCGCCGACCCAGCTGCACCACCCCGGCCTGGTCGCCGACACCATCGCGGTGCTGGAGAAGTCGGGCCTGGCCCCCGGGGCGCTGTGCCTGGAGGTCACCGAATCGGCGCTGATCGGCGCCGACGACGAGCTCCTCGAACCGCTGCGCCGGCTCGCCGCCCTGGGCGTGGACATCGCCCTCGACGACTTCGGCACGGGCTACTCGAACCTGGCGAACCTGCGCCGCCTGCCGGTCAGCGTCCTGAAGCTGGACCGCTCCTTCACCCAGGGGATGCAGCAGAGCCCGGCCAACCCGGTCGACGTCAAGATCGTGGAGGGGATCGTCGCGCTGGCCCACAGCCTCGACCTGGCCGTCACCGTCGAGGGCGTGGAGACCGGCGCCCAGGCGGCCCAGTTGCGCGCCCTCGGCTGTGACACCGCGCAGGGCTGGTACTACGCGCGCCCCGGCGCCCCGGACCGCATCCACACGCTGTCCCTCTCGGACGCCGTGCCCACCGCACCCAGCTCCACCTTCTCCTAGGCGCGAGCCCGGGGGCGGGCCGGGCCGGAGCCGCGGTCGGGCCGACGGCCGGGGTCGGGCCGGCGGAGGGGGCGGCGGTTGCCGCGGAAGGTCACCGAGGCCGAGGCCGGCGGGTCGCGGCCGGTGGCCGGGTCCCGAGCCCGGTGGTCTGGGCGGTGGGCGGGGTCCCGTGGCCCGCGGTCGGGGGCGGGGCTTGGTGACGGGGCTCGGGGCAGAGCCCAGGACGCCTGGCGGAGGGTCAGCCCAGTCCGGCCTCCGTCCCGTTGCCGGGCTCGCGGACGGCGGCCAGGACCCGTTCGTGCCGCCGGTTCGTGTCGGCCAGCAGATCGGCGGCGAACGGCAGCCGCTCCGCCTCGTACGCGTCGAGGGCACCCGCCCCGGCGGCGCCGGCCGGAGCGGTGAGTGCGGTGGCCAGGATCCGGCCGAGGGCGGCGGCGTCGTGGATGCCCGCGTTCATGCCCCGACCTCCGGCTATCGGGTGGACGTGAGCGGCGTCCCCGGCGAGGAGGGCTCGGCCCTCCCGCATCCGCGCGGCCATCCGGACGTTCACGCGCCAGGCTGCGAGCCAGGTCGCTTCCACCGGTCGTATCCCCGGCATCCGGGCGTGCCGTTCGAAGAGCCGTTGGAAGCCCTCCAGCGACGGGGGCAGCGGATCGCCGCGTTCGTCCGGCTCGGGCGAGGCCTGTAGCTGGAAGCTGCCGGTTCCCGGTAGGGGGCAGAGCAGCACGGCGCCGCCGTCCGAAGAGAACCACTGGTGCCAGTGGTCCCGGCTCAGGCCCGGTGCCGACACGTCCCCCAGCACCATAGTCGGCGCCCGCTCCGTGCTCCCCTCGAAGGGGATGCCGAGCAGCCTGCGGGTCGTGCTGCGGCCGCCGTCGCACCCGGCCAGGTATCGGCTCCGGACGGCGCGGCCGTCCGCCAGTTCCGCGTCGACTCCCGCCCCGTCCTGTCGGATCCCGGTGATGCGGGACCCGTACTCCACGGACACACCCAGTTCTGCGAGCCGCTCGCGCAGCACCTCCTCGATCTGCCACTGCCCCATGAAGAGGGCGCCGTCGTAAGGGGTGTCGCTGACGTGGACCCCGTCGAAATACTTGCGGAAGACGATCCCGCGGCTGCCGATGCCCGCGAGCCGCCCGGCGACGTCCGGCCCTTCGAGGAGTTCCAGGGTGTCGGGGTGGAGCGTCTTGCCGCGGGATTCGCGGTGCGGCGCGGTGCGCCGGTCGAGGATCCGCACCTGCGCACCGCGCCGGGCCAGCTCGCACGCCAGGGTCAGCCCGGTGGGGCCGGCTCCGGCGATCAGTACGTCGGTCATCGCAAGTCCTCTCGTCCGTGCGTCGTCCGAGTGATCCCGGTCGACGTCGTATCGGTGTCGGCGTCCTGCCGATGTCTCAAGGAAACCCCCTACCGAAGGAAAAGGCAACCCAGTTAAAAAATTTACTTGGTCACGCATTTGTGCTACGGTGTACGCATGGAAAACACGACGGGTCTCCGTGAGAACAAGAAGCTGCGTACGCGCCGCCAGCTGGCGGCCACGGCGCTCGAACTGTTTCTGGAACGCGGCTTCGACGCCGTCTCCGTGGCGGACGTCGCCGCGGCGGCGGAGGTGTCCAAGCCCACGCTGTTCCGGTACTTCCCGAGCAAGGAGGATCTGGTGCTGGACCGGTTCGCCGACCATCAGGACGAAGCCGCGCGCATCGTGGGGGACCGGGTGCCGGGGCGGAGTCCCGTCGGCGCCCTGCACGAGCACTTCGTCGCGGCCCTCGCGGAGCGGGATCCGATCACCGGCCTGTGCGACCACCCCGACGTCCTGGCCTTCCAGAGGCTCGTCTACTCCACCGCTGGCCTCGAGACGCGGCTGGCCCACTACAGCGCCCGGGAGGTGGAACTGCTCGCCTACGTGCTCGAAGCCGAGTCGGTTCCGCCGCTCGTCGCCCGGTTGGCGGCCCTGAACCTGGTGACCGCCCGTCAGGAGCTGGGCCGGGCGAACTACCGCCGGATCGACGCCGGCAGGAGCGCCGACGAGGCCCACCCGGAGGCCGTGGCCGAGGCCGACCAGGCGTTCGGAATGCTGGCCGGCGGGCTCGACCGGGTCCTGCCCATACGCGGGGCCTGATCCGCGGGTCCGACCCGCAGGATTCGATCTGCGGGCTGCCGGGTCAGTCGGGTCGGTCGATCAGGATGCGCTTCAGTTCGCGGGCGGCGCGCGGAGGAGCCACGTCCGTGCGGTGCGCCAGGGCAATCGTGCGGCGCAGGGGCGAGCCGGCCAGCGGGGTCGCCCGCAGGCCCGGGCCCGCCCGGTCGACCACCATCGCCGGGACCACCGCCAGGCCCAGGCCGGCCCGGACGAATCCGAGCACCGCGTCCATCTCGCCGCCCTCCACGGTGAACACCGGCTCGAAGCCCTCCGCCCGGCAGGCCGTCACCGTCATCTCCCGCAGGTCGTAGCCGTGCCGGAACATCACCATCGGCTCGTCCCGCAGCCCGGAAATGGTCAGCTCGCCGCCTCCGCCGGGCGCCGGCAGCTCGGACGAGGACACCACCACCAGGTCCTCCGTCAGCAGCTCCACGGTGGTCAGTGCCGGGGCCGAGGGTGGCAGGGGCAGTGCGATCAGGGCCAGGTCCAGTGCCCCGCGCGCCAGCTCCCGTACGAGGTCGAGGGAGCCGCTCTCCTCGATCAGCAGCTCGATCCCCGGATGCGCCGCGTGGAACGCGCGCAGTACGTCCGGCAGCAGGCCCGTGCACACGCTCGGGGTGGCGCCCAGCCGGACCCGGCCGCGCCGCAGCTGCGCCAGCTCCTGCACCTCCTGCCGGGCCGTGTCCGCGTCGGCCAGGATCCGCCGCGCCAGCGGCAGCAGGGCCTCACCCGCGTCGGTGAGCGCGATGTTGCCCCGGGCCCGGCTGAACAGCTCCGCCCCCAGCTCCCGCTCGAGCGCCTTGATCTGCTGGGAGAGCGAGGGCTGGGCCACGTGCACCCGCTCCGCGGCCCGGGTGAAGTGCCGGGTCTCCGCCACGGCCACGAAGTACAGGAGCTGCTGGAACTGCATCCGCCCAGGTTACGCCCATCCATAGCAAAAGACTATCGAGAGTAGCTCTATCATGTCTTGGACCTTTCAGGACTTAGGTCCTTACCGTCGGTGGCATGGCTCTGGCAACGCGGACGGGCCGACGGCCGTCCACCACGCGCACCATCTGGGACTCGTCGGTCGGCAAGAAGACCGTCATGGCGGTCTCCGGCCTCGTCGTGCTCGGCTACCTCGTCGTGCACATGCTCGGCAACCTCAAGATCTTCTTCGGCGCGGACGAGTTCAACGGCTACGCCCACTGGCTGCGCACCCTCGGAGCGCCGTTCCTGCACTACGAGTGGGCGCTGTGGATCGTCCGGGTCGTGCTGGTGGCGGCGGTCGTGGCCCACGCCGTGTCCGCATACCAGCTCAGCCGGCGGGACATCAAGGCCCGCCCGGTCAAGTACGCCCACAAGCGCCGCCGCGCGAGCTACGCCACCCGCACCATGCGCTGGGGCGGCATCATCCTGGCCCTGTTCATCGTCTGGCACCTGCTCGACCTCACCACGCTCACCGTCAACGAGCGCGCGTGGGCCGGCCACCCCTACGAGAACGTCCTCTCCACCTTCTCCACCTGGTACGGCAACACCGTGTACATCGTGGCGGTGGCCGCCCTGGGCCTGCACGTCCGCCACGGCTTCTGGAGTGCCGCACAGACCCTCGGCGCGGGCAGCGCGCGGCGCGACCGGGCGCTGAAGTTCCTGGCCAACGCCCTGGCCCTCGTCCTCTTCGCGGGCTTCGTGTCCGTCCCCGTCGCCGTCATGACCGGAGTGGTGAGCTGACCATGAGCCCCTACGACAGCAGCTTCGCCCACTACACCACCGGCGCCCCCCTGGTCGACGCCAAGGCCCCCGACGGCCCGATCGCGGAACGCTGGGACCGGCGCCGTTTCGAGGCCAAGCTGGTCAACCCGGCCAACCGCCGCAAGCACACCGTCATCGTCGTCGGCACCGGCCTGGCGGGCGGCGCCGCCGGCGCCACCCTCGCCGAACAGGGCTACCACGTGGTCCAGTTCTGCTTCTCCGACTCCCCCCGCCGGGCCCACTCCATCGCCGCCCAGGGCGGCATCAACGCGGCCAAGAACTACCGCAACGACGGCGACTCGGTGCACCGCCTCTTCTACGACACCGTCAAGGGAGGGGACTTCCGCGCCCGCGAGTCCAACGTGCACCGCCTCGCCCAGATCTCCGTCGAGATCATCGACCAGTGCGTGGCCCAGGGCGTCCCCTTCGCCCGCGAGTACGGCGGCCTCCTCGACACCCGATCCTTCGGCGGAGTCCAGGTCTCCCGCACCTTCTACGCCCGCGGCCAGACCGGACAGCAGCTCCTCCTCGGCGCCTACCAGGCGCTCTCCCGCCAGATCGCCGCGGGCAACGTCGAGATGCACGCGCGCACCGAGATGCTCGACCTGATCGTTGTCGACGGAGCGGCCCGCGGCATCGTGGCCCGCGACCTGGTCTCCGGCGAGATCACCACCTACTACGCCGACGCGGTGGTGCTGGCGAGCGGCGGCTACGGCAACGTCTTCTACCTCTCCACCAACGCCATGAACTCCAACGCCACGGCCGTCTGGCGGGCGCACCGGCGCGGCGCGTACTTCGCCAACCCCTGCTTCACCCAGATCCACCCCACCTGCATCCCGCGCACCGGCGACCACCAGTCCAAGCTCACCCTGATGAGCGAGTCCCTGCGCAACGACGGCCGCATCTGGGTCCCCAAGGCCGAGGGCGACGACCGCCCCGCCGCGGACATCCCCGAGTCCGAGCGCGACTACTACCTGGAGCGGATCTACCCCTCCTTCGGCAACCTCGTCCCCCGCGACATCGCCTCCCGCGCCGCCAAGAACGTCTGCGACGAGGGCCGCGGCGTCGGCCCCGGAGGGCAGGGCGTCTACCTCGACTTCGCCGACGCCATCCGCCGCATGGGCCGGGACAAGGTCGCCGAGAAGTACGGCAACCTCTTCGAGATGTACGAGCGGATCACCGCGGAGAACCCGTACGAGGTCCCCATGCGGATCTACCCCGCCGTCCACTACACGATGGGCGGCCTCTGGGTCGACTACGACCTCCAGACCACCGTCCCGGGCCTCTTCGCCATCGGCGAGGCCAACTTCTCCGACCACGGCGCCAACCGGCTCGGCGCGTCCGCCCTGATGCAGGGACTGGCCGACGGCTACTTCGTCCTGCCCTCCACCATCAACGACTACCTGGCCCGCCACCCCCACCGGCAAGCCGTCGACGACACGCACCCCGAGACCGCGGCCGCCGTCCGCGAGACCCGCGAGCGCCTGGCGAAGCTGCTCGCCGTCGACGGCGACCGCACCCCGGACTCCTTCCACCGGGAGATCGGCGAGCTGATGTGGGAGTACTGCGGCATGGCCCGCACGGAGGAGGGCCTGCGCAAGGCGCTCCAGCGGATCCCGGAGATCCGGGAGGAGTTCTGGCGGCGGATCAAGGTCCCCGGCCGCGGCGAGGAGTTCAACCAGTCGCTGGAGAAGGCCAACCGCATCGTCGACTACCTGGAGCTCGCCGAGCTGATGTGCCTCGACGCCCTGCACCGCGCTGAATCCTGCGGCGGCCACTTCCGCGGGGAGTCCCAGACCGCGGAGGGCGAGGCCGAGCGCCGCGACGAGGAGTTCTCGTACGCAGCGGCCTGGGAGTTCACCGGCAGCGCCCCCGTCCTGCACAAGGAAGACCTCGTCTTCGAGTACGTCCACCCCACCCAGCGGAGCTACGCATGAAGCTCACCCTGCGCGTCTGGCGCCAGCAGAACCCCGACGCCCCCGGCGCCATGGCCTCCTACGCGGTCGACGGCATCTCGAAGGACATGTCCTTCCTGGAGATGCTCGACACCCTCAACGAGGACCTCATCCTGCGCGGCGAGGACCCGGTCGCCTTCGACCACGACTGCCGCGAGGGCATCTGCGGCGCGTGCAGCCTCGTCATCAACGGCGACGCCCACGGCCCCGAGCGCACCACCACCTGCCAGCTCCACATGCGGTCCTTCGCCGACGGCGACACCATCGACGTCGAACCCTGGCGGGCGGCCGCCTTCCCGGTGGTCAAGGACCTCGTCGTCGACCGCGGCTCCTTCGACCGCATCATCCAGGCCGGCGGCTACATCACCGCCCCCACCGGCGCCGCCCCCGAGGCGCACGCCACCGCCGTGCCCAAGCACGACGCCGACCTCGCCTTCGAGCACGCCGAGTGCATCGGCTGCGGCGCGTGCGTGGCGGCCTGCCCCAACGGATCGGCGATGCTCTTCACCTCCGCCAAGATCAACCACCTCAACGTCCTCCCGCAGGGCTCGCCCGAGCGGGAGACCCGCGTCCTGGACATGGTGGCCACGATGGACGAGGAGGGGTTCGGCGGCTGCACCCTGGCGGGGGAGTGCGCCACCGCCTGCCCCAAGGGCATTCCCCTGCCCTCGATCGCCGCGATGAACAAGGAGTGGCTGCGGGCGCTCCGCAAGGGGCCGCGCTGATCCCCCCGCACGGTGCCCGTGCGGTCGTGGGAGCACGGTGATTCCGGTGGCAGCGGGCATGAGAGTCGGATGAGAAACGACCCCGAGGCGGGAGCGACGTTCATCCGCCGTAGGCGTCGGCTTATGCTGACGTTGGCTATTCGGGGGGGCCTGCCGGATCCGGCAGAAGGCTTGTCGTGTCCGCGAACCCGAGGTGTAGAAGATGAGTGGTATCCGCCGGTACCTCAAATGGCCGGGGCTCCGGAGCCTCGGCCGCGTACTGGGGCAGCCCGGCGGCGTCCCGCGTCAGCCCGCCGCTCACGAGCGCGAGCGGACCGGGCCCGTGACCGGGGCCGTCCTGTCGCCCCGCCAGTCCGGACGCGAGGACGAGATCCTGGCCGAACTCGCGGACAGTGAGGGCGTCGTCCGCTATCGGGGCCGCCTCGCCGTCGTACGCGACGACCTGCTGCCGGCCGGGCTGCGCGCTGCGAACCTCCGGGCCGCCGCCAAGGCACTGGAAGCGGCGGACATCGGCTACGGCCTCGTCCCCGACGGGGGACTGAGCCACCGGGTCGCCATCGCCCCCGGCTCCCGTGACGCGGCCCTCAAGGCGTGCGCCGAGGCCTTCGTCGGCCGGCCCCTCTACGCCGATCTGCTCGGCGACGGCGGGACGCTCGCCACCGTTCTCGCCGAATCGCTCTCCACGGCCGTCGCCTCCGCGGAAGCCGCCCCGCAGAACGGCGCACCGCGCCCCCGGATCAAGGGCATCCGCCTCCATCAGCCGGTGGTGACCTCCGGCCGCACCCTCCACCTCGGCTCCGACCACGGCTGCGAGCTGGAGTTCTGGGACCCCTCGGACTCCGGCGCGGGCGGGGTCGCCTCCCTGCGTGAGACGCCGTTCGGCTGGTGGGTGCCCTCCCTGGCCGCCACCGGCACCCGCCGCGTCGGAGACCGGGAGTACCCCGTCGTGGACGCCCTCGCCCGGCGCTTCCCCGACGACATCGACTTCCCGATCGACGCCGTCATCACCTGGGTGGACGCCTCCGACCCCGTCTGGCGCCGCCGCGAGCAGGCGGCCGCAGCCGCGGCGCAGGCCCCGACCGGCGACGGAGCCCCCGACACGGACACGCGTGCCGCCGACACCGACACCCGTGCCGCCGACACCGACACCCGTGCCCGGGACGCCCCCGCTCCCGCCGTGGACCGCGGCGAGCACCGCTACCGCGACCGCGGCGAGTTGCGCTACTGCCTGCGGTCGATCGCCGCACACGCACCCTGGATCCGGCACGTCTTCCTGGTCACCGACGACCAGGTCCCCGCGTGGCTGGCCGCCGACCACCCGGGCATCACGGTCGTCGACCACCGCGACCTGTTCGCCGAGCCCGACGTCCTGCCGGTCTTCAACTCGCACGCCATCGAGACCCAGCTGCACCGGATACCCGGCCTTGCCGAGCACTTCGTCTACTTCAACGACGACATCTTCCTCGGCCGTTCGCAGCGGCCGCAGAACTTCTTCCTCCCCTCCGGCCTCCCCAAGGTCTTCCACGACGACCGCGCCGTCCCGCCCAGCTCCCCGGACGCCGAGGACGACGTCTTCACCCTCTCCCAGCGCGCCACCCGCCGGGCCGTGGAATCCGCCGTGGGCCGCACCTATCCGCGGATCCTGGCCCACACCCCCTACCCCCTCAGCCGCTCCCTCTTCGACCACCTCGAAGAACGCCTGCCCGGCGGCCTCACCGCCACCAGCCGGTCCGTGTTCCGCAGCGCCACCGACATCGCCCCCGTCACCCTGGCGGTCCACCTGGCCCTCGCGGACGGCCACGCGGTCGAGGGCGAGCTGGCCACCGAGTACGTGTCCACGGGGCAGGCCGACGAGCTGGAACGCCTGGGCGACCTGGTCCACCACCGCGGGGCCGACGCCTTCTGCCTCGCCGACGACGCCGGTACGGGGCTCTCCCCCCAGGTACAGCAGCGCGCGGTCGCCGCGTTCCTGGAGGCCTACTTCCCCGTGCCGTCCCCGTACGAGAGACCGGCCGAACCGGCGACACCCGAGGCCGCCCCCGCCGCCGCCCCCGAGACGCCCCCGCTCCCGCCTGCGCCGATCGGCTGACCGGGGCCGCCCGCGCCGCGCCGCGCCCCGGCGGACCTCCGGCCATGGGCGACAGTGGGCCCCATGCCACATGCCCCCACCGGGTCCGGACCGCGCCGCCGAACCGTGCTGGCCGCCGCCCTCGCCCCGCTGGCCGCGGCCGGCTGCACGTCCGAGGAGCACCCCGGCGGCCCGGCTCCCGGCCCGCCGGCCGGACCGCGGGACGCCCTGGTCATGGTCATCCGGCACGCGGAGAAGCCGTTCGCCGGTGACACCGCCGAGGACGACGAGGGCATCGAGCATCCCGGCTCCCTGTCCGGCCGCGGTCAGCGCCGCGCCGAGGAACTGCCCCGCCTCTTCCCGCCGTCGGCCCGTTCCTTCCTGCCCCGTCCCGCCGCCGTCTTCGCGGCCGGCGGCAAGGCGGCCCCCGAGCGGTGCCGGCAGACGGTGACGGCCCTCGCCGCCGCGCTGCGCACGCCGGTGCGCGCCGAGTTCGCCGTCGGCGCCGAGCCCGTGCTCGCCCGGGCCGTGCTGGCCGCGCCGATGCCCGCACTGGTCTGCTGGGAACCGGCCGGCATCCCCCGCCTGGTCCGGGCCCTCGGCGCCCACCAGGTCGTCGGCGTCCCAGCCGCCTGGCCCGACCGCTACGACCTCGTCTGGATGTTCACCCGCCGCCGGGGCCTGTGGAGCTTCCGCGAGCTGCCCCAGAACCTGCTGCCCGGCGACGCGTAGCGCCGGTGCCGGGCCGCGCGGGGCCGTCACGGAGCGTTCCGGCCGCCGTCCTCCGCCAGCGCCCGCGCCAGGTACGGTGCCGTGCGGCCCACCCCGGCCGCGGCCACCTCCGCCGGGGTGCCCGACGCCACGATGCGGCCGCCCTCGGTACCGCCGCCCGGGCCCAGGTCGAGCACCCAGTCCGCGCCCGCCACCACCGCCATGTCGTGCTCGACGACGACCACCGAGTGCCCGGCGTCGACGAGACCGTGCAACTGCCGCAGCAGTACCCGTACGCCGGCCGGGTGCAGGCCCGTCGTCGGCTCGTCCAGTACGTACAGGGTGTGGTCGTGGCGCAGTCGCTGCAGCTCCGTGGCCAGCTTGATCCGCTGGGCCTCGCCGCCCGACAGCTCCGTCGCGGGCTGCCCTAGCCGCAGGTAGCCCAGCCCGATGTCCTCCAGGGCCCGCAGGCTGCGCGCGGCCGCCGGCGCCTCCGCGAAGAAGGCCGCCGCCGCCTCCACCGTCAGGCCGAGGACCTCCGCGATGTCCAGCCCCCCGTACCGGACCTCCAGGGTCTCGGGGTTGTACCGGGCTCCGGCGCAGGCGGGGCACGGGGCGTACGTACTCGGCAGGAACAGCAGCTCCACCGAGACGAAACCCTCGCCCTGGCAGGTCTCGCACCGTCCGCCCGGCACGTTGAAGGAGAACCGGCCACCTTCCAGCCGCGCGCCCGTGCCTCCGGCGCCGCGGCGAAGAGCCTGCGCACGACGTCTAACAGGCCCGTGTACGTGGCCAGGTTGGACCGCGGGGTGCGCCCGATCGGCTTCTGGTCGACGGCCACCAGCCGCCGTACGGGGAAGTCCGGGTCGGCCAGCCGCTCGCCGACCTCCCGGGCCAGTACCTGGCCCACCAGCGTGGATTTCCCCGACCCCGACACCCCGGTCACCGCCGTGAACACCCCCAGCGGGAACCGGGCCTCCACACCGCGCAGGTTGTGCCGGTCGACCCCGCTCAGGTGCACGGACCCGGTCGCCGTGCGCACCGGTCGCCGCGCCCGGTCCACCGGGGCCGTCCCGGACAGGTACGGCGCCGTGGCGGACCCCGGTACGCCCGCCAGGCCCGCGGGCGGCCCGCTGTACAGCACCTGCCCGCCGTGCTCCCCGGCCAGCGGCCCCACGTCCACCAGCCAGTCCGCGTGCCGCACCACGTCCAGGTGGTGCTCCACGACGAACACCGTGTTCCCGGCCTCCTTGAGCCGGTCCAGTACGCCGAGGAGGGCCTCCGCGTCGGCGGGGTGCAGCCCGGCCGAGGGCTCGTCCAGCACGTACACCACCCCGAACAGCCCCGAGCGCAGCTGGGTCGCCAGCCGCAGCCGCTGCAGTTCGCCCACCGACAGGGTGGGCGCGGTGCGGTCCAGGCTCAGGTAGCCCAGCCCGAGTTCCGTGACGGGTCCGATCCGCGAGCGCAGGTCCTCCGCGAGCACCCGCGCAGCCTCTCCGGCGCCCGCCCCCGCCGCGGCCCCCGCCCCCGCCCCCGCCCCCGCCCCCGCCCCCGCCGCGGTCCCGGCCCCGGCTACGGGCTCGGAGCCCGCGCCCGCGCCCGCGGAGCCGGGGACGGCGGCCAGCACGGCGTCCAGCTCGGACAGTGCCATCCCCGCGAGGTCCGCGATGCCGTACCCCGCGAAGGTGACGGCCAGCGCCTCCGGCCGCAGCCGGCGCCCCGCGCACGCGGGGAACGGCGAGTCGGTCAGGAACTTCTCCGCGCGCGCCCGCAGGGCGGCGCTCTTGCTGTCCGCGTACGTCCGCATGACATAGCGGTGGGCACTCATGTATGTGCCCTGGTAGGGCCGTTGGATCCGGTCGGCGTCGCGCACCGGGTGCACGGTCACGACCGGCTGCTCCTCGGTGAACAGGATCCACTCGCGGTCCTTCGCGGGCAGCTCCCGCCAGGGCCGGTCCACGTCGTGCCCCAGCGCCTCCAAGACGTCCCGCAGGTTCTTGCCCTGCCAGGCGCCCGGCCAGGCGGCGATGGCACCCTGACGGATCGACAGACCTGGATCAGGGACGAGCAGTTCCTCGCTCGTGCGGTGGATCCGGCCGATCCCGTGGCACGAAGGGCAGGCGCCGGCGGCTGTGTTGGGGGAGAAGGCGTCGGAGTCGAGGCGTTCCGCGCCCGCGGGATAGGCGCCGGCCCGGGAGAACAGCATCCGCAGCGAGTTCGACAGCAGGGTCACCGTCCCCACAGAGGAGCGCGAACCGGGGGAGGAGCGGCGCTGTTCCAGCGAGACGGCGGGCGGCAGTCCGGTGACGGAGTCGACCTTCGGTGCGCCGATCTGGTGGATGAGGCGCCGGGCGTACGGGGCCACCGACTCGAAGTACCGGCGCTGGGCCTCCGCGTAGAGCGTGCCGAAGGCGAGCGAGCTCTTGCCGGAGCCGGAGACGCCCGTGAACACGGTCAGCGCGTCGCGCGGGACGTCCACGTCGACACCGCGCAGATTGTGCTCCCGGGCGCCCCGGACGCGGACGTACGGGTCGAGGCCGCGCAGATCTAGGCCGCGCAGATCTAGGCCGCGCTGATCGCGGGCAGGGGGGCCGGCGGGGAGGGGCGCGGACGCGGGCTGGTGCATTCGTCCCAGTTTAGAGGCCCGCGATCCGGGCCAGCCCGCGGTAGGAGTCCAGCAGCGCCGTCCGGTCGTACGTGGACGTGGTGACCAGCAGCTCGTCCGCGCCGGTCAGGGCGGCCACCTCGGAGAGCTCCGCCGCCACCTGCTCCTCGGTGCCGTGGACGTGCCCCGCGAGGGCGCCCTCGTACAGCTCCCGCTCCCTGGGGGACATCTCCAGCGCCTCGACCTCCTCGGACGGCCGGAGCGGCGGGAAGCTCCCCCGGGTGCGGGAGTACGCCACGGACCACGCCTCCGGCACGAGGATCTGGCGGGCCGCCTCCGCGGTGGCGGCCACCGCGACCGTCCCGGAGACCACGACGTACGGCTCCGGGCCCCACGCGGAGGGCCGGAACTCCCCGCGGTACGTCGCGACGGCCCGCGCGACCCGGTCGCGGGAGCGCAGGTCGCCCACGACCAGCGGCAGCCCGGCCCGGGCGGCGATCCCGGCCCCGGCGCCGGTGGCCAGTACGAAGGCGGGGATCCGCAGCCCCTCGGCGGGGCGCGCGTGGACCTCGGGGTGGGTCTCCTGGCTGCCGTCGAGCCAGCCCAGCAGCTCGGCCAGCTGCTCCTCGAACCGGTCGGCGTCCCCGGTGTCGCGGCCCAGGGCGCGCCGGATCCCGTCGGTGAAGCCGACGGAGCGGCCGAGACCCATGTCGATCCGGCCGGGGAAGAGGGACTCCAGCACCCCGAACTGCTCGGCGACCACCATCGGCTGGTGGTTGGGCAGCATGACCCCGCCCGTGCCGACCCGGATCCGCCGGGTCGCGCCGGCGACGGCGGCCGCGAGCACGGTGGGGGCGGAACCCGCCACGCCGGGCACGCTGTGGTGCTCCGAGACCCAGAAGCGGTGGTATCCGAGCTCCTCGGCCGTGCGGGCCAGGTCCACGGTGTCGCGCAGCGCCTGCGGGGCGGGGTGGCCCTCGCGGGTGCGGGACCGGTCGAGTATCGAGAGTTTTCGGATCACACCCGTGTCAACGTTGGGCGGCCGCGGGGATTCCCGGGCCGTCGCGATGCCCGGTCGCGGGCCGTTCGCCCTCCCGGCCGGCTTCCCCGGGGCGCGCCCTAGGCTGGCGGGATGACCGAGAGCACCGCGCGGCCGCTGGCCGTCTTCGACATCGACAACACCCTGGCCGACACCGGCCACCGCCAGCACTTCCTGGAGGGCCGGCCGCGGGACTGGAACGGCTTCTTCGGCGCGGCCCCGGCCGATCCGCCGCTCGCGCGCGGGGTGGCGCTGGCGCGGGAGAGCGCGGAGGAGTGCGAGGTGGTGTACCTGACGGGCCGCCCCGAGCGGTGCCGGAAGGACACGGCCGACTGGCTCGCCCGGCACGGCCTGCCCGGGGGGACGCTGTGGATGCGCGGGAACCAGGACCGCCGGCCGGCCCGGACGACGAAGCTGGAGGTGCTGAAGCGGGTCGCCCGGGACCGTGAGGTGCGGATGCTCGTCGACGACGACGAGCTGGTGTGCGGGGCGGCGCGCGCCGCGGGCTTCCGGGTGGTCCTGGCGGACTGGGCGGCGGACGCGCCGGAACTCAAGGCGGCCCAGGAGGTCGAGGGCCGCACCTGAGGCCCGCACCTGAGCGGCCGCAGCCGAGGGCCCGCACCCGAGCGCGGCCGCACCTCAAGGCGCGGACCTGAGCGGCCGCACCTGAGCGGCCGCACCTGAGCGGCCGCACCCGAAGGGCGCCGCCCGGGCGGTCGGGTCCGGGCCGCTCGCGTGCCCCGGGCGTCGGGTCCGGGCGGCCGCGCCAGGGCCTCAGGCGTCTTCGTCGAGGCGGAAGCCGACCTTCAGGCCCACCTGGTAGTGCGCGACCTCGCCGTTCTCGATGTGCCCGCGCACCTGGACGACTTCGAACCAGTCCAGATTGCGCAGGTGCTGCCCCGCCCGGCTGATCCCGTTGCGGATGGCCTGATCGATGCCCTCGGGGGAAGTGCCGACGATCTCGGTCACCCGGTACGTGTGATTGGACATGGGGGTCTCCCGACACTGGGTGGCTGTTGCCTTGTTCCACGGTGCCCCAGTTCGTCATTCTCCGCGAACTTTGTGTGAAGAGTCCCGGGCCAAACCCCCTTGACCCGCCTATTGGTCTATGCCAATTTCAAGCCATCTGAGCCCCGTTCCCAGAAGGTGGACCTTCGTGAAGATGCGCTTCCTTGCCGTGTGCACCGCCCTCGCGGCCGCGACCGCCCTCACGGGCTGCAGCCAGTTGGCCGACTCGGCCGGAGGGCCCCAGAAGGTGACGCTCTGGCTGATGAAGGGCAGCGCCTCGGACGACTTCATCGGCAAGTTCACCGCCTCGTTCGAACAGGAGCATCCCGATGTCGACCTGGAGGTGAAGATCCAGGACTGGACCGGCATCGGCGACAAGGTGAGCGGCGTCCTCTCCGGCAAGAGCAAGGAGAGAGCCGACGTCATCGAGGTGGGCAACACCCAGGTGGCCCGGTACATCGAGGTCGGCGGGCTCTCCGAACTCACCCTGGAGGGCCTGCGCGAATGGGGCAACAAGGACTGGCTCAAGGGCCTCTCCGACCCCGGCAGCGTCAACGGCGCCCAGTACGGCATCCCCTGGTACGCCGCCAACCGGGTGGTCATCTACAACAAGGACCTCTTCGCGGACGCCGGCGTCAAGGCGGTGCCCAAGAACCGCCAGGAGTGGATCCAGACCACCCAGCGGCTCGACAAGGGGGACCAGCAGGGCATCTACCTCGCGGGCCAGAACTGGTACGTCCTCGCCGGGTTCGTCTGGGACGAGGGCGGCGAGCTCGCCGTCGAGAACAGCGGCACGTGGACGGGCGCGCTCCACGACGACAAGGCCCTGGCCGGGATGGAGTTCTACAAGCAGCTCCAGGCGCTCGGCGACGGCCCCAAGGACGCGGACGAGGAGACGCCCCCGCAGTCGGAGGTCTTCGCCCGCGGCCAGGTCGCCCAGATCATCGCCCCGCCGAGCCAGGTCAAGGAGATCGAGGCGGCCAACCCCGCCCTCAAGGACAAGCTCGGCTTCTTCCCGATCCCCGGCAAGACCTCCGAGAAGGCGGGCGCCGTCTTCACCGGCGGCTCCGACCTGATCATCCCGGAGAACACCGGGCAGCGGGCCCGCGCGGTGGACGTGATCACCGCCCTGGTCAGCGAGAAGTGGCAGACCGAGCTCGCCCGCACCATGAGCTACGTGCCGAACCGGACGACCCTGGCCCACGTCGTCGAGGGCAACGAGGGAGCGGTGGCCATGGCCCCCGGGGCGGCCCAGGGCCGGGCCACGCCGAACTCCGCCCGGTGGGCCGAGGTCGAGGCCGACAACCCGATCAAGCCCTTCATGACGGCCGTCCTCACCGGCCAGGACCCCAAGCAGGCCGCCAGGTCGGCCTCCGACACCATCGGCCGGCTCCTCAGCTCCGACCGCTGAGGACCGCGCCGCCGCGACCGGTGCGGCGTCCCCGGGTGCCCGTCGGCACCCCGGGGACGCCGCCCACCGCCGAGTTCAGCGTCCGCACATCCAGGGGCCTCGGCGCGGCCATGTCGAATCCAGCCCGCCACGGAAGAAGTAAGGAGCCAGGCCGCACAACCGCCGGCCCGGCTCTCCGTGCCCGGCTCAGGAGTCGCCATGACCATCGCACCCCTGTCCCCGTCCCCCCTCACCGGCGCCCCGGCCGCCCTCCCCGCGGCCCCGGCCGCCCGCGTCGCCGTCCCGGCCGCCCTCCCCGCGCCCTCGGCCCCCGGCCCCGTCGCCCCCGCCCCCCGCTACGCCGTCCGCCTCGCCCGCGACGAGAACGAGGTGCGCGCGGCCCAGCGCCTGCGCCACCAGGTGTTCGCCGGAGAGCTCGGCGCCCGCCTCGACGGCCCGGAGCCGGGTCTCGACGCCGACGCCTTCGACGCGTACTGCGACCACCTCCTCGTCCTCGACCAGGAGACCGGCCAGGTCGTCGGCACCTACCGGCTGCTGCCCCCGGAACGAGCCGCGATCGCCGGACGCCTCTACTCGGAGGGCGAGTTCGACCTCTCCGCCCTCGGCCCGATCCGCCCCGACCTGGTCGAGGTCGGCCGCTCCTGCGTCCACCCCGACCACCGCAACGGCGCCGTGATCGCCCTCATCTGGGCCGGCCTCGCCCGCTACATGGACCGCTCCGGGCACAACTGGCTCGCCGGCTGCTGCTCGATCCCCCTCGCCGACGGCGGGATCCTGGCCGCCGCCACCCGCGAGACCACCCTGGCCCGCCACCTCGCCCCCGAGGAGTACCGCGTCACCCCGCACCTCCCCTGGAACCCCGCGGGCATCGCCCACCCCGACCGGATGGAGGTGCCCCCGCTGCTCCGCGGCTACCTGCGCCTGGGCGCCTGGGTCTGCGGCGAGCCGGCCCTCGACGCCGAGTTCGGCTGCGCCGACCTGTACGTCCTGCTCTCCCTGCGCCGCACCAACCCGCGCTACCTCAGGCACTTCCTCTCGCTCGCCCCGGCCGCATGAGCGCCTGGCTGCCCACCTCGCCGTGCACCCCCGAGGCCTGCGCCGGCCACCAGGGGCGCACCGCGGGGCTGCCGCGCGCGGTGCTCCGGCTGGCCGGGGCCGCGGCCCTGGTCCTCGCCGGCGTCCTGTGCGCCCCGGCGGTCCGGCTGCTGCCCGCAGGGTCCCGGGACGCGGCGGTGCGGGCCTGGGCCACCGCTCTCGTACGGGCCTTCGGAATACGCGTCACCCCGTACGGCAGCCCCGGCCCGGACGGCGGGCGCCTGATCGTCGCCAACCACATCTCCTGGCTGGACATCCCGCTCGTGCTGGCCGTCCTGCCCTCCCGGATGCTGGCCAAGAGCGACCTCCGGGCGTGGCCGGTCATCGGCCGCCTCGCCCGGCGCGCCCGAACCCTGTTCATCGAACGCGACCGGCTGCGCACCCTGCCCGCCGCCATCGGGGACGTCACCCGGGCCCTGCTGGCCGGAGACCGGGTCACCGTCTTCCCCGAGGGGTCCACCTGGTGCGGGCGCGCCCGGGGGCCCTTCCGCAGGGCCGCCTTCCAGGCAGCCCTGGACGCGCGGGTCCCCGTACAGCCCGTGCACCTCGCCTACCTGCGGGGCGACGGGACGCCGGCCGGGGAGCCCGCCTTCGTCGGCGACGATCCGCTGACCGCCTCCCTGTGGCGGATCGCCCGGGCCCGCGGCGTACGGGCCGAGGTCGGGCTGCTGCCGCGGATCCCGCCGGGCCGGTACGCGGACCGGCGGGACCTCGCGGCCGCGGCTCAGGCGGCCGTCGCCGCCGCCGCGGGCCCGGCGCTGCTACCGGGGATCCCCGCTCAGCCGGCCGGGGCGTGGGCGACCGACAGGGACAGCGCGAAGCGGCCCGCCGCGTCCGTCCACCACTGGGTCAACTCCAGCCCCACGGCGCCCAGTTCCTTGCGCACGCCCTCCTGACGGAACTTCGCGGAGATCTCCGTCAGGATCTCCTCGCCCGCCGTGAACGGCACGACCAGGTCCAGCGCCCGGATCTTCACCAACAGGTCCGACCGGGCCCGCAGCCGCATCTCGATCCACTCCTGCTCCCGGTTCCACACCGCCACGTGCTCGAAGTCGGCGGTGTGGAAGTCCGCGTTCAACTCCCGGTTGACGACGGACAGGACGTTCTTGTTGAACTCCGCCGTGACCCCCTGCCCGTCGTCGTACGCCGCCACCAGCACGGCCTCGTCCTTCACCAGGTCCGTCCCCATCAGCAGCGCGTCCCCCGGTGAGAGCATCGCCCGTACGGAGGCCAGGAACAGCGCCCGCTCCGGCGGCAGCAGGTTCCCGATCGTGCCGCCGAGGAACACCACCAGCCGCGGCCCGGGTGACTCCGGAAGGCGCAGGGCCCGCGTGAAGTCCGCCAGCAGTGCGTGCACCCGCAGCCGCGGATGCTCCTCCAGGAGGGACTCCGCGGCCCCCCTCAGGGCGCTCTCGCTCACGTCCACCGGTACGTACGTGTCCAGCCCGGGCATCGCCTCGATGAGGTGCCGGGTCTTCTCGGAGGACCCGGAGCCCAGCTCCACCAGGGTCCGGGCGCCGCTCGCCGAGGCGATCTCACCTGCCCGTTCCAGCAGGATCTCCCGCTCCGCCCGCGTCGGGTAGTACTCGGGCAGCCGGGTGATCTCCTCGAACAGCTCGCTGCCCCGCGCGTCGTAGAACCACTTGGGCGGCAGCGCCTTGGGGGTGCCCGTCAGCCCGTGCCGGACGTCCGTGCGCAGCGCGGCCTCCGCGGCGTTCTCGTCGAGGGTCCGGGTCAACTGGAAGTCACTCACGAGCGCTCCTTCTCCCCGAGCGGGGACTCCTTGAGAGGGGTCAGTTCGACCCGGGTGCGGGTGGCGGTCAGCAAGGTCCGGTCGGGCACCTCGCACCAGCGGGTGTCGTCGTCGTACGGTTCGGAGGCCACCACCGTGCGGCGGGCCCCCGGGTCGGCCAGGTACCAGAGCGAATCGCCCCAGGCCGTCGCGGCGATGGCCGCCCCGTCGGTCAGCAGGAGGTTCAGCCGGGAGCCGGGCGCGGCCGACGCCACCTCCCGGACCGGCTCGGCGAGCGCCGTGCCCAGGTCGTCCCCGGCGCGCAGCCGGCGCAGGACCAGCGCCCACACGAACGCCGAATCCGTCCGCGCGGACAGCTGGAGCAGCTCCCGGGGCGGCAGACAGGCCGCGAGCGGCGCCACCGCGTCCGGCCAGTTCCGCACCGCGCCGTTGTGGCTGAACAGCCACGGCCCGTCCGCGAACGGCGCCGCCGCGGCCTCGCCGTCGGCCCCGGCCAGGGTGGCGTCCCGTACGGCGGCCAGCAGGCCCCCGCTGCGCACCACGCGCGCGAGGTCGGTGAAGGTCTCGTCGCCCCACACGGGCCCGGACCGGCGGTAGCGACCCGGTACCGGGTCGCCCTCTGCGTACCAGCCGACGCCGAAGCCGTCGGCGTTGACCGTGCCGTTGCGCTGCCGGCGCGGCTCCCAGGACTGGCGCACCAGGGAGTGCGCGGGCTCGCTCAGCAGCCGCCCGAGGGCCACCACGGGCCCCAGGTAGGCGAGGTGACGGCACATCAGGCGCCACCGTCCCGCGCGGTGCGGAACCCGGAGAAGATCTGCCGGCGCACCGGGAGGTCCCAGTTGCGGAACGTGCCGCGGCAGGCGACCGCGTCGACCGCGAAGGAGCCGCCGCGCAGCACCTTGTGCTCCGGTCCGAAGAACACCTCCGAGTACTCCCGGTACGGGAAGGCCCGGAACCCCGGGTACGGCAGGAAGTCGGAGGCCGTCCACTCCCACACGTCGCCGATCAGCTGGCGCACCCCGAGGGCGGAGGCCCCGGCGGGGTAGCTGCCCGCCCGGGCCGGGCGCAGGTGGCGCTGGCCGAGGTTGGCGTGGGCGGGGGTCGGGTCGGCGTCGCCCCAGGGGTAGCGGGTCGAGCGGCCGGTCGCCGGATCGTGCCGGGCGGCCTTCTCCCACTCCTCCTCCGTGGGCAGTCGGCGTCCCGCCCAGCGGGCGTAGGCGTCCGCCTCGTACCAGCTGACGTGCAGCACCGGCTCGTCGGCCGGTACCGGCTCGGTCACCCCGAAGCGGCGGCGCAGCCACCGGCCGTCCTCCCGGCGCCAGAACAGCGGGGCACCGATGCCGTGCGCGCGGATCTGCTCCCACCCAGCCGGGGCCCACCAGCGGGGGTCGCCGTAGCCGCCGTCCGCGATGAACGCCTCGTACGCGGCGTTGGTCACCGGAGCCGTGTCGATCCAGAACGGCACGGTGTCCCGGGTGTGGGCGGGGCGTTCGTTGTCGAGCGACCAGGGCTCGGCGGAGGTGCCCATCGTGAAGGGGCCGCCGGGTACGAGGACTTCGGCGGCGACCGGAGGATCGAACGGGGCGTCGGGCTCGGGGGCCGTCAGGACGGGGGCGCCCGCCCTCAGCTGATGGGTAATCAGCATCGTTTCGTCGTGCTGCTGTTCGTGCTGGGCGATCATGCCGAAGACGTAGCCGGAGTCCAGCAGCGCCGTGCCCTCGAAGGGAGTGTGCTCCAGCAGGTCGAAGACGCGGCCCCGCACCTCGGCCGCGTACCGGCGGGCCTCCTCGGGGGCCAGCAGCGGCAGCTTCGGCCGTTCGGCCCGCGGATGCTCGAAGGCGTCGTACAGGGGGTCGATCTCGGGGTGCATGGAGGGGCGGCCCGCGACGTTGCGCAGGAGCCACAGCTCCTCCATGTTCCCGATGTGCGCCAGGTCCCAGACCAGCGGCGACATCAGGGGCGAGTGCTGCGCGACCAGGTCCGGCTCGCTGACGGGATCGGTGAGCGCGGCCGTACGGGCGCGGGCGGCGGTCAGTGCGGCGGCCGCCCGCTCCCGCAGGTCCACGGGGGGCGTGCGGGGTGCGTCGGTGGTCACGGGCGGACCTCCGCTCCGGCGAGCCGCTGCCCGGCCGGGTCGTCGGCGGGACATCGGCCGCGCAGGACGTACCGGTCGGCGAAGGCCGCGACGGTGTCCCGTACGCCCGTGCTCGCGCCGAGCCGCGGCAGCGCCTCGGCGGCGGCCCGGAAGCACGCGGTGGCGGCGCTCCGCAGTTCGGGGTCGGCCAGGCCGTGCCGGGCGGCCGACCTCCAGAGCGGGTTGCGGGGCGCGGGCCCGTGGCCGTAGGAGTCCGCCAGCGCCTTCGCCACCCGGTACGCCGTCTCCGCCGCCTCCGGGTCGTCGAACAGCGCGTGGACCACGGCCAGGGGCACCAGCCAGCCGTCGTCGCCGGGCTGGGCGTCGATCATCCGCAGTTCGAGGTGGCCGCGGGGCCGGACGGGCGGGAACAGCGTGCTGAGGTGGTAGTCGAGGTCGCCGGCGTCCGGCGGCCGCAGCCCGGGCAGCCCGCCGCCGCGCAGCCAGTCCCGGAAGGTCATCCCGCGGGGCACCGACCACGGGTCGCCGTCGTAGGACCGCACGCACATCAGCTCGGTGTCCAGCGCCTGCCGCACCCACCCGGAGCGGGGCGCGGCGTCCATCGGCGGGGCGAGGGCGCGCCGGCTGTCGATGTCGGCCCAGTTCCCCTGGCGGGCACAGCGCCAGCCGGCGTACGGGGCCTCCAGGCCGGGGGAGTTGGCGAACGCGGCCACCAGCACCGCGCCGAGCAGGTGGGCGAGGCGCCAGCGGCGGCCGAGGCCGAACAGGCCGGGCTCCTCCTGACCGGCGTCCACGCAGACCTGTACGGACGCGGAGCCGCACATCATGGCGCGGCCGGCCGGGCCGGTGCGGTCGAAGTGGGCCTCCATGGCCTCGTAGCGCGGGCTGCGCAGCAGCCGGTGGTAGGGGCGGCGCGGGTCCTGGCCGAGGCCGCGCAGGACCAGGCCGCGGGAGAGCAGCGCGGCCCGGACGGCGGTGAGGTCGGACTGGAGGTCGTCCACGCACCCGGTGAGGGAGGCCGAGGGGACGGAGCTGAGCTCCAGCTGGCCGCCGGGCTCGACGGTCACCGAGGAGTGCAGGGGCAGGGCGCGGGCGGCGGCGTGCGCGGAGCGCAGCCGCTCGGGCGGCACGGGCAGCCCGGGACGCTCGGCGTCCACGACGAGCCATTCGAGCTCGGCGCCGATGAGCCGGGGCGGGCCGGTCTTGAAACAGATGCCGTGGAGCAGGTCCTCGGCCTCCGTCTCGGTGAGGGGCGCGCCGGGGGGCGGCGCGGCGGTGTGCGGGGCCTGTGGTGCGGGTGCGGGAACGGCTGAGTCGTGCGACATGAACGGGTCCTCGTCTCCTGTCGTCGGCCGTGACATCACCGGTGCCTACCCGCCCCCGGGGCACAAATTCCTTTGTTTCCAGGGGCCGCGATGCCCAGGATGAGGTGTGAGCAGCAGATTGCGCGCGATCGCGCGGGAGAACTCCGAGGTCCTGGCGGCCGGCGGCTACCGGGCGCGGTCGGGACGGCAGGTTTCCCTGGCCACCGCCCTGGCGGAAGCCAGGGCAGGAACCAGAATATATGGACCGAACCCTGTCATTCCTGGTGAACTGCCACGGGGTGGAGGCGGCCCGACGGCGTTCGAGGTCACGGGGGAGAGCAGCACGGTGGCGGCCCGCAGGCTCGCGACGGAGGGCTCCCAGGCCGCTTCCGTGGCGGTCCTGAACTTCGCCTCGGCCCGGAATCCCGGGGGCGGCTACGTCCGCGGGGCCAAGGCCCAGGAGGAGGCCCTGTGCCGCGCCTCCGCCCTGTACGAGACCCTGCTGGAGGCGCCGGAGTACTACGCGGCGCACCGGGCGGAGCGCAGCACGTTCTACACCGACCGGGTGATTCACTCGCCCGGGGTCCCCGTCTTCCGCGACGACCGGGGCGCGCTGCTGGAGGTCCCCTTCCGGGCCGGCTTCCTCACCTCTCCGGCACCGAACGCGGGCACGATCCGCCGCCAAGAGCCCGAGCGGGCCGCCGAGATCCCCGGCGCCCTGCTGCGGCGCGGGGAGCGCGTCCTGGAGGTCGCCGCGCTGCACGGATACCGGCGGCTGGTGCTGGGGGCGTGGGGGTGCGGGGTGTTCCAGAACGACCCCGGGCAGGTGGCCGATGCCTTCCGGACCCTCCTGACCGGACGGTTCGCGGGCACATTCGAACGGGTCGTCTTCGGCATCCTCGACCGGGACCCCGGGCCCCGCGCCACCTTCGACCGGGCCTTCCCGGCCTGAGCGCCGCGCCCGCCCGGACAGCGGAGGGCGCAGGTCCGGGCGGGAGGGCGGGCGGCGGCGGGCGTGCGCGGCGCCGTGCGGGCGGGACGACGTCGCCGCCCGTGCGCGCTACTGCCAGCCGTAGCGCTCGCGCAGCCGGTCGACGACGAGCTGGAACCTCGCCCGCTCCAGGGCGCAGGCCTCGCGCCGCATCCCGGACTCGTGCACGCGCAGCACCCGGTCCACGGCCACCCAGGACTCCCGCCCCGCGTTGTCCCAGGGGCCCGTGCCGATCGGCACCCACTCCCGGTCGTGGTCGTGCCGCTTGCTGGACAGCTGGACGGCGAGCAGGGTCCGCCCGCCCGGCTCCCGGGCCACGACCAGCACCGGGCGGTCCTTGCCGCGCCCGTCGTTCTCCTCGTACGGGACCCAGGTCCACACGATCTCGCCCGGGTCGGGATCCCCGTCGGGGTCGGGCGCGTACTCGGTGCGCACGGGGCCGATGCCGCACGGATCGGCCTCGGCCGTCGCGGTGTGCCCGTCGCGGCCGGGCTGGTCGAGGTGGCTGCCGCCGTGAGGTGAAAGTGCCGTCATGGCGCGGAGGGTACCCGCCTTCGCGGCCCGGTCGCTCGGCCGATCGGCGGCCCGGCCCGGCCGGGGGACCGCGTCGCCGCCCCGCCGGCTCCGTACCGCGGGTTCAGGACGGGCGGGCGGGTGACCAGGCGGCGGCAGCCTCCGCCTGGGCGGCCAGGGACAGGAGCAGCGGCTCCGAGTGGGCCGGGCCCAGGAGTTGGGCGCCGAGGGGCAGGCCGGTCCGGGTGAAGCCCGCCGGGACGTTCACCCCCGGCCAGCCCAGGACGTTCCACGTCCAGGCGTACGGGCAGGCGGCGATCATCGCCCGGTCCGTCGCCATCGCGCCCAGGCCCTCCAACGCGCCGACCCGCAGCGGCGGTGTGGCCGTCGTCGGGGTCATGACCACGTCGTAGCGGCCGAACATCTCACCCACCCGCCAGCGCAGGCCCGCCTCGGCCCGGCGGGAGAGCCGCAGGGGCAGACCGCCCAGGATCCGGCCCGTGCGGACGGCCTCGTGCGTACGCCGGTCCAGCAGTGCGCGGTCCGGCACCCGCGCCGCCCAGTCCCGTACGCCCGCGGTCGCGCGGGGCACGAAGGTCAGGCCGATCGGGCCGTACCGGGGGTCTTCCGGCACCACCTCGTGGCCCAGCGACTCCAGCCGCCCGGCCAGCCGCTCCACCGCCGAACGAACCTCGGGGTCAAGCGACTTGGGCGTCGCCGTGAACGGCATCCTGAACGAGAGGGCGATCCGCAGCCGCCGCGGCGTACGCCCGGCCGCCTCGACGGCGCGGATCCCGGCGGGGCGGTGCAGGTCCTCGGCGTGCTGGCCGGCGGCGGCGTCCAGCAGCAGCGCCGCGTCGGCGACCGTGCGGGCCAGCACGCCGTTGACAGTGAGCCCGTTGAAGGACTCGGGCTCCGGCCAGGTGGAGATCCGCCCGCGCTGCGGCTTCACGCCGATGAGGTGGGTCCAGGCCGCGGGGATCCGTACCGAGCCCGCTCCGTCGGAGCCGAGCGCCGCCGGGACCAGCCGGTGTGGGCGCCGACGGGCGGTGTTTGACCCGAAGGCTGCCGCCCGCGCGCACGGCGCCGGTGGCGGGGTCGGCGCCGTGCGCGGGAGTCCTCCCTCCACACCCACGGGCCCCCGCGGCAGGCCCGGTTGGCCGGATCCGCTGTCGGCGCACCACGGCTCACGGGCGCGGCCGTCCGCCGGACGGCTCGGGGCACCCTGCGAGCGGGGCGGGTCATGCCGCCGGAGGGGAGCGGTACCGGCTCCGCCCGACCCGACGGACATGCCCGGGTGTGTGTTCGGGCTGTCGGGGCGGGGCGGGGCGGGGCGGGGCGGTGCTGCCCCCCGACTTCCGTTCGGCATCCGACCATCCGCGGCCCTGGTTCTCGTACGCCCGGGGCCTTGGTTGTCGTAGGCTCCGGGCCCTGGCGGCGGGCTCGGGTGCCGGTGTGGGCTTGGCCGTGGGCGGTGCCGCGGGTCGACGTCCCTGCGTCGAAACGGAGTTGAGCTGCCGCGCCGGGTGGGAGGGGGCTGGGGGGGCCGTGCCGGGCGTGGGTCCGGGGAGGGCGGGTGGTGCGGCCCCCGAGGTGCGTCGCGGCGCGGGCGGGCGCCGCGCACCGATGACTCGTGTCATCGCTGTGTAGCATGCCTTTCAGGCCATCCGCCGGGCCCCCGGTGCGACCGGTGCGACCGGTCTGGAAGGATGCCAAGGCAATGTCTCAGTCACCGAATTCGCCGAAGCAGCCGGCACCGGCCGCCGGGCCGGCTCCCACGCCGCCGCCTCCCGTTCCGACCAGCGCCGACGTGGCCCGCCTCGCCGGCGTGTCGCGCGCCACCGTCTCGTACGTGCTGAACAACGCGGAAGCCGTCCGCATCAGCGAGCCCACCCGCGTCAAGGTCCGCCGGGCCGCCGAGGAGCTCGGCTACGTCCCGCACGCGGCCGCCCGCAGCCTGCGCGCCGGGCACACGCGGCTCGTCCTGCTGCCGACCTCGCACGTACCGGTCGGCCCGCTGTACAGCACCTTCCTGAACGAGCTCCAGTGGGCCCTGCGCCGCCTCGACTACACCGTGGTCCAGTACGGGAGCCTCGGCCTCACCGGCGACGAGGCCGCCCGCGCGTGGGCGGAACTGCGCCCCGTGGCGGTGATCTCCATGGGCGAGATCACGCTTTCCGCGCACAACGTCGCCACCCTGAAGCGCGCCGGTGCCCGTGCGGTGATAACGATGGGCCCGGTCGGCGTGCCGGGGGCGCACGCGCTCGTCATGGACCAGCGTGAGGTCGGCGCCCGCGCCGCCGCCCACCTCGTGGAGCGCGGGCGGCGGCGGATCGGCGTGGTCGTGCCGGAGGAGGAAGGGCTGGAACTGTTCTCCGGGCCCCGGCTGGAGGGCGCGCGGTCCGTGGCAGGCGCGGAGATCGAGGCCTTCCCGATGTCGTACTCGGAGGAATCCGCGGCGGCCCTCGCGGCCCGCTGGCGCGGGCTCGGCAGGGACGCGGCCTTCGCCTACAACGACGAGTACGCGATGCTGCTGATGCGGGCCTTCCAGGACGAGGGGCTGCGCATCCCCGAGGACGTCGCCGTCATCGGGGCCGACGACCTGCTCATCGGCAGGCTGCTGCGGCCCCGGCTGAGCACGGTCCAGATCGAGATGCCGACCGGCGACCACCTCGCGTCGCTCGTGGACCGCGCGGTGCGCGAGGCGTCGGAGGTGACGCAGCGGCACGACCTGATGGCCGCCCAGGCCATCCGGCGCGAGTCGACCTGATCCGCACGCCACGCGCGTCCGCCCGAGGCGTGCACGGGCCCGCCCGAGCCGCTGGCGCGCCTCGTACGCCCGTACGCCCCGCGGGCCCCGCGGGCCCGGCCCCCGCGCGCCCGCCCGCCCGGAGGTCGTTGACAGGCGGTGACGTGCGGACGGAGACTGCGGGCGCGCCCCACCGGGCGCACCCGGCCGTGCGCCCCGGTACCCACGAAGGCACCGCGCGCCACGCCGCCCGGCTCCGGCCCCGCTCCACCCGCCTGCCCGTACGGATCCGCCCAGGAGAGACCCCATGAGCAGCCGCACCGTCCGCGACGTCTACGTGGTCGACGCCGTCCGCACCCCGATCGGCAAGTTCGGCGGGGCCCTCGCCGGAGTCCGGCCGGACGACCTCGCCGCACACGTGGTCCGGGCCCTGGTGGACCGTACGCCCGACCTCGACCCGGCCCGCATCGACGACGTGGTCTTCGGCGACGCCAACGGCGCGGGCGAGGACAACCGCGACGTCGCCCGGATGGCGGTGCTGCTCGCGGGGCTACCCGTGACCGTCCCCGGCGTCACCGTCAACCGGCTCTGCGGATCCGGTCTCGAAGCCGTGATCCAGGCCGCCCGCGCGATCGCCCTCGGTGACGCCTCCGTCGCCATCGCCGGCGGCGTCGAGTCGATGAGCCGGGCCCCCTGGGTGGTCCAGAAGCCCGAGCGGGCCTTCCCCGCCGGCCACCAGCAGCTGTGGTCCACCACCCTCGGCTGGCGGATGACGAACCCGCGCATGCCCGCCGAGTGGACCGGTTCGCTCGGCGAGGGCGCCGAACTCATCGCCGAGAAGTACGGCATCACCCGCGAGGCGCAGGACGCCTTCGCCCTGGAGAGCCACCGCAAGGCCGCGGCGGCCTGGGCCGGCGGGCTGTACGACGGGGAGGTCGTCCCGTACGCGGGGGTGGACCTGGCGCGCGACGAGTGCGTACGGGAGGGTTCCACGCCGGAGGCGCTGGCCCGGCTGGGGCCCGCCTTCCGGACGGACGGCTCCGGCACGGTCACCGCCGCCAACGCCTCGCCGCTCAACGACGGCGCGGCCGCCCTGCTGCTGACCGACGAGGCGGGCCTCGCGGCCACCGGGCGCGAACCGCTCGCCCGGATCAGCGCGTCCGCGGTCACCGGGATCGAGCCCCAGCTCTTCGGGCTCGGCCCCGTGGAGGCCGTCCGGCGGGCCCTGGACAAGGCCGGCCGCGGTCTGGCGGACCTCTCCGTCCTGGAGCTGAACGAGGCCTTCGCGGCGCAGGCGCTGGGCTGCCTCGCCGAGTGGCCCGAGCTGGACCCCGCTGTCGTCAACCCGCGCGGCGGGGCCATCGCGATCGGCCACCCGCTCGGCGCCTCGGGGGCCCGGCTGGCCGGTTCGGTCGCCCACCAGCTGGCGGCGGCCGGGTCGGGTACGGGCATGGCGGCCCTGTGCATCGGCGTCGGCCAGGGGATCGCCCTGGTCCTGGAACGCTGAGCCGCTCCGGGAACACGGGGCAGCCACCGGCGCCGGGGCACCGAACCGGCGCCGGGCCCCTCAAGCCGGCGCCGAGGTCGCGGGTCTCGATCGTTTCCGGTCACGTGCCCGGGTCAACTGCCCAATAACTGAACAGAAGTGGGGCCCAGGGTCTGGCACGATGGCGCGTGCTGCCGCCCCCCGCCCCGACCATCCCCACCGGAGGCCCCGCGCCATGCCGCTCCTCGATCCGACGCTCTGGCAGGACGGACCCACCCTGACCGGCGGCGCCGCCCCCGTCGTGGAACCCGCCACGGGCCGCACCCTCGCCACCTTCGAGCTCGCCGCCCCGGCCGACGTGGCCGAGGCCGCCGTGCGGGCCGGGGTCGCACAGCGGGACTGGTCCCGCACCACCCACCTGGAGCGGGCCGCCGTACTGCGCCGCGCCGGGGACCTGTTCGCCGCCCACGCCGACGAGCTGGGGGAGTGGCTGGTACGGGAATCGGGGTCGATACCCGGTAAGGCGGCCTTCGAACTGCACGTCGCCGCCCAGGAGTGCTACGAGGCCGCCGCCCTGGCTTCGCGCCCGACCGGGCAGGTGCTGCCGAGCGAGGCGCCCCGGCTGTCCTTCACCCGCCGGGTGCCGGCCGGGGTGGTCGGGGTCGTGGCGCCGTTCAACGCTCCGCTGATCCTGTCGATCCGTTCGGTCGCGCCCGCGCTGGCGCTCGGCAACGCCGTCCTGCTCAAGCCGGACCGCCGCACGGCCGTGTCGGGTGGTCTGGCCCTCGCCGCGGTCTTCGCCGCCGCCGGCCTGCCGGGCGGGCTGCTGCACGTCCTGCCCGGAGGCGCCGAGACCGGCGCCGCAGTCGTCGCCGACCCCCGGGTGCGGGTGGTGTCGTTCACCGGGTCCACCGCGGCCGGGCGCACCGTGGGGGAGCTGGCGGGGCGTCACCTCAAGCGCGCACACCTGGAGTTGGGCGGCAACTCCGCCCTCGTCGTGCTGCGCGACGCCGATGTCGAGGCGGCCGTGGCGCAGGCTTCCTGGGGCTCCTTCTTCCACCAGGGCCAGATCTGCATGACCGCCGGACGCCACCTCGTCCACGCCTCGCTGTACGACGAGTACGTCGAGCGGCTCGCGGCGCGCGCCGAGGCCCTGGCGGTGGGCGACCCGTACCGCGAGCAGGTGCACCTCGGCCCGCTGATCGACCGGCGCCAGGTGGAACGCGTACACGCCCTGGTGGAGGCGAGCACCGCCCAGGGGGCCAAACTCGTCGCGGGCGGCGCCCACCGGGAGCTCTTCTACCGGCCCACCGTGCTGGCGGGGGTCGGGGACGACACCCCCGCGTACGCCGAGGAGGTCTTCGGCCCCGTCGCGCCCGTGCGGTCCTTCGCGACCGAGGAGGAGGCGGTGGAGCTGGCCTCGGCCGGTCCGTACGGACTCTCCCTCGGCATCGTGACCCGCGACGCGGGGCGCGGGCTGGAGCTGGCCGGCCGGATCCCGACCGGGATCGCGCACGTCAACGACCAGACGGTGAACGATGAGGCCGTGGCGCCCTTCGGCGGGGTCGGCGCGTCGGGGACCGGCGCCCGCTTCGGCGGCGAGGCGAACCTGGACGCCTTCACGGAACTGCGCTGGACCACGGCCCGCACGAGTCCGGCCGGCCACCCGTTCTAGCGCGGCGGCCGTCCCGGGCGGAATGATGCGGGCGGGTCGTTCGTTCAAGCAGGCAGACGGCTCTCATCAGGAGGTTTGGACACCGTGGCTACAGTCGAGCTCACCAAGGAAAACTTCGACCAGACGGTCAGCGAGAACCCGTTCCTGCTGATCGACTTCTGGGCGGGCTGGTGCCGGCCGTGCCTGGCGTTCGCCCCGGTCTACGAGAAGGCCTCCGAGGCCCACCCCGACCTGGTCTTCGCCAAGGTCGACACCGAGGCGCAGCAAGAGCTGGCCGCCGCGTTCGACATCACCTCGATCCCGACCCTGATGATCGTCCGCGACCAGGTGGCGATCTTCGCGCAGCCCGGCGCCCTGCCGGAGGCGGCCCTCACCGACGTCATCGGGCAGGCGCGCGCGCTCGACATGGACGAGGTACGGGCCAAGATCGCCGAGGAGCAGCAGGCCGCCCGGGGCACGGGCACCGCGGACGCCGAGGGGTCCGGCACGCCGGAGGCCTGAGTGCGTGACGTGGCGCCCGACCAGCGGTGACACTGGCCCGTATGACTGAAGCGGTGGAGTACGACGTCGTGGTTCTCGGCGGGGGCCCGGCCGGCGAGAATGTCGCCGACCGTACCCGCGCCGCCGGGCTGAGCACGGCGCTGGTGGAGAGCGAGCTCGTGGGCGGGGAGTGCTCGTACTGGGCGTGCGTCCCGAGCAAGGCCCTGCTGCGCCCGGCGCTGGCCCGGGCGGACGCCCGCCGGGTGCCGGGGCTGGCCGGGGCCGTGCAGGGGCCGCTGGACGCGGCGGCGGTGTTCGCGCACCGCGACTACTGGACGGGAGACTGGAAGGACGAGGGCCAGATCGACTGGCTCGATTCCATCGGGGCGCACGTGTACCGGGGCCACGGCCGGCTCTACGGGGTCCGCAAGGTCGCCGTCACCAGCCCGGAGGGCGAGCACCACGTGCTCTCCGCCAAGCACGCGGTGGTCGTCGCCACCGGCACCCGGGCGCTCGTCCCCGACCTGCCGGGGATGGCCGGGGCGCGTCCCTGGACCTCCCGCGAGGCGACCTCGGCGCGGGAGGTGCCCGGCCGGCTGCTGATCGTGGGCGGGTCGGTGGTGGCCGCCGAGATGGCCACCGCCTGGCAGGCGCTCGGATCCCGGGTGACCGTGCTGGTGCGCGGGTCGGGGCTGCTGCCGCGGATGGAGCCCTTCGCCGGTGAGCTGGTCGCCGACGCGCTGCGCGAGGCGGGCGCGGAGGTCCGTACGGGCGTGTCCGTCGAGTCGGTCGTACGGGACGGCTCGACCGGGCCCGTCACCGTCGTCCTGGAGGGCGGCGAGAGGCTGGAGGGCGACGAGCTCCTGGTGGCGACGGGACGTGCGCCGCGGACCGAGGACATCGGCCTGGACACGGTGGGCCTGCCCGCCGGGGGGTGGATCGGGGTCGACGACGGCTGCCGGGTCCCGGGCCACGACTGGCTGTATGCCGTCGGGGACATCAACCACCGAGCGCTGCTGACCCACCAGGGCAAGTACCAGGCCAGGATCGCGGGTGCCGCGATCGCGGCCCGTGCGGCGGGCGACGTCCCGCTGGACACCGGCCGCTGGGGCGCGCACGTGGCGACCGCCGACACGCAGGCGCTGCCGCAGGTGGTCTTCACCGACCCGGAGGCCGCGGCCGTGGGCCTCTCCCTGGCCGACGCGGAGCGGGCGGGCCACCGGGTGCGCGCCGTCGACTACGACCTGTCGAAGGTCTCCGGCGCGGGGTTGTACGCGGACGGCTACCGCGGCCGGGCCCGGATGATCGTCGATCTGGACCGCGAGGTCCTCCTGGGCGCCACCTTCGTCGGCCCGGGAGCGGCCGAACTGCTCCACGCGGCGACGATCGCGGTCACGGCGGAGGTCCCGATCGAGCGCCTGTGGCACGCGGTTCCGGCCTTCCCCACGATCAGCGAGGTCTGGCTGCGCCTGCTGGAGACGTACCGGGGCTGAACCCCGGCGGCCCGCTGTCCCGTTCTCGCCCGTCCCCGCCCCGCCCCGTCACGTGGTCCGGCGCGGGGCGGGCAGGGGCAGGGAGAACCAGACGGCCTTGCCCTCCGCCGTCGGCAGCGTGCCCCAGGACTCGGCGAGGGAGTCGACGAGGAGCAGGCCCCGGCCGGATTCGGCGTCCGGGGGTGCGAAGCGCGCCTGGGGGAGGACGGGGCTGCCGTCGCACACCTCGACGCTGAGTTCCCGGCCCGCCTGGCGCAGCCGCAGCCGGACCGGTCCGAAGCCGTGGCTCACCGCGTTGGAGAGGAGCTCGGACGCGAGCAGGCACGCCGTTTCGCACAACTGGTCGTCCCCGGTGCCCCACGCGGCGAGGGTGGAGCGCAGGAACCGCCGCCCCTCGCCGACGCTGCTCGGCCGCGGGGCCAGCACCACGGTCTGCGAGGTCACCGGCGAGTCGGGGATGCGCACGAGCAGCAGGGTGACGTCGTCGGTGTTCTCGTCCGCGTCCGGCAGCATCTCGCCGAGGAGGGCGTCGGCCATCGCTCCGAGACCGTCGGCGTTGGCGAGCGCCTTGCCGAACGCGGCGGTGAGGATGTCGAGTTGCTCCTCAATGTCGCTGCCCGGCGTTTCGACCAGCCCGTCCGTGTAGAGGGCGAGCACCGAGCCGGGTTCCACGGTGTGTCGGCTCTCGTCGTGCGGTACCTCGCCGACGCCGAGCGGCACGCTGACGTCCACCGGGAGCCTGTTCACGTGCCCGTCCGGGGTGGCCATGAGGACCGGCAGGTGTCCGGCCGAGCACACGGTCAGCTCCGCGGCGTCCGCGTCGACCACCAGGTAGCAGCAGGTGACGAACTGGTCCGGGAGTTCGCTGACCACGGCGTCGAGGGCGCGCATCAGCTGCCAGGGCGGCATCCCGGTCTTGGCCAGGGCGTGCGACGCGGAGCGGAGCTGTCCCATGACGGCGGCGGCTTCCAGCCCGCGTCCCATCACGTCGCCGATCATGACGCCCACGCGGCCGCCGCCCAGCGGGATCAGGTCGAACCAGTCGCCGCCCACCCCCGCGCCCTGCCGGGCCGGGAAGTACCGGCTGGCCGTCGGCATGCCGGGGACCTCGGGCGGCGAGCCCATGAGGCTGCGCTGCAGGGTGAGGGCCACGTGCCGCTGCTGTTCGTACAGTTCGGCGAGCTTCTCCTCGGCGGCCTTGCGGTCGCTGACGTCGCGGATGGCCGCGGAGACGAGCGTGCCGTCGGGGGTCTCCAGGGGGCTGAGGCTGATCTCGACGGGGAACTCGCGCCCGTCGCGGCACAGGCCGTGCAGTTCCAGCCCGGCCCCCATGGGTCTGACCTGGCGGTTGACGAAGTAGCCCTGCCGGAACGCGGAGTGGTGCCCACGGAACCGCTCCGGTACGAGCACCTCGACGGGCCGCCCCAGGAGATCGGCCCTGGTGTGGCCGAACAGCGCCTCCGTCTGGGCGTTGACGAGCCGGATCGTGCCCCGGTCGTCCACGATCACCATCGCGTCGGGCGCGGCCTCCAGGAGCGCGCGGAACAGTTCCTCCGCCGCCCGGCGGTCGCTGACGTCGCGCACGGCCGCCGAGATGAGCAGGCCGTCGGGGGTCTCCAGGGGGCTGAGGCTGATCTCGACCGGGAACTCGCGCCCGTCGCGGCGCAGCCCGTACAGCTCCAGTCCGGCCCCCATGGGGCGTACTTGGCGGCTGGCCGCGTACCCGGTCCGGTGCTGCGGGTGGTGTCCCCGGAAGCGCTCGGGGACGAGGATGTCGATGGGCCGGCCCAGAAGCTCCTGCCGGGAGTAGCCGAACAGGGCTTCCGTCTGCGCGTTCACCAGCCGGATCGTGCCGGCGTCGTCCACGATCACCATCGCGTCCGGCGCCGCCTCCAGGAGGGCGCGGAAGGGCTCCTCGGTCGTGGTCGTCATGTCGCGCCTCGCACTCGCCGAATGCCACCGAAGCGAACATCCGACCACGTCCTCCCTTCCCGGTCCGCGGTTTGTCCGGAATCCGCGCCCAAATGACCGGGTGTGAGCAGACGCGAGATGCCGCGCCCGGGGGCTCATGTCAGCCTCCGACAACTCCGCAATCGCGCAACGGACTTGGCGTACGAGCAGGTGGGTGGTGCGAGGGCGTCGCGGGGCCGGGGCGCGGCCCGGGGTGGCGGCCCGCGGCCGCCGGACGGCTAGCGGGCCGTCTCGGCCCGGCGGTAGCTGCTGCCGTCGCGGGTTCGGGTGAGCAGGCCTGCGGTGATCAGGTAGCGCCGGAGCGCCGGGCAGTCCTCGTGCACGGTGCGCAGCGCGTCGTTCACCTCCGGCTCCGTGTACTCCCGTCCGACCGTGAAGAGGGTCTCCGTGAGGTGCGTCAGTACCTGTTCGCGGCGCGCGACCTTGCGGGGAATCGCGATGAGGCGGCCGTCGGCGGAGAAGAGGTCGCGGACTCCGCGCGGTGCGCGGGATGCGTGCGGTGGGTGTTCGGTGCTCTGTGCCATGGTGGCGACCCTCTCCCGGCGCGGGATCCCGGAGCAATGGCTTTTCCCGGCGGGGACGGGCGCCGAATCCCGGACGCTGTCGGGGGCGGGCCCGATCCGGTCCCGGACGGGGGCCGGTGAGGCCCCCGGTACGGCCGACTCCACCTGCTGTGCGGGTCGGTCGCCAGCCGCGCACCGCCCTCGCGGCTGCGCGCCGGGATCCGCAAACGGGCCCGGGGGACGGACGTGCGCGTCGCCCGTGGCGGGTTCCCCGCCACGCGGGCAAAGCCGGAGATTCCTGGACTCGGAACCTACGGTTCCGATAAGAAACACAGCGTTCTCAGACGAGCGAAGGAGCGCTCAATTCACGCCGCCGAAAATGAGACCAGCCGATGGCTCGTATTCGCCACACGGCGCGCGACGCGACCGCAGGATCCTCCCGACCCACTCGTCACGGAAGTCCGTTTTGGCGTTAGTTTCGGCATGAAACTACTCGCGTAGACCAGTCGTGCCGACGGTCGATCTGCCACAGATGCCCCGGGGTGGGCCCGTGTGTGCGGGGGGTGATTTCAAGCCGGGCGTGCTCGTTCTCTCCAGCGGCAATAGCGGCGTAAGTGGCATAAAAATCTCAAAACCAGGATCCCGGGCATTTGGGGTCGTGAGCTCTACCGCTCCGTCCTTGGATGTTCCTCCAATAGTCCGCGCTGGCCTTTGTGTCTTCGGTCCGCTAACGTCTCTCCACGTGTCCCACGACCGTCACGGCGCGGTGTGCTCATCCGCATCGCAGTACCCGCGATCGGCCATGAGGCCAGTTTCACCCCGTCATTGCATTCCAGTAGTGATTTTCCTCGAATAATGGCGCAGGACTGTCGTCTGCCGAGTGATATCGGTAGATATCTTTAGGAATCACTCTATGATTTCACAGGCTCAGCAGAGCTATTCCGGCGTTGAGGTCAGAGCGCCGCAGGACCTCATTCTGGATGAGATATTCGTCGACCTTCACCCCGCTCTGGGGCGCAACCTTTCACTGAAGTGCGAAGGGTTCAATTTCTTCGGATCGGTCAAAGCCAAAGCGGCGGCGGCGATGATAGCGGCGGCCGAACGAGAAGGCAGGCTGAAGCCGGGTTCCACGATTATCGAATCCTCTTCCGGCAGTCTCGGCATCGCCGTCAGCGCGATCGCCGCCGACCGTGGATACCGGTTCGTCTGTGTCACCGACATCCGGTGCAACGAGCGGAACGTCCACCTCATGCGCTCGCTCGGTGCCGAGGTCGTCCTGGTCTCGGACCCGGACGAGAACGGCGGCTTCCTGGGCAGCAGGATCCGGTACGTCCGGGACGCCTGCGCCGCCGACCCGGACCTCGTCTGGCTCAACCAGTACTCCAACGAGAACAACTGGCGCGCCCACTACAACACCACCGCCCCGGCGATCATCCGGAACTACCCGCACCTGGAGTACCTGTTCGTCGGCGCCGGCACCACCGGGACCCTCGTCGGCTGCGCCCGCTACCTCAAGGCGATCGGCCACCCCGCCCGGGTGGTCGCCGTCGACAGCACCGGATCCATCACGTTCGGCGGCCCGCCCGGACGCAGGCTCATCCCCGGCCTTGGGTCGAGCCAGCCGCCCGCCATCGCCGACAGGCGCGTCATCGACGAAGTCGTGATGGTCGACGAGGCGGACACGATCCGGATGTGCCGCTATCTCGCCGGCCGGGGCTTCCTCTTCGGCGGGTCGACCGGCACCGTGCTCCACGGCGCCTGGCAGCGGCTCCGCACCGAACGCCCCGACACCTGCGCGGTCGCCATATCGCCGGACTTCGGTGAGCGGTACCTCGACACCGTCTACGACGAGGGCTGGGTCCGCATGCACTACGGCGACATCGGAACGTTCGAGCCGCTGCCGGAAGTGGCCACCCCCGTCGCCGAATTCGCCCAGGGGTAAGGAGTCGAGAATGCCCGCCAGTTCGAACTCTCCATCCCGACTTGACGAGTTGTTCCTTGCCCAGGTCGAGCGCACGCCGGATTCGCCGGCCCTCGCCCACGGCGCCGAACGGCTCACCTACCGCCAACTCCACATGCGTGCCGCAGCGGTGGCCGCCGGTCTCGCCGCGCTCGGTGTCGGCGAGGAGGCGCTCGTCGCCATCGCCTTCCACCGCTCCGCCGACGCCGTCGTCGCCATGCTCGGGACGGTGCTGGCCGGAGCCGCGTACCTGCCCGTGAGCCCTGCCTACCCCGAAGAGCGCATCGCACGCATACTCGGGGACTCCCGGGCCCCCGTCGTGCTGTGCGGCGCCGGACTGCGGGAATCCCTGGCGCGGGTCGCGCCGGACGGAACCGCCGTGCGCGAACTCGGAGAGCTCGCCTCCCCGGCCCCGGGTGCGTCCGCCTCCCCGGCCCCGGGCACGCCCGCCTCCCCGGCCCGTACTTCCGCGGCCCACCGGCCCGCCGGTGTCACCGGCTCGCCGCTGGCCTACGTGATGTACACCTCGGGCAGCACCGGCCGCCCCAAGGGCGTGATGGTCGAGCACGCAGGTGTCGTACGCCTGGTCCGGGACGCGGACTACTTCACCTTCTCCGAGGACGAGCGGTTCCTGCAGACCGGCGCCCTCGAATTCGACGCCGCCACCTTCGAGGTCTGGGGAGCGCTGCTCAACGGCGCCGTCCTGCAGATCGTGGACCAGGACGTGCTGCTGACGCCCGCGCTCCTCAAGGCGGCCCTGCACGACGCCGGCACCACCGTCCTGTGGCTCACCTCCCCGCTGTTCAACCAGCTCGTGGACGAGGACGTCAGCCTCTTCGCCGGGCTGCGGACCCTCCTGGTCGGCGGTGACGTGCTCTCCTGCCGGCACGTCAACCTCGTCCGCCGGGCCCATCCGGCCCTGCGCGTGCTGAACGGCTACGGCCCCACCGAGAACACCACCTTCACCACCGTCTTCCCCGTCGAGCGGACTTACGAGACGTCCATCCCGATCGGGCGCCCCATCAGCGGGACGACCGTCGCCGTCCTCGACGCCGACCGCAGGCCCGTGCCCGCCGGCGAGATCGGCGAGCTCTACACGGCGGGCACCGGCCTGGCCCGGGGCTACCTCGACAACCCCGAGCTGACGGCCGAGAAGTTCGTCCTGGTGGACGGCGTACGGCACTACCGCACGGGCGACCTCGTGAGCTGCGACGCCCACGGCGTCCTCTCCTTCCACGGCCGGACGGACAGCCAGGTCAAGATCCGCGGACACCGCATCGAACTCGGCGACATCGACAACGCGCTGCTGGAGATCCCCGGTCTCACCGACAGCCACACCAGCGTCGACGACGGCCCCGGCGGCGCCAAACAGCTCATCAGCCACGTGGTGCTCGCTCCCGGACATGACGAGCAGGACGTCCTGGACGTGCTGCGCAGGCGGCTCCCGTCGTACATGTGCCCGGCCCACCTGGTGCCGGTGGACCGGCTGCCCCTGAACGCCAACGGCAAGGTCGACCGCGCCCTCCTGCCCCCGCCGCCCCTGCGGAGCGGGGCCGGAGCGGCCCCGGCCACCCCCGACGAGCTGACGCTGGCCCGCCACTGGGCCGACGTACTGGGCCTGGACGCGGAAGGGTTCGGCCTGGACGACGACTTCTACGAACTCGGCGGGAACTCCATCGCCACCGGCGCCCTCATCGGCCGGCTCGCCCGGGACCCCGGCGTACGGCTCGGGTTCGGCGACCTCTTCACCGCCCGGACCCTCGGCGCCATGGCCCGTGCGGTGGCGGGGGCCGCCGCCACCGGGCTGGCGCCGATCCCGGCGGCCACCGGAAGCGGCGTGCTCCACCCGCAGCAGCGGGCCCTCCACGCGCTCTGGCAGCTCGATCCGGACAGCCTCGTCTACAACATCCCGGTCCGTGTGGAAGCGGGGGGCCCGCTCGATCCGGACCGCCTGCGCGCGACGCTCGACCGGCTGATCGCCCGGCACGACGCCCTGCGGAGCCGGTTCGCGACCGACGGCGGAGGAGTCGTGCGGCGGGCGGAGGACGCCGCGACCGTCGAACTCACCGTCGTCGACGGTGCGGCTCCCGACTGGATCAGGCCCTTCGACCTCGGCGAACCGCCGCTGCTGCGGGCGCTCCTCGAACGGCATCGCTCCGGCGAGGACGTGCTCCACCTCGACGTCCACCACATCGTCTTCGACGGGATCTCGCTGCGGCTCCTGGTGGACGAGCTGTTCGAGCTCTACGCGGGCTTCGAGCCGGACGCCCCGGCGGTGGACTACGCCGCCGCGGCCGAATGGGCCGACGCCCGCACGGCCACCCCGGAGGCGGAGGAGGCCGAACGGTACTGGCTGGCGAAGTTCGCCGACCCGGCGCCGCCGCTGGAGCTGCCGACGGACCGGCCGCGCCCCGCGCTGCGGTCCACGGCGGGCGCCGTGCTGACGGTGGACCTGTCTCCCGAGGACACCGCGCACGTACGGGCGGTGGCGGCCCGGGAGTCGCTGACCCCCTTCGCCGTGCTGCTGACCGCCTGGACCGCCGCCCTCGCCCGCCTGAGCGGGCAACGGGACATCGCCGTCGGAAGCCCCATGGGCGGCCGGCCGCACCCGGACCTCGAATCCGTGGTCGGCATGTTCGTCAACACCGTGGTCCTGCGCGCCAGACCGCGCGCGGGCGCCGGACTGGGCGATCTGCTGCGGGACCTGGGGGCGGAACACCGGGCCGCCCTTGACCACCAGGAGTACCCGTTCGTCGACCTCGTCCAACGGCTCGACCTTCCGCGGGATTTGAGCCGCAACGCCCTGTTCGACGTGTTCTTCGCCCTGCAGGACATCGACTTCCACAGCTTCCGCAAGCACGGCCGGAGAGCGATGCTCTCGCTGCCGCACCCGGGGACCTGCCGCTTCGACCTCAACCTCCAGGCCTGGCAGAAGCCGGACCGCTTCACGCTGGAACTGGAGTACTCCACGGCGCTCTTCGAACGGACCTCCGCCGCCTTCCTCCTGGACCGTGTCCTCGACGCGCTCCGCGAGCTGTCGCTCGACCCGCATGCTCCGGTCCTGCCGGAGGCGGCCGAAGGACCCGGGCGGGTCCTCGAAGCCGCCGACTTCTCCTTCTGACCAAGGCGAGATTTTGATGACCCCCTTGACCATCATCCTCTGCGGGGCGGTGACGTTCGCCCTCCGCTACGCACTCTTCGGACCGATCGGCCCCGAGCACCTGCCCACCCGTATCCGCAGCACCCTGCCCTACGTGATGCCGGCGGTGCTGATGGCGATCATCGTGCCGTCGGTGGTGCTGGCCGGGGACGCCGGCGACCCGAAGACGGTCGCCCCGTACCTGGTGGGGGCCGTCTGCGGGTTCACTGTGGGTGCGTTCAAGCGGGACGCCTTCTTCCTGGTGTTCGCGGTCGCCATGGCCGGCTTCATGGTCACCAAGTTCGCGCTGTGAACCAGCTCCGCCCTCCCTCCGGAACGAGGTTGAATTGATGTTGCCCCGACACAGCCGCGGGGGTGAGGCACTGCAAGGCGCCCTGGCCGCCGTCCCCGTCATCATCGGCGCGGTACCGTTCGGCCTGCTGTTCGGCGCGCTCGCCGAGGCGCAGGGCCTGGACGTGGTCAACACCATGCTGATGAGCCTGGTGGTCAACTCCGGTTCCGCCCAGATGATCGGCCTCGGCATGATCACCTCGGGCGCCGCATGGCCGCTGACCGTCATGACGGTCCTGCTGATCAACCTGCGGCACGTCTTCTACTCCGCCGCGCTGTCGCCGTACGTACGGCCCATGCCCGTGTTCTGGCGCGCGGCCATCGCCTTCGGCATGACCGACGCCGTCTACGCCCTCGCGGCGAAGCGGTTCAGCGAACCCGCGCCCGAGCAGGACAACCGGCGCTGGTACGTGCTGAGCAACGCCGTCGCCATCTACATCGCCTGGAACCTCGCCACGCTCTGCGGCTGGATCTTCGGCCAGACCCTCGCCGATCTGAGTTCCTGGGGGCTGGACTTCGCGGTCTACGCCTCGTACATCGGCCTGGTCGTCTCCTCCTTCACCACCCGCCGCGCGCTGCTCATCGGACTCATCGCGGGCGCCGGCGGCCTCCTGCTGAGCCATCTGCCTTACCAGAGCGGCCTGTTCCTCGCCACGCTCGTCGGCACCTCGGTGGCGGCCTTCCTGGAGAGCAAGGCGCGCGTCGTCCCCGCCCCCGAGGCGAAGGCGGCGGAGCCGCCCCCCGTACGGACACCGCCGCGGCCACAGCCTGCAGCGGCACAACCGACAGCGGCACAACCGACAGCGCCGCAGCGCGCGGGCTCGCAGCCCGCCGGGGCGACGTGCGAGGAAGCACCGGACCGAGAGATCGGCAGCAGTCCGCGCTGAGGGCCCCGCGCCGCCACCGGGGCCCCGCCGGGCCACTTCTCCACCCTTCCCCATCCGCAGCAGCGGGGCGGGCTGGGCCGCCCCCAGCCGTGCCCCCGGTCGAGACCGGAACTTTCGAGATGAGCATCTTCCAACTGCAGCAGGCCCGCACCGCCCACCCCGCCCAGGCGGAGTTCTGGGACGCACAGCAGAGCGCCTGGGCCGAACCCACCGTGCTCATACGCGACCACGCCCACCACGGCGCCCGGCCCGCCGAGCGCGTCACGGTCGCACTGGACCCCGACGCCGCACGGGCCGTCGCCCGGATCACCCAGGGCGACGCCGTCCTGAAGGCCGTCATCGGCGCGAGCGCCCTCGCGCTCCTCGCGGTCCGCAGCACTGACCTCCCCTCCGTCACGGTCTTCGCTCCCGCCCCCCTGCGGCAGGATCCGGACCAAGGCCAGGACCAGAGCCGGGACCAAGGCCTCAACCGGACCGTCCCGGTGAGCCTCGCGCTGACCGGTGCCGAGTCCGGCCGCGAGCTGCTCACCGCCGTCCGCGCGGCCTACCTGGCGGCCTCGGCCAACCTGGACATCCCCGTCCGGCAGCTGCTCGACCAGCTCGACGCACGGCCGAGCGACCTCGTCGTCTCGCTCGACGGGCAGCTCACCGCCGAGGACGCGCGGGCGACCGGGAGCCCGCTGCTCTTCGACCTCCACCTGCCGGCCGACGGGCTCGCGCCCCGCGTCGAACTCGACTACGACCCGGCCCACTTCACCGACGCCACCGGCCGCCGCCTCGCCGCCGCCTACGCCCGGACCCTCGCCGGCCTGGTCGGCGACCCCTCGCTCGCCGTCGGACCGCTGCTCCGCCCGGACGCCGCCGAGCTGGAGCAGATCGAGGGGGCGTTCAACGACACCGCGGCGCCCTTCCCCGACCACCGCCTCCTGCACAGCTTCCTGGAGGAGCGCGCCGCGGCCGAGCCGGACCGCGTCGCCGTCGTCGACGACGGCACCACGTACGGCGCGCTCAACGCCGCCGCGAACCGTCTGGCCCGCACCCTGCGCGCCTCCGGGGTGGAGCCGGGCAGCCCGGTCGCCGTGTGCGTCCCGCGCTCCACCGAGCTCCTGACGGCCATCTTCGCCGTCCTGAAGGCCGGCGGCGCCTACCTGCCGGTCGACCCGACGCTGCCGCCCAACCGCATCGCGTACCTGCTGGAACACAGCCGGGCGACCCTCGTCGTCGCCACCCCGGACACGGCCGCCGTGGCCGGGGGGCAGCGGGTGCTGCTGCTCGGCGACCCCGCCGTCGCCGCGCAGCCCGACGGGGATCTGGAGCCCGTCACCGGTCCCGACGACGTCGCGTACGTCATCTACACCTCGGGGTCGACCGGCCGCCCCAAGGGCGTGATGGTCGAGCACCGGGCGATCGTCAACCGCCTCTGGTGGATGCAGAGCGCGTACCCGCTGCACGACGGCGACGTGATCCTCCACAAGACGCCGTTCACCTTCGACGTGTCCGTCTGGGAGATCTTCTGGTGGTCCCTCGCCGGTGCGGCGGTGGCCACCCTGCCCAACGGCGACGAGCGCGACCCGGAGCGGATCATCCGCCGGATCGAGGAGACCGGGGCCACCACCCTGCACTTCGTCCCCTCGATGCTCCACGCCTTCCTCGGCTTCGTCGGCGCGACGGGCGAACGGGAGCGGCTCTCCCGCGTACGCCGGATCTTCGCCAGCGGCGAGGCCCTCGCCGTCGACCAGGTGCGGCAGTTCGACGAGCTCCTGGGCGACGGGCGCGAGCTAGTCAACCTCTACGGCCCCACCGAGGCCGCCGTGGACGTCACCCACCAGCCCTGCGCCGACCTCGACAGCACCCGGTCCGTGCCGATCGGCCGCCCGATCAGCAACATCCGGCTCAGCGTCAGGACCCGGTCCGGCGACCACGCCCCGATCGGCACCCCCGGCGAACTGTGCATCGCCGGCACGGGACTCGCGCGCGGCTACCTGCACGCCCCCGAGCTCACCGCCGAGCGCTTCGTCACGGGCGAGGACGGCGAGCGCCGCTACCGCACCGGCGACCTGGCCCGGTGGCTTGCCGACGGCACCGTGGAGTACCTCGGCCGCCTCGACACCCAGGTGAAGATCCGCGGCTACCGCATCGAACCCGGCGAGATCGAGCACGTCGCCCAGCGGACCGCCGGAGTCCGCCAGAGCGCGGTCGTCGCACGGCCCACCGACGCCGGCGACAGCCTCCTGGTGGCCTACGTCGTGGCGGGCGACGACTTCGACGCGACCGCCCTGCGCGCCGCCCTGGAGGCCGAACTCCCCTCCTACATGGTCCCGCAGCACATCATCGAGGTCCCCGCGATCCCCACCAGCCACAACGGCAAGCGCGACGTCTCCGGGCTGCCCGCGCCGCTGCTCGACGGGGGACCCGTCGCCGCCCACCGGGCCCCGCGGACACCGGCCGAGCAGCAGCTCGCCGAGATCTGGGCCAAGGTCCTCGGCCTCGACACGGTCGGCGTGGACGACAACTTCTTCTCCCTCGGCGGGGACTCCATCAAGTTCATCACGGTGCTCGCCCGCTCCCGGGCCGCCGGTCTGGACTTCACCTTCCAGGAACTCTTCGGCCACCCCACCATCGCGGAGCTCGCCGGCCGCGTCGTCGCCGCCCGGCCCGACGCGCCCGAGCCCGACGTCGAGCCCTTCGCGCTGGTCGGCGCCGAGGACCGGGCGCTGCTCCCCGCGGACATCGTCGACGCCTACCCCATGTCGCAGCTCCAGGTCGGCCTGATCTACGAGGCCCTGCGCGGCGGCACCGAGGGGATGTACCACGACATCCTCAGCTACCGGATCCGCGGCACCGTGGACACCGACCTCTTCGAGCGGGCGGTCGCCTCGGTCGTACGCCGGCACTCCCTGCTGCGCACCTCCTTCCACCTGAACGGCTTCAGCACGCCGCTGCAGCTGGTTCACGCGACCGCCCCGTCCCCGCTGCGCGTCTTCGACCTGCGCGGCCGGTCGGCCGGGGAGCAGGAGGAGGACCTGCGCCGGTACGCCGAACTCGAACTCCGCGGCGGCTTCCACTACGGCAGCACCGACCTCGTCCGCGTCCACCTCCACCTGCTGTCCGACGACGAGTACCAGTACTCGCTGAGCTACCACGACGCCGCGCTGGACGGCTGGAGCGTCAACACCGTCCACCGCGACGTCTTCTCCGCGTACTTCGCGATCCTGGACGGCGAGGAGCCGCACGGCGGCTCCCGGCAGGTCATGTCGCACCGCCAGTACGTGGCCCTGGAGCAGGCCGCCGTCGGCTCGCCCGAGCAGCGCGGGTTCTGGCTGGAGGTGATGGAGGGTGCCGAAAGCACCCGGATCACCCCGTACACCGAGCCGGACCCCCGGCGCACCGGCGTGGGCATCCACGACGTCGTCTTCCCCGAGGACCTCTCCGACGCCGTCCTCGCGACCGCCCGCGACCTGCGGGTCCCGGTGAAGGCGGTGCTGCTGGCCGCCCACGTCGGGGTACTGGCCTTCGTCGCCGGAACCTCGGACGTCATCACCGGCTACGAGCACTCGGGCCGCCCGGAGGTCGAAGGCGGACAGGACATCGCCGGGCTGTTCCTCAACACCCTGCCGTTCCGCGTCCGCGACCTCGGCACGAGCTGGGAGGACCTGGTCAACGCCGTCTACGCGGCCGAGGCCGGCCTGCTGCCGCACCGGCGGTTCCCGATGGCCGAGATCAAGCGCGCCGTCGGCAGCCGCGAGACGTTGTTCGAGACCGTCTTCAACTTCACTCACTTCCACGTGCTCAAGGACCTCACCGCCCGCGACGGCTTCGAGCTGGTCCGGTCGATCGTCAACGTGCAGAGCGAGTTCCCCTTCCGCGCCGAGTTCTCCCAGGACGCGGTCAGCGACGAGGTGCTGCTGAGCCTGCACTTCCACCACGCGGTCTACGAGGACGAGCAGGTCGAGCGCGTCGGCGGCTACTACCTCGACGCCCTGCGGGCGCTGGTGGCCGACCCGGCGGCGGACCGGGCCGCGACCCCGCTGATCGGCGCCCGGGAGCAGGCCCAGCTGACGTCGATGTCCGAGGGCCCCGCGTACCCGCTGCCGGACGGGACCTTCCTCGACGCCTTCGCCGAGCAGGTCCGCCGGACCCCGGCCGCGATCGCCCTGGAGCACGGCGCCGAGCGGCTCGACTACGCCGCACTCGACCTCGCCTCCGACCGGTACGCGGCGCAGCTGCTGGCGGCCGGCGTGACCCCCGGCGACGTGGTCACCACCGTGCTGCCGCGGGGCATCGACTGGTCGCTCACGATGCTGGCCCTGCTCAAGATCGGCGCGGTCTACCTCCCCCAGGACCGCGGCTTCCCGGCCGAGCGGATCGCCGCCGTGCTGCGGCGCAGCGGCTCGCGTTTCCTGGTCGCCGAGGCCGGGGACGCCCCGGGGATCGGCGCGGACCTGCGCGCACGCGTCGACGGACTCACCGTGGTGACGCTCCGGGCCCCCGGCGAGGGCGTCCCGGCCGCGCTCCCCGCCCGGCCGGCGCCGGCGGACACCGCCTACATCATCTTCACCTCGGGATCCACCGGCGACCCCAAGGGCGCCACGGTGCGCCACTCCGGCATGCTCAACCACCTGCTGTCCAAGGTCGTCGACCTCAAGCTGACCGCCGAGGACCGGGTCGCCCAGCTCAGCACCCAGTGCTTCGACATCTCCGTCTGGCAGCTGCTCGTCGTCTGGCTGGTGGGCGGACGCACCGTCATCTACGACCACGAAACCGTCGTGGACCTGCCCGCCTTCCTCACCGCGCTGGCCGAGGACGGCATCACCATCCTGGAGACGGTGCCCTCGTACACCGACGCGCTGCTCACGGAGGTCGAGCAGCGCCCCGCGCCGCTGCCGGCCCTGCGCTTCAACATCATCAACGGCGAGACGCTGCCGCCCGCGCTGACCCGGCGCTGGTTCGCGAGCTACCGGATTCCGGTGATCAACGCCTACGGCCCGACCGAGTGCTCCGACGACGTGACCCACCACTTCATGGACAGCGGTTTCGACGGCGTCCGGGTCCCGATCGGGCGGCCGATCATCAACACCAGCCTGCACGTCGTGGGCGCCGACGGCCGGCCGCGCCCCGTCGGCAGCTACGGCGAGATCTGCGTGACCGGCGCCGGTGTCGGCCTGGGATACGTCAACGACGCCGAGCGCACCGCCGCGGCGTTCGAGCCCAACACGCTCGACGGACGGTCGGCCCTGCTGTACCGCACCGGCGACGTCGGCCGGTGGCTCCCCGGCGGGCTGCTCGACTGCGCCGGCCGCCGCGACGGCCAGGTGAAGATCCGCGGGTACCGCATCGAGCTCTCCGAGGTGGACGGAGCGGTCAACCGGCTGCCCGGCGTGGAGACCGCGGTGACCCTGGCCCGCGAGGTCGTCGGCGAGAAGCGGCTGGTGACCTTCTACACGGGCACGGCCGAACCCGACCGCACCGAGTTCAAGCGGCAGCTCGCCGAGATCATCCCGGACTACATGCACCCCGAGATCCTCGTGCACCTCGACGCCTTCCCGCTGAACTCCAACGGGAAGACCGACCGCAAGGTGCTGGCCGCCCGGCCGCTGAGCACCGGGCACGACGCCGCGCGCGAGCAGCCCGCCACCCCGGACGAGGAGTTCGTCCGCGACCTGTTCGCCTCCGTGCTCGGCGCGGACCCCTCCGAGATCGGGGTCACCGACAACTTCTTCGAGATCGGCGGCCACTCGATCGCCGCGATGAAGGTCGCGGCCTCCTCTCAGGGCCGCATCGCGCTGCGCGACCTGCTGGTCAGGCCCACCGCGAGACTGATCGCGGCGAGCTTCGCCCAGCGCGACGGCGCGCGCCGCGACCTCCTGGTCGACCTCACCGCGGCCGCCGGGGCACGCCTCGACACCACCGACGCCCTCCTCGTCTGCATCCCCTTCGCGGGCGGCAGCGCGGTCAGCTACGTACCGCTGGCCCGGCAGCTCGCCGACGACGGCGTCACCGCCCGGGTCATGGGTACGGAACTGCCGGGCCGCACGGTCGGCGACGACCGCCCGATGGTCGCCGTGGACGTCCTCGCCGAGCAGCTCGCCGACGAAGTGGCCCGAGAGGCCGCCGGCCGACCCGTGCTGGTCCTGGGCCACTGCGCCGGCGCCTCGCTGGCGATGCACCTCATCCGGACCCTGGAGGGGCAGGGCCACCACGTCGGCCGGCTGCTGATCGTGGCGAAGCTGCTGCGGTCGACGGACCCGGCCGACCACGCCGCCAACGAGGTGGTGCACATGAGCGAGCAGCAGATCATGGACTGGATGGCGGACAACACCGGACTCGACGAGGTCCACCGGCTGTCCGCGACCGAGCGCACCGACCTCGCCAGGTCGTTCCGCTACGACACGGTCGAGGCCACCCACGGGTTCCACCTCGCGCTCTCGGACCCCGGCCGCGCCGCCCTCAAGGCGCCCGCCACCGTGGTCCTGTCCACCGACGACGCGCTGATGGGCGACCACACCGCGGCCGTCGGCAACTGGGAGCGGTTCGTGCCGCAGTGCCGCCTCGTCGTCACCGACCACGGCGGCCACTACCTCAACACCAGCCGCCCCGAACTCCTCGCCGAGACGGTCCGCCAGGACCTGGCCGCACTGGAGAGCACCAGCTGAACGCACGGGGCGGCGGGCTCCGCGGAGCCCGCCGCCCCGCCCGGCGGCAGGGGATCCTGTCCGACCGCCCGAACGGGACCCCCACCTGAGAAACCGGAGAGAAGACATGAGTCCTTCCCACGACCAGGCGCCGGTGGGAGAGGCCGACCGGCTCACGGGCAGGATCAGCGGCACCCCCAGCCTGCTGCTCCACGAGGAGGTGCTGGAGCCCCAGTTCCGCTACGAGGCCGAGCACCTCCTGCCCTGGTACACCACGATCGAGAAGGTCTTCGCGATCGAGTACCGGCGCATGGGGCTGATCACGGAGCCCCAGGCCGCCGAGATAGGCAGGCTGCTGCACCAGGCGACCCGCGACCGCATCACCGCGGACGCGCGGACCAACATGTCCGACATCGCGTTCGCCCTGGAGCAGTACGTCGAGCAGGGCCTGAGCCGGCCCGTCACCGCCTGGCACGTCGACCGCAGCCGCAACGACATGCAGGCCACCGCCCAACTCCTGTTCGGACGGCGGCTGCTGCACGACGGAGCCCGCGCCCTCCTCACCTTCACCCGGGCCGTCCACCGGCTCGCCGCACGCACCGCCGACCTGCCGATGGTCGGGCAGACGCACCTCCAGGCGGCCCAGACCATCACCCCCGGCTTCTACCTGGCGGCCGTCTCCCAGCAGATGCTGCACACCCTGGGCCGGCTGCTGTCCACGTACGACGGGATCAACCTCTGCCCGCTCGGCTCCGGCGCCATGACGGGACAGGACCTCCCCTGGGACCGCGACGGGATGGCCGGGCTCCTCGGGTGCTCGGCCCCCCAGCCGCACGCGCTGACCGGCGTGGCCTCGCGGGCCTGGGTCCTGGAGACCGCCGCCGAACTGTCCCTCCTCGGCTCCTCGCTGAGCCGGTTCATCAGCGACCTGATGACCTGGGGCAGCGGCCCGTACGGCTTCATCGTGCTGCCCGACGAACTGTCCGGGATCTCGGCGGCCATGCCGCAGAAGAAGAACTACCCGGTCCTGGAACGGATCCGGGGCAAGTCCGCGCACCTGAGCGCCTACTACTTCGACATGCTCCTCGCCCAACGCGCCACGCCCTTCAGCAACATGGTCGAGGTGTCCAAGGAGGCCGGGGCCAACCTGCTGCCGATGTTCACCACCCTGGGCACCACGCTGCGGCTGTTCACCGCGGTGGTCGAGAACCTCGACTTCGACGGGAAGCGGATGCGCGAGGCCGTCGACCGGGAGTTCCTCGGCGGATTCACCCTCGCCAACGAGCTGACCCTCCGGGAGTCGGTGCCCTGGCGCAAGGCTCAGGTCATCGCCGGCCGCTACGTCGTGGCGGCCGACGCCGCCGGCCTGCCGCCCCGCCGGTGCGCACCGGAACTGCTGCGGACCGCGGCGGCCGAGCAGGGCTTCACCCTGGAGGCCCCCGAGGAACTGCTCGCGACGGCCTTCCAGGGGGACGGCGAGCTGTACCGCAAGACGTCCGACGGATCGGCCCACCCCGACCGGGTGCGCGCCCTGCTCGACGACCAGGACGCCCTGCACCGGTCCCTCGACACCGCCTGGTCCACGCGCCGGGGCACCGTCGACACCGGCCTGAGGCGCGTCGACGCCCTCCTCGGCCTCGGCGGCACGGCGGTCCGCGAGGAGGCCCCGGAATGACCCGCGCCGACAGTACGGCCCCGGCCGTCCGGGCCGTCCGGGCCGCCGACCCGGCACGGGTCGGCACGGGCCGGGCCCCGGGCACCTTCGGCGAGCTGCTCCAGGGGGCCACGTCGGCCGAGCAGCTCGACTTCCTCGTGACCCTGCCCATCGACCGGGGTGCGGCGGCCGTCTTCGCGGCCGACCCGGACGCCACGGACGTCTCGGTGTTCCCGCCGCGCAAGCACCGCTCCCGCCGGCTCGTCCAGCTCATGCTGCGCGAGTACGGCGTCCCGGGCGGCGGCCACCTCGACCTCCGCGGAGAACTGCCCGAGGGCAAGGGGCTGGCCAGCTCCTCCGCGGACCTGGTCGCCACCGCCCGCGCGGTCGCCGACGCCCTCGGGCGCACGGCGGACTGCGGGACCATCGAGTTCTTCCTGCGCCGGATCGAACCCACCGACGGCGTGATGTACCCCGGTGTCGTCGCCTTCTACCACCGCGAGGTCCGACTGCGGGAGCGGTTCGGCGCGCTGAGCCCCCTGTCCGTCGTCGGCGTCGAGGAGGGCGGCGTGGTCGACACCATCGAGTTCAACCGGCGGCCCAAGGACTTCTCGTTGGCCGAACGGCGCGAGTACGACGGCCTGCTGGAGGAGATCGGCCACGCCGTGCGCAGCGGCGACCTGCGGTCGGTGGGCCGCGTGGCCACCCGCAGCGCCGTGATGAACCAGCGGCTGCGTCCCAAGCGCCTGCTCCAACGGATGATCGACCTCTCCCGGGACCTCGACGCCCTCGGCGTCGCCGTCGCGCACAGCGGCACCGCCCTCGGCGTGCTGGTCTCCCGGTCCGACCCGGAGTACGCGCGCAAGATCGCCGAGGCCCGGGCCCGCGCCACCGAACTCGCGGGCAGCGCCACCGTGTTCCACTCCTGCGGCCAGCCGGCCCCCGACCACTCCTCACCCCGGAGGTGAACATGCCCTACCAGAGCATCGTCGACGCCATCGGCCACACCCCGCTGGTCAGACTCGCGCTGGACCTCCCCGACCCGGTCGAGGTCTACGCCAAGCTGGAACTGCAGAACCTGTACGGAATGAAGGACCGCGTCGCCCGGCAGACCATCCTCCAGGCCCGCCGGACCGGGGAGCTCGCCGAGGGCGCCCCCGTCATCGAGAGCTCCTCGGGCACCATGGCCCTCGGCGTCGCCCTCGTCGGCGCGCGCCTCGGGCATCCCGTGCACATCGTCACCGACCCCCGCATCGACCCGGTCACCCACGCCAAGCTGCACGCCCTGGGCTGCACCGTGCACGTCGTGGAGGCCATGTCGGGCGCCGGCTGGCAGAGCGCCCGGCTGGAACGCCTCGCCACGCTCATCCGGGACCTGCCGGGCGCCTTCTGGCCCCGCCAGTACAGCAACCCCGACAACCCGGGCGCCTACCGCTTCCTCGCCGAGGAACTGATCTCCGACCTCGGCCCGTTCGACGTCCTCGTCGGCTCGGTCGGCAGCGGGGGATCCCTGTCCGGCTCCGCCCGCGCCCTGCGCCGGTTCCTCCCCGACCTGCGCGTGGTCGCCGTCGACTGCGTGGGCAGCGTCGTCTTCGACCAGCCCGACAACCCCGGACGGCTCCAGGGCGGCCTCGGCAACAGCCTCGTACCGGCGAACCTGGACCGCGGCCTCATCGACGAGATCCACTGGCTGAACGACCACGAGGCGTTCGAGGCGACCCGCGCGCTGGCGCTGGAGCAGCAGATCTTCGCCGGGAACACCTCCGGCTCCGTCTACCGCGTCCTCCAGGACGTCGCCCGCCGGTCCGCCCCCGGCACCAGGATCGTCGGCATCTTCCCCGACCGGGGCGACCGCTACGCCGACAACGTCTACAGCGACGCCTACTGGACCGACCGCGCGGTGACCGACCAGCCCGTCTCCCGCACACCGGCCGAGGTCGGCCCGGGCACCGAGGTCACCGCCTGGTCGTACGCCGCCCTCGGCGAGCGGCCCGCCGGACCGCGCAAGCTCCTGTTCGTCGAGGCCAACACCTCGGGTACGGGCGTCCTCGCCCTCGACCTGGCCCGCCGGCTCGGCCTGGAGCCCGTCCTGCTGACGAACGCCCCCGAACGGTACGCGGGCGCCCGGGACACCGACTGCGAGATCGTGGTCTGCGACACCGCCACCGAACGCGGCCTCAGAGCCGCCGTCGGCGAGCGCTTCCCCCGCCGGGAGATCGCCGGCATCACCACCACCAGCGACTTCTACGTACCGGTCGTCGCCGCACTGGCCGACTGGCTGGGCCTGCCCGGCAACCCCCCGCAGGCCATGGCCGACAGCCGGAACAAGGCCACCGTACGCACCCTCCTCGAGGCCGCGGGCATCGTCCAGCCGCGCTTCGCCGCCGTCCGCTCCACCGCCGAACTCGGCGCGGCGGTGGACCGGGTGGGCCTGCCGTGCGTCGTCAAGCCCGCCGACGACTCGGGCTCCAACGACGTGCTCCTGTGCCGGTCCCACGCCGAGGCCCACGCACACACCGAGCGGGTGCTGGCCGTCGAGACCAACGTCCGCGGGCTGCCGACGGCCCGCACCGTCCTCGTCGAGGAGTACGTCGAGGGGCCCGAGTACAGCGTCGAGATGTTCAGCACGGACGGCGTGCCCGTGTGCGCAGGCATCACCGCCAAGACGGTCTCGGGCGGACCCCACTTCGTGGAGCGGCAGCACGTCTTCCCGGCCCCGCTCGCCGAGGACGACGCCACCGCGCTGCGCGCAGCCGTGACGGCCGCCCTCACCGCACTGGGCGTCCTGACCGGCCCCACGCACACCGAGGTCCGGATGTCCGACCGGGGCCCGCTGATCGTCGAGGTCAACCCCCGGCTCGCCGGAGGCATGATCCCGGAGCTGATCCGGCTGGCCACCGGCGTCGAGCTCCTGGAACAGCAGCTCCGCGCCGCCTGCGGCCTGGCCCCCGACCTGGAGGGGACCCGGGAGACGACGGCCGGCATCCGCTTCCTGACGGCCGACCGCGACGGAGTGCTCGCCGCCGTCGACGGCGCGGCCGAGGCCGCCGAGGTACCGGGCGTGGAGCGGGTCCACCTCACCGCGGCGCCGGGCCGCCCGGTCCGGGCCCCGCAGAACGCCTACGACCGGCTGGGATACGTGATCGCCGAGGGAAGCCTGCCGGAGAACGTCGTCAAGAGCCTGGACGAGGCCGGCCGGCTGCTGACCGTACGCCTCGAAGGGGCCTGACGCACCCATGTGGCAGAGACAGGGCCCCACCGATCCGCAAGGAGTCACCGTGCCGCAGGAAACGCCCTCGCCCGCCCGCATATCGGCTTCCATGGAACAACTGCGCCTCGACTACGCCGAGCGGTTCCCGGACTGGACCCAGCAGCTCGTCACGATCTTCTCCGGCAAGGCCGCGCCCGGACAGCGCGCCCCCCGCTGGATCACGCCTCCGCTGGTCAACTGGTTCCTCACGCTGGCCCAGTTGGCCGCCGCCGTCCTCGCCAGCGTGTACGCCGTCCGGTTCCTCGACTGGTACGCCGCGGCCGTCCTGCCGCTCACCTGGCTCGTCACCGTCAACGCGGTGCGCAAGCTCCAGGTCACCTGGAGCCACCACGCCGTCCACAAAGAGGTCTCCGGCAACAAGCACGTGGACAAAGTGGTCCAGGTGGTGTCCAGCGCGGTCAGCCTGACCTCGAACTACGAGGACATCTTCGAGGACCACATCCGCAGCCACCACAACCGCAAGGTCTTCACCACGATCAAGGACCCCGACGCGGGCTTCCTGATGTACCTCGGCTTCCGGCCGGGCATGCCGATGGAGCGGCTGCGCAAGACGCTCCACCGGACCCCGTTCTCCCCGCGGCTGCACCTGCCGTTCATCACCTTCCGCATCCGCACCAACTTCATCACCGCCACCTGGACCCGGCGGATCGCCTCCACGGTCTGGGTGGGCTTCCTCGTCCTGATGGGCTTCCGGATGGACGGCGTCGAGTACACCCTCGCCTTCGTCGTGCCCTGGCTGCCGCTGTTCCACTGGGCGGCACTGTTCCAGACCGTGTCCGAGCACCCCTGGATGGCGTTCGACGGCGCCCCCGCCAGCCGCGGCGACTACGTCTCGCGCTGCTGGGCCCGCTTCTGTCTGGAGCCCCTGCCCGCACGGGACGCCCCGGCCGCCCGGCGCGCCGCGGCCTGGGCCCGCTGGACCACCAGGATGGTGTTCCTCCAGACGCCCGCCCGGTTCGGCGTCCTCGTCTCCGACCTGCCGGCCCACGACCTGCACCACGTCGTCCCGGCCGACCACGCCTGGCACCTCGCGTTCTGGCACCGCCAGGGGCACGTCGACGCCGCCCACGAGAGCCGCATGGACCAGCGCGAACTGACCATCACCGGCGCCATCCAGTACGTCCTCGGCGGCATCAGCCTCTCGCCGCTCGCGGCCGCCCCGCCCCGGACGGAGCCCGTGACGTGAGCCCCCGGCACCCCACCGCCCCGCAGCGCGACCCGCACAAGGAGACGCCCATGCCCGCCGCCGCCCCCACGACCCGGAAGCAGCTGCTGGTCATCGAGCCGATGTCCTCGGGACTGACCCTGCTCGGCGCCGCCCGCGACCTCGGCCTCGCCACCGTGGTCTTCTCCCACGACGCCGGCGACCGCGTGGTCCCCGAGGCCGCCCGCGCCGAGATCGACACCTTCGTGGTCGTCGACACCAACGACCCGGCCGCCCTGGCCGCGGCCGCCGCCCGGGCCCACGCCCGTACCCCCCTGAGCGGGGTCGTCTCGGGCTCGGAGTTCTACGTCGACGCCGCCGCCCGCATCGCCCACCAACTCGGCCTCCCCGGGCTGCCCCTGGAGACCGCCGAAGCCGTCCGGGACAAGACCCGCATGCGCTCCCTGCTCTCGGCGGCGGGCATCCGCGTACCGCGGTACGCCCCCGTCCTTGCCCCCGGGGACCTCGACGCCGCGGCCGCCGCGGTCGGCTTCCCCTGCGTGCTGAAGCCGGCCGCCGGATCCGGCTCCATCCAGGTCAGCCGCGTCGACGACCGCGAACAGCTGCACGCCGCGTACCGCAGGCTCGCCGACCGCGCCGACTTCGTCTTCGACCAGCCGGAGGACGGCCGGGCGCTGCTGGAGCAGTACCTGGACGGCCCCGAGTACTCCGTCGAGGGATACGTCAGCGGGGACCGGGTGACCATCGTCTCCCTCACCCGCAAACTGCTCGGCGCCGAGCCCTACTTCGTCGAGCTCGGCCACGTGGTGCAGGCGGACCTCGGCCCCGACGCCCGGTCCCGGATCGGCGACTACACCACGGCCGTCGTCACCGGACTCGGCATCGGCCTCGGCCCCTTCCACGCCGAGGTGCGCCTCACCGAGGAGGGCCCCGTACTGGTCGAGATCGGCGCCCGCCTCGCCGGAGACCGCATCGCCGAACTGATCACCCTGGCGACCGGGGTGTCACTGCGCCACATCATGGTCGCCGCGCACACGGGCCTCGACCCCGAAACGGCGACGCCGCCCGCCCAGCCGGCGGCGAAGTACGCCGCCGTGCACTTCTTCACCGCACCCGGCCTCGACGTCCTCGACCGGATCGACGGCCTGGACGTGCTCGAACGGCATCCCCGGGTGGTGGAGGTGCGCACCTACCTGCGGCCCGGTGACCCCGTACCGGCCGCCCGTGACCTGCGGTGCCGCCTCGGGCACGTCGTCTTCACCGCGGACTCGGCCGAGGAGGAGGCCGAGCTGCGGGCCTGGGCCGCCGCCACGGTCCGCTTCGCATGACCCCGCGCCCGCCCGCCACCGCGGGCGGCCCACTGCCCGTACGAGGAGTCGCGATGAACCCGCAGTCCCTGGCCGACGCGGTGCACGCCCTGATGCCGCGGACCCGGTCCGACCTCGCCGAGCTCGTCGCGTTCGAGTCGGTCGCCGACGTCCCCGCCCTCGTGGGCGAGTGCGAGGCGGCCGCCGCGTGGATCGCCGGCGCGATGACCGCGCAGGGGTTCACCGACGTCGGACTGCTGGACACCCCGGACGGCACCCAGGCCGTCTGGGGGGAGCTCCCGGCAGCGCAGGGCGCCCCCGTCGTCCTGCTCTACGCGCACTACGACGTACAGCCGGCGGCCGACCGGGGCGCCTGGGCCACCGACCCGTTCCGGCTCACCGAGGCCGGCGGGCGCTGGTACGGACGCGGCGCCGCCGACTGCAAGGGCAGCGTCCTGATGCACCTGACGGCGCTCAGGGCCCTCGCGGCCGTGGGCGGCCGACTGCCCGACGTGCACGTCAAGTTCATCGTGGAGGGATCGGAGGAACAGGGCACCGGCGGCCTCGAACGCTATGCCGAGGCCCACCCCGAACTGCTGTCCGCGGACGTCGTCGTCATCGCCGACACCGCGAACGTCGCGCTCGACGTGCCCACCCTCACCACCTCACTGCGCGGCATGACCACGGTGGAGGTCCACACGCGGACCCTCGTCGCGAACGCGCACTCGGGCAGCTTCGGCGGCGCCGCCCCCGACGCCCTCGCGGCGCTGGTCCGGCTGCTGGACAGCCTCTACGACGAGGACGGCCACACCCGCGTCGCCGGGCTGGAGCGGTCGCAGACCTGGGACGGATCCCCCTACCCCGTCGAGAAGTTCCGCGCCGACGCGGAAGTGCTGCCCTCCGTGGTGCTGCCCGGTACGGCGGCCTTGGCCGACCTCCTCTGGGCCCGCCCCGCCGCCACGGTGGTGGGCATCGACTGCCCGGCCGTCGCGGGCGCGACCTCCGCCGTACAGGCCCGGGCGCGCGCCCTGGTGAGCCTGCGGGTTCCGCCCGGTACGGGGGCCGCCCGCGCGCAGGAGGCCCTCGCGGCGCACCTCGAAGCGGCCGCTCCGCGGAGCGCCGAGGTCACGGTCGAACGCCTCGGCGTGTGGGAGGCGTTCGAGACGGGCAGCGACGGCCCGGCCCACCGCGCGATGCTGAGCTCCATGCGCGACGTCTTCGCGACCGAGCCGGCCCGCTGCGGCCAGGGCGGATCCATCCCCGTCTGCGTCACGCTGGCCGGCCTCTACCCGGACGCCGAGTTCCTGCTCCTGGGGGTGCAGGACCCGGCCTCCCGCATCCACTCCACCGACGAGAGCGTCGATCCCGGCCTGCTGGCCCGCATGGCCACCGCCGAGGCGCTGTTCCTGCACCGGCTGGCCGCTCCGGCGACCTGACCGGGGCGGCCCGTACGGGCCGCCCGTACCCGATCCGATCCACCACGACCACCGTCCCCTCCTCCCTCCCACTCCTTCCCACCTCGTTCGTTTCCTTCCGCATTGGAGCATCCATGTCCGCCACACCCCAGTTCTCCGTCATCGGCGGAGCCGCAGTCAGCGAGGTCCTCGACGGGGATCCGCAGCGGGTCATCGACGTCGTGCGCCGCGCCTACCTGACCCACGGCGAGCAGCAGAGCGTCAACCCGCCCAGCTACTTCCTGCGGTTCCCGGACCGGCCCGACTCCCGGATCATCGCCCTCCCGGCGGCGCTGGGCGGCGACTTCGGGGTCGACGGGATCAAGTGGATCTCCAGCTTCCCGGGCAACATCGCGAGCGGGCTGCCGCGCGCCTCCGCGGTGCTCATCCTCAACGACCACGAGACGGGCTACCCCTTCGCCTGCCTGGAGAGCTCCATCATCAGCGCGACCCGCACGGCGGCCTCGGCCGCCCTCGCCGCGGTTCAGCTGCACGCCGACCGCGACCGGCCGCGCTCGATCACCTTCGTGGGGACCGGCCTGATCGCCCGGTACATCGAGAAGTACCTGGCCGCGGCCGGCTTCGAGTTCGACGCGATCAACATCTTCGACACCAGCGCCGAGTACGCGGAGTCCTTCAGCGGCTACCTGTCCGGGCTGGGCCGGAGCGCGAAGATATCCGTCCTCCCCGATGCCGAGACGGCCGTCCGGTCGTCGGAGCTGATCGTCTTCGCGACGACGGCCGCCACCCCGCACGTGCACGACCTCGGGTGGTTCGACCACAACCCGGTGGTGCTGCACGTCTCGCTGCGCGACCTGTCCCCGGAGATCATCCTCGGGTCCACCAACATCGTCGACGACGTGGAGCACTGCCTGAAGGCGGACACCTCGCCGCACCTGGCCGAACAGCGCGTGGGGAACCGGGACTTCATCGACGGCACCCTGTACGACGTCATTGAGGGGAAGGTCGGCATCCCCCGGGACAAGCCCGTCGTCTTCTCGCCGTTCGGCCTCGGCGTCCTCGACCTCGCCGTGGGCACCACCGTCTTCAGCGAGGCCACCCGGCGCGGTCTCGCCACCCGGATCGACCACTTCTTCCACGACCTCAGCCGCTACGCCTGATCCGCGCGCACGCGCGACCCGCGGGTCCCGGAGCGCTCCGGGACCCGCGGGCCGTGGCGTGAGCGCCGCTCAGGCGGCCGCACGCGGGACGTACCGGCAGGCAGCTCACACAGCCCGCGGACGATCCTGCTTGACCGCTCGCAGGACGACGAACTTCGGCTCGCTCGCGACCACTTCGCTGTTGCCGAACAGCCGCCGCAGGTGCGTGTGGTAGCCCATGTGCCGGTTGGCGACCACCCACAGCTCGCCGCCGTGGCGCAGCACCTTCCGCGACTGCGCGAACATCCGCAGCGCGGTCGCGTCCGTCGTGGCCTGGTGGGAGTGGAACGGCGGATTGCTCAGCACCAGGTCCACGGAACCCGGGGGCAGCATGGCCACGCCGTCCCCGACGAGGAACTCGGCGGTCCGCCGGCCCTCACGGACGTTCGCCCGGTAGGTGGCCTGCGCCGAGGCGACGGCCTGGTACGACTCGTCGGTGAAGACGACGTCGGCGTCCGGGTCGTGCACCTGGACCGCCGTGCCGACGACGCCGTTGCCGCAGCCGAGGTCCACGACCCGGGCGCCGTCGGTGTTGGTCGGCAGGTTCTGCAGGAAGAAGCGGGTGCCGATGTCGAGCCGGTCCGCGCAGAAGATCCCGGCGTGGTTGACGACGGTCAGCCCGGCGCCCGAGCCGCCGTCCTCGTCCACCGTGTACGTCAGCGGCCACGGCCCGGGGGTCGTCGGCCGCGTGGCGCCGGGGGTGCCCGGCGTACAGAAGATCAGCCGCGCCTTCTTCTCGGCGAGGGAGGTCTTCGTGGGGCCCAGGATTCGCTCGAAGAGCCGCAGGGTGGAGGTGTGGATCTCCTTGACCATGCCGGCGCCGACGACCACGGTCCCCGCGTGCACGTGCGGGGCCACCCGGTGCAGCTGGTCCTCCAGCAGCGCCAGGCTCTTCGGCACGCGCACCAGCAGGACGTCGATCCGCTCCGGCGGCGCGTCCTGCGTGGTCAGCAGGGACACCGTCGCCTTCGACGTGCCGATGCCGGCCCGGTCCAGGTTCGCCGCCGTGGCGGAGCGGGTCAGGGAGGAGTCGGTGATCTGCGCCGGGTGGTACGCGGCGAGCGCCGTGGTCAGCGCCCCCCAGCGGTCCCCGAGCACGGTGATCTGCCCGGCGCCGGCCAGGTCCACCGGGCCGCGTTCGCCCGTACCGGAGTCGAGGTGGCGCAGGAGGTACTCGTCGGCGGCGTCCCAGGCGAAGAGCCGGTCGCGCGGGTCCTCGGGGAAGCGGGTGAGCTCGTAGGAGCCGAAAGGAGTGGTCAGACGGTTCATATTGGCCCCAGGCTAACCGAGCCCGGGGCCGAGCCCCGCATGGACGGGGCCGTACGCCCCTTCGGACGGGTTCGCACGCCCTCTCGGACGGGGCCGCACGCCCTCTCGGACGGGGCCCGGACCGCGACGCGCGGACGCTGTTGGTTTATTCGGGCCGGGTTGTTTCGCCCCGTCGGATCTATCCGGCGGGGCGAAGTGCCGCAAAGTGGCTGGTGCGGGTGCGAGCCCGGGGCGCTTCGGTGAGGTGGGCATCGATGCGGGCGAGGTTGATGGCGGCGCCGGTGAGCTGGTGTTGGAGACTGGTCTTCGCCAGGCCCCGGTAGCGGGATCTGCGCAGGCCGCAGCGCCCGACGCCTTGGGAGATGGTTCCTTCGACTCCGGCACGGATCTTGTAGCGGGTCTTCCACTCGCCGGTGTGCTGGAGAGCGCGGGCGTGCTGGAGGGCTTGGTGTTCGTCGTGCTGGCGCAGGGTGAGTTCCCTGCGTTCGGCCTTGGGTGAGCTGACGCAGTCGCGCAAGGCGGGGCAGTGCCGGCAGTCGGCCGGGGAGAATCTGACCCGGATCACGGGAAGCTGCTCCTGGGACCTGCGCAGGGCCCACTGGGTGCTGGTGGCTCCGTTCGGGCAGGTGGCGTGCTGCTGATCCCAGTCGATGGCGAAGGCATCCTGTCCGTAGCCGCCGCCCTTCTTCTCCTGGGCGACGGTGACCGTTTGCAGTGGTCCGTGCAGCTCGATGCCGTGCTCACGCCGGGCGGCCACGATCTGGGCGGCGCTGACATATCCGGTGTCAACCCAGTGCTCGCCAGGCAGGCAGTCCCGCTCGGCGAGGCCGGTGTGAATCTCCTCGCTCATCACGCTGTCCGGGACGGTGGCGACAGTGGTGGCAACGTTCGTGATCAGATTCGGGGTGTCCGGCTCGCAGGTCTCGGTGAGATGCGCCTTGTAGCCGTCCCACAGAATGTCGCGTTTCTTGCTGCCCCTCGCCTCGGGGTCATAGGGCGTGACCAGGCGTTTTGCGCCCGGCGGGCGGTTTTTTGGGTCCCGCCGCCTCACCTCGCCTCCGACCAGGTAGAAATGCTGGACCCACATCCGCCGCAGGATCTGGACCTGCTTCACCTCCCGCAGGGCGGCCGGTGCCTGGGCCGAGAAAACAGCCTCAAGCAGCCGCATCCCGTCCGTCCCGACCCGCTGGCCGACCTCCTCCCGTCGG
>NZ_JBHXQN010000027.1:0-92239 GCF_042717785.1 Streptomyces sp. NPDC058619
TCCTTCATCCCTCGCACAGCATCATTTCCAGAAGCTGCCCTACTACCAACTCCTATTCATGTTCAGGACACACCCGGCTACCAGACCCCGGCCGCCCTGCGCCGCACCGGCCGCAAGCGGCTGGAGACCTGGCTGCGCAACCGCCACGTCCGCAGCCCCGAGGCCCTCGCCACGGCGGCCCTGGAAGCGGCAGAGCGCCAGCACACCGCCGTCCCTGGGGAGAAGATCACCGCACAGGTGATCCATACCCTGGCGAAGGAGGTGATGGGCCTCAACGAGCAGATCACCGAGATCGACAAGCTCATTGCGGCCCGGTTTCGCGACCACGAACTCGCCGAAGTGATCTCCAGCATGCCCGGAATCGGCCCGCTGCTGGGCGCCGAGTTCCTTGCCGCCACCGCCGGCGACATGAGCCGCTACGCCACCGCCGACCGCCTGGCCAGCCTCGCCGGAGTCGCCCCCGTCCCACGGGACTCCGGCAACGTCAGCGGCAACCTCCACCGCCCACGGCGCTACCACCGCGGCCTGCAACGCGTCTTCTACACCTCCGCGCTGATCAGCATCCGCAACTGCGACGCATCGCGGCGTTTCTACGAACGCAAGCGTGCCGAAGGCAAGCGGCACACCCAGGCCGTCCTCGCGCTGGCCCGGCGACGGGTCAACGTTCTGTGGGCACTGATACGTGACGGACGGTGCTATCAACGCGAACTCCCGGTCACAGCGGAGGCTTGACAACGTCATTAGGAGGTGGGTCAGACCCCGCCGGGGAACGCTCACGTACATCCTCACTGTCAGTCGGGGAGCGGTGGCCGCAGGCGGACGGGGGTAGCGGACGAGGGTAGCGGGGCTTCGCAGGGCGGGCTCGACCGGTGCGTCCGCGCCCGCGAGGTCAGGTCGTGGGCGGGGGTATCGAGACGGCGCCTGCGGGCGGGGCCACCGGGATGCGGCCGGTGGCCACCCAGGTCCTGATGACCGGTTCGACGGGCGATCCGAAGGCGCCCGCCAGCAGCACGTGCAACAGGAGCTCAGCCGCCGTCGCGAGCAGCGGCGGAGAGGGGTCCTGCTCGTAGCCCTCCCGGTCGAGCACCAGTCGCCGGCTGGAAGGGACCCTCCGTCGAGCTCTGCGCGCAGGCCGCACGCCGCACGCCGCAGCATGGTCCGGTCCTTCCGGGCAGGCCCGGCAGCAGCGCGCCGCTCAGCAGCCCCTGCTGCGACGTGGGCCGGACCGTCTCCCAGCACCTGACCCGTCAGGCGAGCCGGTCACCTTCTCCCGGCACGAACTCGCCACCCACCAGTGCACTGAACCGCGCACCACCGTGGTCCTCTCGCAGTTGCAGGACGGCGCGGGACCGGACACCCGTGGTGGCCTGGCGTACGAGGGCCGGGCCGCCGAGCCTGCGCTTGCCCGAGAGGCTGAGCTCCCGCCGGTCGTCGTCCACTGCCGCGCTTCGGCCGGACGTCCTGAGCCGTGTCACGGCCGCGGAGGGAGGCCGACCTTGGCCGACTCGGGCCGGGTCGTCGAGCCGTCGTAGCGCAGCCACGTCGCCTGCACCGCGTCCTCGGCCTGCTCACGCCACGTCCCCCTCCGCTTCCGCTCGTCCCGCCCGGCCGGCCGGCCGCGTTCAGTGGGACCGGCCGGGCTCGTAGTCGCCGGCAGGCTGCCGGGCGACGACGTTCAGCGGATTCGCCGGCGGCCGACCGCCGGGTGGGAGCCGTCAGTCCTCGGTACGGTCGGCTTCCTGCTCATGCCCCAGCCACTGCTCCTGCCCCTGCCCCTGCCGCGCCACGTACCGCAGTACGCCCCACATGCTCTCGGGGCCCAGCTCGTGCGGGGCGGGTTCGCGGCAGGCCTCCAGGTCGCGGAGCAGCCCGGCGGCGTCGATGCCGGAGCCGATCAGGACCAGCTGGCTCAGGCGCGCTTCGCCCCGCCCCCACGGCTGCGGGGCGAAGCGGAGGAAGCGGCCGACCGCGTGGACCTCGTACCGCCCCCCGTGCCCGGGGACCCCGAAGTACACGAAGCCCTTGATCCGGTAGAGGCCGGGCGGGCGGCGGTCGAGGAAGTCGATGAACCGGCGCGGGGAGAGGGCCTCGCGGGAGGTGAACTCCAGGCTCTCGTACGCCGCGTGCGGGTGGGCGGCCCGGTCGTGGCCGCAACCGGGGCCGTGGGCGTGATCGGGATCCTGCGCGTGGCCCGCCTCGTGGCCCGCCTCGTGGCCCGCCTCGTGGCCCTGCTCGCGGTCCGCTCCGTGTCCGGGGCCGTCCCCCTCCGCGAGCAGGTCCTCGAAGGAGAGCTGTCCGCGGGTCTCGGTCCACGGCCGGCGGTCGAAGAGGAGCTCCGGATCGATCCGGCCGTGGTCGGCGCCGATCCGCGGGGTGCCCGGGGCGCAGAGCGTGTCGAGGACCCCCTCGATCCGGGCCCGCTCGGCGGGGTCCACCCGGTCGGTCTTGTTGAGCACCACCAGGTCGGCGACCGCCAGGTGCCGGTCGGTCTCCGGGTGCTTGTCCCGGGTCGCGTCGAACTCCGCCGCGTCCACGACCTGCACCATGCCGCCGTAGCGGACGTCCGGGTTCTCGCTGGCCATCAGCATCCGGATCATCTCCTGGGGCTCGGCCAGCCCGCTCGCCTCGATGACGATGACGTCGATGCGGTGGGCGGGCGCCGCCAGCTTCTCCAGGTACGCGTCGAGCTCGCTGCCGTCGACGGCGCAGCACAGGCAGCCGCCGCCGAGGGAGACCATCGAGTCGCCGAGCCGGCCGGCCACGGACATGGCGTCGACCTCGATCGAGCCGAAGTCGTTGACGACGACTCCGATGCGGGTGCCTCCGCGGTGGGTGAGGAGGTGGTTGAGCACGGTGGTCTTGCCCGAGCCGAGGAAACCGGCGAGGACGACGACGGGGACGGGCTGCCTGCTGTTCACCCGGTCGATCGTAGTCAGCCCGCGGCCGGGACCGGTTCCGGAGCGAGGGGTCCGGTGTAGCGGGCCGAGGGGCGGATGATCTTCGAGTCGGCGGCCTGTTCGAGGATGTTCGCACTCCAGCCGACCACGCGGGCCGCACAGAAGGTCGGGGTGAACATGGCGCGCGGCAGCCCGCACAGCTCCATGACCACGCCCGCGTAGAACTCCACGTTGGTGTGCAGTTCGCGGCCGGGCTTGAGCTCGGCGAGGATCCGCTCGACCTGGCGCTCGACCTCGACCGCGAAGTCCACGAGCGGGCCGCCGAAGCCCAGGGCGATGTCGCGGAGCATGCGCGAGCGCGGGTCCTCGGTGCGGTAGACGGGATGCCCGAAGCCCATGATCCGGTCGCCGGCGAGCACCCGCTCGCGGATCCACGGCTCGATGCGCTCGACGGTGCCGATGGCGTCCAGGGTGTCCAGGGCCCGGCTCGGGGCGCCGCCGTGCAGCGGTCCGGAGAGGGCCCCGACGGCCCCGGTCAGGCAGGCCGCGACGTCGGCGCCGGTGGAGGCGATGACGCGGGCGGTGAAGGTCGAGGCGTTGAACCCGTGGTCGATGGTGGAGATGAGGTACTGCTCGACCGCGCGGGCCCTGACCGGATCGGGTTCGCTGCCGGTCAGCATGTAGAGGTAGTTGGCGGCGTACGGGAGGTCGTCGCGCGGCTCGACCGGCTCCTGCCCCTGCCCCAGCCGGTGCAGGGCGGTGAGCAGGGTCGGTACGGCGGCGCAGGCGGCCAGCGCCTCGGCGGCCCGGCGGCCGGGGTCGAGGTCGTAGACGGGGCGGAAGCCCGCGGAGGCGCCCAGCAGCGAGAGGGCCGTCCGCAGCCCGGCGAGGGGGCCGGAGAGGGCGGTGGCCCGGGCGAGTCCCGGCAGGGCGTCCCGGACCGCGGCGGGCAGCCTGCGCAGCGGGGCGATCTCGGCGGCGAAGGCGGCCCGCTCGGCCGCGTCCGACGGGAGCGTGCCGCGGAACATGAGGTGCCAGACGTCCTCGAAGGCCCGGCTGCCGGCGAGCTCGACGGCCGAGTACTGACGGTAGTGGTAGAAGCCCTCGCGGCCCCGGACGTCACCGATTTCGGTCTCGGTGACCACGACTCCCGCGAGACCGCGGGGTACTTCGACGGTGGTGTTCATGGATCGACCATCGATGATTGACACAATCATTGTCAATATTGATTGAATCAATGTGTATAGAGTGCCGTGCATGGACGAAGCGCAACGGCTCACCACCCGGCAGGCCGCGGAGCTGCTCGGGGTGAAGCCCGCGACCGTGTACGCGTACGTCAGCCGCGGCCAGCTCACGAGCCGGCGGGACGCGGTGGGCCGCGGCAGCACCTTCGACGCGCACGAGGTGGAGGCCCTCGCCCGGCGCAGCAGGCGCGAGGCGGCGGTCCCGGCGGGGGAACTCTCCGTCCGGACCTCGCTGACCCTCATCGAGGACGACCGGTACTACTACCGGGGCGTCGACGCGGTCGAGCTGGCCTCGGCGCACCCCTGCGAAGAGGTCGCCGAATGGCTCTGGACCGGAGCCCTGCCCCGCGGGGCCCGGTTCACCGCTCCGCCCGACACCCTGGCCGCCGCCCGGCGGGCGGTGGCCGCGCTGCCCGGGCACAGCGGGCCGGTCGACCGGCTGCGGGTGGCGACGGCCGCCGCAGCTGTCACGGACCCGCTGCGCTTCGACCTCTCCCCCGAGGCCGTACTGGGCTCCGCGCGCTGCCTGATTCCGACGCTGGTCGGAGCCCTGCCGGTGCTCGGGCGGGCGCAGTGGGCCGGGGACGGCCGCACGGCCCGGCAGTTGTGGCCGCGGCTGACGGAGCGGGAGCCCGACCCGGACGCGCTGGCCGTGCTCGACCTGGCGCTCGGGCTGCTGATCGACCACGACCTGGCCGCGTCGACCCTGGCCGTACGGGTGGCCGCGTCGGCGCGGGCCCATCCGTACGCGGTGGTGTCGGCCGGACTCGGCGTCCTGGAAGGGCCGCTGCACGGTGCGGCTGGGCGGCTCGCGCACGGGATGCTGGCCGAGGCGCTGGAACGGGGCGGCGCTGCGCCCGTCGTCGCCGACCACCTGCGGGCGGGACGGCGCGTTCCGGGGCTCGGGCACCGGCTGTACCGGGGCGAGGACCCCCGGGCCGGCGCCCTGTTCGCCCGCCTGGCGGCGCTGCCGCAGGCGGGGCCCGCGCTGGCGGCCGCCCGGGAGGTGGTGGCCACGACCGCCGCCCGCAGGCCCGGGCTGTACGCCAACGTGGACCTGGCGCTGGCCGTCCTGACGGTGTCGTACGGGATGCGTGCGGAAGCCGGGGAGACCGTGTTCGCGGTGGCGCGCACGGCGGGCTGGATCGCACACGCGCTGGAGGAGTACGAGGAGCGGCCGCTGCGCATGCGGCCCAGCGGCCAGTACCAGGGTCCGCGCCCGCCGCAGCCGATGCCCTGACGGGCGCGGGCCCCCCGGCCCGCGCCCGCCGGCCCCGCGGGTCCGCCGGAAGCCCGCGGGGCCCCGCGGCTCAGGGCCCCCGCGGTTTCTTCGGCACCCGGTACACCCGGCCGCGCGGGCGGTGGTGCCGGCGGTCCGGCTGCGGCGTCAGGTCCGCAGCCAGACCGCCGTGTCCTGCGGGAGCAGCCCCGTGTCGTCATGGGCGGAGCTGCCCAGCAGGAGGCTCGTGTGGGCCGGCAGCGGGACCGGCTCCCCGGACAGGTTGGCCACGCAGAGCAGCCCGTCGGGGCGGGCGAACGCCAGCACCCCGGGCGCCGCGTGCAGCCACTCCAGCCCGCCCCCGCCGAAGCCGGCCGCCGCGCGGCGCAGCCCGAGGGCGGTGCGGTAGAGGGAGAGCATGGAGTCCGGATCGCCGTCCTGCCGGTCGGCCGCGTACGCCGGCCAGTCCGCGGGCTGCGGCAGCCACGGGTCGCTCCAGGGCTCGGCGGTCCAGGGCAGCGGCACCCGGCAGCCGTCCCGCCCGGGGTCGGTGCCGCCGGACCGGAGGTGCATCGGGTCCTGGATGCGGCCGATCGGCACGTCGGCTTCGGGGAGCCCCAGCTCCTCGCCCTGGTAGACGTACACGGCGCCGGGCAGGGCCAGCGTCAGCAGGGCCGCGGCGCGCGCCCGACGGGTGCCGAGCTCCAGGTCCGTGGGGGTTCCGAAGGCCTTGGCCGCGAAGTCGAAGCCGGTGTCGGCTCGGCCGTAGCGGGTGACCGTACGGGTCACGTCGTGGTTGCAGAGCACCCAGGTGGCCGGGGCCCCGACCGGGGCGTGCTCGGCGAGGGTCTCCGTGATGGAGGTGCGCAGCCGCTCCGCGTCCCACGGGCAGCTGAGGAAGGAGAAGTTGAACGCGGTGTGCAGCTCGTCGGGGCGCAGGTAGCGGGCGAACCGCTCGGAGTCGGGCAGCCAGACCTCCCCGACGAAGATCGCACCGTACTCATCGGCGATGGCCCGCCACGAGCGGTAGACGGGGTGCAGTTCGTCGCGGTCGATGTACGGGTGGATCTCGCCCGGCCAGGGCTCCGGCGAGCGGCCCGCCAGGTCGGGCAGGGCGGGATCCTTGGCGAGCAGGGCTGCGGAGTCGATCCGTACGCCGGCCACCCCGCGCTCGAACCAGAAGCGCAGCACCTCCTCGTGCTCCCGGCGCACGGCCGGGTGGTCCCAGTTGAGGTCGGGCTGCTGCGGGGTGAAGAGGTGCAGGTACCACTCCCCGTCCGGCACCCGCGTCCAGGTGTCGGCGCCGTTGAACTGCGAGGGCCAGTCCCCGGGGGGCAGTTCGCCGTGCTCGCCGCGACCGGGGCGGAAGTGGAACAGCTCCCGCTCCGGGCTGCCGGGGCCGGCGGCGAGGGCGGCCCGGAACCAGGCGTGCTGGTCGGACACGTGGTTCGGGACGATGTCGACGATGGTGCGGATGCCCAGCTCGCGGGCCTCGGCGATGAGCTTCTCGGCCTCGGCCAGGGTGCCGAAGGCGGGGTCGATGGTGCGGTAGTCGGCGACGTCGTAGCCGCCGTCGGCGAGCGGGGAGAGGTACCAGGGGGTGAACCAGAGGGCGTCCACGCCCAGGTCGGCGAGGTACGGGAGGCGGGCCCGGACGCCTGCGAGGTCACCGGTGCCGTCCCCGTCGCCGTCGGCGAAGCTGCGTACGTACACCTGGTAGATGGCGGCCGTGCGCCACCAGTCGGCGGCGGGTCGGGGCAGGGGAAAGTCAGCCACGGAGGGGTCCTTTCGCAGGGGGCGGCCGGGCGCGGCGGCGGAGCTGGGGCTCGGGGTGGTCAGCCCTTGAGGGAGCCCGCCGTCAGGCCGCTCATGATGTTGCGCTGGAAGATCAGGAAGATGACGAGCGTGGGCGCCGAGGCCATCGCGAGCGCGGCGATGAGGTGGTTCTCGGGGACGCCCGAGGCCAGCGAGTAGATGCCGACGTTGAGCGTTTGCAGGGCGGGGTCCGGAAGGGTCAGCATGGGCCAGAGGAAGTCCTTCCAGACGCCGACGATCGCGAAGATCGACACGACCCCGAGGATGGGTCGCGACATCGGCAGGACGATGGAGCGCAGGATGCGCAGGGCGCTCGCCCCGTCGATGGCGGCGGCGTCGAGGATCTCCTGCGGGATGGAGTCGAAGAACCGCTTCAGCAGGAAGATGCTGAAGGCGTTGGTGACGGACGGCAGCCAGATCACCCAGGGCGTGTTGAGCAGGTTCCGCTCGATGATCGGCATGTCCAGGACCGTGAGGTACTGCGGTACGACGAGGACGGTCGCCGGGATCATCAGGGTCGCCAGCATCATGCCGAGCACGGCCTTGCCGAAGACGGGCCGCAGCCGGGACAGCGAGTAGGCGGCGGCCACGTCGAGGACGAGCTGGAAGGCGAGGGCGCCGAAGGCGTAATAGAGGGTGTTGAACAGCAGCTTGGCGAGGTCCATCACCTTCCAGGCGGCTTCGTAGTTGGCGGTGTGCAGGGAGTCGGGCACCAGCGTCGGCGGGACCTGGACGAACTCCTCGGTGCTCTTGAGACCGCCCGCGACCATCCAGTAGAGGGGCCCGAGGAAGACGAGGGTGAAGCCGGCCACGACCAGGACGAGGACGGTCCAGTAGAGGATCTTGCCCCGGGTGCGGCCGAGTTGGGCCGGTGATATCAGCGTGCGCTCTGCCATGTGAAGTACTCCCCGGCGGGTTCCTGGTCAGTTCTCGTTGTCGCGGCTGAGGCGGACGTTCAGGGCGGAGAAGCCCGCGAGCAGGACGAGCAGGCACAGGCCCAGGGCCGCGGCGCCGCCGTACTGGTTGAAGCTGAAGGCGTACTGGTAGATGAGGATGACGACGGTGGTGGTCGAGCCTTCCGGGCCGGCGCCGCCGGTCAGCAGGAAGGGTTCGACGAAGACCTGCATCGTCGCGATGATCTGCATCAGCAGCATGAGCGAGAGGATGAGCTTGGTCTGCGGGATCGTGACGTGCCAGATCTTGCGCAGCAGACCGGCCCCGTCGAGCTCGGCGGCCTCGTACAGCTCGCCCGGGACGCCCTGGAGGGCGGCCAGGTAGATCAGGGTCGCGCCGCCCATGTTCATCCAGGTCGAGGCGATGACGACCGAGAGCATCGCGGTGTCGGTGGACTGGAGCCAGTCCTGCGGCGGGAGGTGCAGGAACTCCAGCGCCCGGTTGAAGAGGCCGTAGCCGGGGTCGTAGAAGTACTTGAAGAGCAGGATCGAGGCCACCGGCGGCATCATCACCGGCAGGTAGACGAGCAGCCGCAGGTAGCCCTGCGCGTGACGGAACTCGTTCAGCACGAGGGAGACCACGAAGGGGATTAGGAACCCGAAGAGCAGGGCAAGCCCGGTGAAGAGCAGGGTGTTGCGCCAGGCCTGCCAGACGTTCGGGTCCGCGAAGACGTAGCGGAAGTTGTCCCAGCCGACCCAGCGGGTGGCACCGCCCTCGGTCTTCTGGAAGGCCAGCAGGAACTCCCGGACCATCGGGTACCAGGAGAAGAAGGAGAAGCAGAGGACGGCGCCGATCAGGAAGCCGTGGGCCGTGAGGTTGCGCTTGAAGGCCCGCAGGAACTCCGCGCGGGAGTCCCGGGGCAGGGTGGGGGCCGACATCGCCGCTCGCTCCTTGGTGGATCGTCGCCGTCTGGGGGGGGAAGTGGGGCGGGTGGGGCCGGGGGGCGGGGAGGCTCACCGCCGGACCCACCCGGGCCGCTACTGGTTCCCCAGCACCTGGTTGACCGCCTTCTCCGCGTCGCCGAGGAGCTGGGCGGGGTCGGCGTCCTTGTTGGTGAGGACGCCCGACATCACCTTGTCGAGGACCTTGTAGACCTCTTGCGCCTTCACCGGTTCCGCCTTGCCGGGCACCGGGTTGTCCAGGAAGGGCTTGAAGTTGGCGACCGGCATGGTGGCGCTCGCCGCCTTCAGCTCGTCGTCCTTGATCTTGCCCGCGCCGGTGAAGAAGGCGGGCTGGGGCAGACCGACGGGCAGGCCGTCGGCCTTGCTCCGGTCGTACTGGAACTGGCCCTTGCCGATCGTGAGGGTCTTGAAGTTCAGCCACGCGATGGCGGCCTTGACCTTGTCGGGCGAGCTGCCCTTCTTGATCATGTAGCCGTTGCCGCCGGCCAGGGTGGCCGCGCCGCCGGGGATGGGGCCCATGCCGAAGTTGTCGTACTTGGCGCCGAGCTGCTGGACCATGTACGTGATGTCGTCGGGTGCGGCGAGGAACATGCCGAGCTTGTCCGAGGCCATCTGCTTCTGCAGGTCGCCCCACTTGAGCAGCTGGGTCTTGCCCATGCTGTCGTCCTCCCAGCGCATGGCGCGGAGGTTGTCGACGATCCGTCGGCCGGTGGGGTTGTTGAAGGCCGCCTTGCCGTCGGCGCCCACGACGTCGCCGCCGAGGCCGTACATGGTGGCCGTGTAGTGCCAGCCGCCGGTGTTCTCGACGCTGTACTCGCCGAAGCCGGCGACGCCGTTGCCGAGGGCCGCGATCTTCTTGGCGGCCGCCCGGACCTCCTCCCAGGTGCGGGGCGGGTTGTCGGGGTCGAGGCCCGCCCGCTGGAAGAGCCCCCGGTTGACCAGCAGGCCCATCGTGTAGTTGCTGGTGGGGACGCCGTAGAGCTTGCCGTCGCGCTTGAGGACGTCCATCACGTTCTTGTCGATGTCACCGAGCGCGGGGACCGAAGCGGGGGTGACGTACGCGGCGATGTCCTGCGCCCCGTCGTTGTCGAGCACCTGCTGGAGGTCGGTGAAGTAGGCGTAGAAGACGTCCGGCTGCGACTTGGCCTTGAGCATCGCGGTGAAGCGCGGGGGCTCCAGGCACTGACCCGGGGTGGAGCGGCCTTCGATGGTGACGTTCGGGTAGGTCTTGTTGAACTCCGCCACGTCCTCCTTCCACTGCTTGAGCTCGGCCGCCTTGGCCGCGGGCGGCATGCAGTCGATGGAGATGGTGACCTTGGCCTTCGGGTCGAGCGGGGTGGTGGCGTCGGCCGAACTCCCGCCGGCCTGGGGCTTGTCGTCGCCGCTGCTGCTCGTACCGCAGGCCGCGAGGGCGGTGACGGCGAGCGTGGAGGCGAGGGCGGCCGCGATGTTGCGGCGGACGTTGGTTCTCATCGGTGGACCCCTTCGAGCATCGGGCAGGAGGCGTGGGGGCGAGCACGGCACACTCAACCACCCCCTACAGATGAACGCAATATCTCACGCAGATTTGGTAAGTCATTGACAGACGAGCGTCGGACGCCGGACGCAAAAAGGGCTTCGGACCGTCCGATGGACGTTCCGAAGCCCTGGTCGCTTCGCCTGCGGGCCGTACGGGCCCTGCGCGCCCTACCGGCGCGGAGCCTGCGCCGTGGAGCCGCGGACCACCAGCTCCGGCTCGAAGAGGAGCTCTCCGGGCTGCACGGCGGCCCCTTGGATCTGCGCGGTGAGCAGTTCGACCGCGGCCCGGCCCATGGCCTCGATGGGCTGCCGGACGGTGGTCAGGGGCGGCTCGGTGCAGTTCATGAACGCGGAGTCGTCGTACCCCACCACGGAGACCTCCCGGGGCACGTCCATCCCCCGGCGGCGGGCGGCCCGTACGGCCCCCAGGGCCAACGGGTCGCTGGCGCAGATGATGCCGGTGACCCCGCGGTCCAGCAGCCGGGAGGCGGCCGCGTGGCCCCCCTCAAGCGAGAACAGCGTCCGCTCCACGTGGGCGGCCGGCAGCTCGGCGCCGGCGGCGGCGACCACCGCCTGGGCGGCGACCAGCTTGCGCAGCGAGGGTATGTGGTCGGGGGGCCCCAGCACCAGACCGATCCGCTCGTGCCCGAGGGAGGCCAGGTGGCGCCAGGCCTGCTCGACCGCGACCGCGTCGTCGCAGGCCACGCACGGGAACCCGAGGTCGTCGATGGATGCGTTGATCAGCACCACCGGAACCTTGCGCTCCGAGAGCAGCCGGTAGTGCTCGTGCGGGGCGTCGGCCTGCGCGAAGAGGCCTCCGGCGAAGACGACGCCGGACACCTGCTGCTGGAGCAGCAGCTCGACGTAGTCGGCCTCGGACACCCCGCCGGTGGTCTGGGTGCACAGCACCGGCGTCAGGCCCTGCTGGGCCAGGGCGCCGCCGATGACCTCGGCGAAGGCCGGGAAGATGGGGTTCTGCAGCTCGGGCAGGACCAGCCCGACCAGTCGGGCCCGCTCGCCGCGCAGCTGGGTGGGGCGCTCGTAGCCGAGGACGTCGAGGGCCGTGAGCACGGACTGTCGGGTCGCCTCCGAAACGCCCGGCTTGCCGTTGAGCACCCGGCTGACCGTTGCCTCGCTGACTCCCACCTTCTTGGCCACTTGAGCAAGTCGTCGCGTCATGAGCGCAAGAGTAGCGCAAGGAATGCAAGTTCCTTGCGGTTCGATTACAACCAGTTTGACGCACGCGAGCGCGGCCCGGAAGGGGCCGCGCGCTGGGGCCGCGGACGCCGGTGGAGCCCAAGTGGGCGTGACTGAACTGGTGGGAGCGACGGGAGCGGGGCACCCCCGGAAGGGCGCCCCGCCCGCGCACGACTACGGCAGCTGGTTGATCCTGAACGTGGACGTCGTGTTCCGCACGTCCACCGCGTTGTCGTTCATCTTCAGGTTGTGGAAGGTGACCTCGCCGACCGCGGGACCCTGCCCCGCCTCGGGCATCTCGTTCGCCCAGAGGCCGAAGCCCGACTTGGCGTCGAAGGCGTCACCGCTCTTCTTCGCGCCGGTGATGGTGATGTCCCTCAGGATGGTGTCCTTGATCGGGTTGACGGGCTGCCCTCCCACGTACTGCGTCTGGAACATGATCCCGCTGTACGTCGGGTCGACGATGTCGACGTTGTTGATCCGGATGCCCTGGAAGACCTTGGAGGCCGAGAAGACCCAGATCCCCGGGAAGGTCTGCGCGCCCCAGAAGTGACCGCCGGACCGGACGATCGAGATGTTCTCGAAGGTCGTCGGATCGGTCCCGAACCCGTTCATCGGATACCCGAAGTCCAGCGAGCTGATGGTGATGCCCGAGTAGACGAGGGTGTCGGCGATGTGGATGTTGCGGAAGGTGTTGTTGAAGCCGCCGTAGACGGCGACGCCCGCAGCGCGCCAGGTCAGGATCGTGGTCAGGTTCTCGTAGACGTTGTTCTTCATGTCCGCGCCACCCGCGTCGATCGCGGAGAACAGCGCGAAGCTGTCGTCCCCGGTGGCCCGCGCCTCGTTGTTGGTCACGAGGTTGTCCGTGCTGCCGTTGGTCATGTTGATGCCGTCGGCGAACATGTTGCGGATCCGGGAGTTCTTGATGGTGATCCGGTCGGTGTTGGCGCCCCAGTACAGGCACACCATGTGCTCGTTCCAGATGTTGTCGATGGTGATGTCGGAGACGTTGGCGAAGTCGAAGACCTTGCCGGGGCCGTCGATGCGCGACGTGTAGTTGCCGAAGTAGGCGAAGCCCGTGAAGGACGAGCCCTTCGCGGTGCCCTCCGCGCGCCAGCCGATGTCGGTGTTGTCCTGGGTCGAGGGTGCGCGGAAGCGGGTGAACCACGGCCCGGCGCCGGCCACCTGCACGGCCTTGCCGTACACCTGGAACTTGCCGGCCGTCTGGTAGTCGCCGGGCGGCAGGTAGACGCCGACGAGCTTGCCGGTGGTGTCCATCCGAACCCTGTCCAGGGCGTTCTGCACGTCTTGGTGGGTCAGGCCGGCGGGCACGGCGTAGGTCGCCGGGTCCGGGTTGGGGAGCGCGGTGGCCTGCTCCAGGCTCACGAAGTCGATCGCGTAGACGGAGGTGTTGGACGCGTCCTTCTGGAGGCGTATCCGGCTGCCCTGCGGGACGGTCTCGCCCAGCAGGATGTTGGCCTCGTCGTAGATGTGGCGGGGGGCGCCGGAGCCGGGCGAGTCGCCCGGGGAGGCCTCGGCCCCGTACAGCCACGCGTACTTGGAGGTCAGCGGCAGGGCCTTCTTGAAGACGCCGTTGACGTAGACGCTGATCGTGGAGTCGATGCCCCCGCCGCCCGGTGCGTCCGGGATGGAGAACCGCGTGACCAGGGTGTTCGTGGCGGCCCGAGTGGTGAACTCCACGTACTCGCCGGTCGCGTCGAGGCTGACCGCCTTGCGGCCCGAGGCCTCGCCCGCGATGTCGCCGATGGTCCGGTTGGGGCCGACCACCCCGGCGCCGCCGCCGACGACGCCGTCCTCGGCCTCGTACATGTCGAAGGGCATGTTCGCCCCGCGGCCCACGAAGAACGGTTTGGTGGAGGTGTTGTTGCCGCGCTTGACCGGCAGCTCGTTGGCGTCCGCGGCAAGGACCGTCCTGACGGTGTACTTGCCATTGGCGGCCGGCCAGCTGCCGAGCGCGATCGGGGCGGTGGAGGCGCCGGCGGCGAGGGCGCCGCTGAAGGAGCCTGTGAGCGTACGCACGGTGGCGCCGCCCGCGTCCAGCAGGGTGAGGGTGATCTCGTGCGTTCCGGCGGCGGCCGCGACGGCGCCCTGGTTGCGGACGGTGACGGCGAAGTTCACCGGCTGGCCCGCGGACGGGGCGCTCGGCGACCAGGTCACGGCCGACGCGACGAGGTCGGAGCTGTCGACGGGGCGGACCACCAGCGGCGATCCGGTGAAGGTGTTGTTCGTGTCGTTCTGCTCGACGACCGCGTTCGCCTCGTCGACGATCGCGCTCAGCGGGTACGTACCGGCGTCGCGCGGGCCGATGGCGGCGGTGACGGTGGCCGAGGCACCCGCGGCGAGCGCCGGCACGGCGGCGGTACCGGCCTTCGTGCCGCCGAGCTGGACGGTGACGGCGGTGGCCGCGGCCGGAGCCGGGCCGGCGTTCTTGACGGTCGCGGACAGGGTGACGGCGTCCGACTCGACCGGGGCGGCCGGGGCCGCGCTCAGCGCGGTGACCACCAGGTCGGGGTTGGGTGCCGGCACGCCGATGACCTGGAACTCCGCGATCTGCCCGTTGGAGGAGCCGGTGTTGGAGGTGAACCGCAGCTGGACGTCCGCTACGCGGGCGGTCAGCGGGATGGTGACGGTGTTCCCGGACGCCGGGCTGAACGCGTAGTCCCTGGCGGCGACCAGGCTGGTGACGGCCTGGGCGCTCTGCTCGCGGCCGAGGACCTGGATGTTCTGGGTGCGGGCGCCCCAGGAGCTGTCCGGGTTGAGCTTGAGGACGACGCGGTCGGTGTCGGCGTTGGCGCCGAGCTTGACCGTGAGGGTGCTGGGGTAGGCGCCGGCCGCGCCCTCCCAGTAGGTGGCCGTGCTGTTGTCGTTGGCGTTCTCCGCGGCGAAGGTGTGGATCACGGAGGAGCCGGCGATCGGCTTGCCGACGGCCAGGTTCGAGCCGCCGCCCCCGGCGCCGTTGCGGGTGACGGAGTTGCTGTCGCCGGAGCGGTTGCCCGCGGCGTCCTTGGCCCGCACGAAGTAGGTGACGGTGGCACTGCCCGGCTGGGTGTCGGTGAAGGTGGTCACGCCGCCCGCGACGCTGGTGCGCAGGTGGTTGTTGGCGTACACCTCGTAGCCGGTGACGCCGACGTTGTCGGTGGAGGCCTGCCAGGTGAGCTTGACCTGGCCGGTGGCGGGCTCGCTCAGGGCCAGACCGGACGGAGCCGAGGGGGCCAGGGTGTCCCCGGTCTGCGGACCGTAGATCTCCAGCTCGGAGAGCTGGCCGCCGGGCTGGACGGAGTTGAGCGAGATCAGCACGCGCAGGTACCGGGTCGTCGCGGCGTCGAAGGTGACGGACACCGCGTTGCCGCCGGCCGGTGCAAAGTCGTAGGCCTTGGAGGCGGTGAGGTCGGTGAAGTCCGAACCGTTGGCGCTGCCCTGGATCTTCAGGGTCTGGGTGCGGGCGCCCCAGCCCTCGGGCAGCCGCAGGACCACGCGGTCGACGCGGACGGAGGAGCCGAGGTCGGCCTGGATCCACTGGGGCAGGGCGTTGTTGACGCTCTCCCAGTAGCTGGCGGTGTTGCCGTCGTTGGCGTTGGCCGGCACGTAGGCCTGGGTGTTGCTGCTGGCGGTCAGGGTCTTGCCCAGGGCCAGGTTGGCGGAGGAGTCACCGGGCGCGCGGACTTCCAGCTCGGAGATCTGCGCGGCCTGCCAGCCCGTGTTGGCGGTGATGTTGATCCGCACGTAGCGGGTCTGGGTGGCGGGGAAGGTGACGGTCACCGTGTTGCCGCTGCCCTGGCCGAAGGTGTAGGAGGCCGAGTTGACCAGGATGCTGAAGCTGGTGCCGTCGGCGCTGCCCTGGACGGACAGGGTCTGGCTGCGGCTCTCCCAGGCGGCGGGCAGTTTGAGCACCACCTGGTCGACGCGGGTGGTGGCGCCCAGATCGGTCTGCACCCACTGCGGGAGGGCGCCGCCCGCGCTCTCCCAGTACGTCGACTGGTTGCCGTCGGTGACGTTGGCGGCGGTGTACGCGCCATTGGTACTGCTCGCGGCCGCGGGTCCGCCCGCGGCGATGCTCGGACCACCGGCGGCTGCGGCGGTCAGGGCGGGCCAGCCCGTCATCAACAGGGCCGTGCTGATGACGGCGGCCAGGGCGCGCCATCTCCAATGGAGCCTTCTCATATGTCCTCGTCCCTCGGGCATGAGTTTTCTGAACCAGGTGAGATAGAAATTTGCGTCGTGCGGTGCGAGAGTTGCAGAGCTTTGCTGACTCGTCTACTGCTCTGACCGCACTTTCATGGCTTCATCTCTTGCGCAAGCTGGGCGCAAATCACGCAAGCGATTTGCGTGCACCATGGAAATTCCGCTTACGCGCGAGCCGACCTACCGTTGCTCCTCATGCGGTTCCACCTCCTGAGCGCTAGGCGCATCGGGCTGCCCAGGCGGGCGGTCTCCCAGATCCTGCTGACCCAGCTGGCCATCGCCGGCGGGGTCGTCGTGCTGGCCACGGGGCTGTTCCTGGCCCCGCTCAGCGCGCAGCTCGACGACCAGGCCATGCGGCGCGCGCTGGCCATCGCGCAGAGCGCCGCGGCCGACCCGTCACTGGCCGCCGACCTCCTCGGCTCCGGGGCCTCGGCGGACGGCCCGGTGCAGGCCTCCGCCGAACGGATCCGCCGGGCGACCGGCGCCGAATACGTCGTCGTCCTGGGCCTGGACGGCATCCGGCGCTCGCACCCCAGCGCCGAGCGCATCGGGCTGCCCGTCTCCACCGACCCCGCCGACGCGCTGGCGGGCCGCGAGGTGATGGAGATCGACGACGGCACCCTGGGCCGTTCCGCCCGCGGCAAGGTGCCGCTCGTCGCCGCGGACGGCGAGATCGTCGGCGCCGTCTCGGTCGGCATCGCCTACGACAGCGTCCGCGACCGGCTGCTCGGAGTCATCCCCGGCCTGCTCGCCTACGCCGGTGGCGCCCTGGCGGCGGGCGCCATCGCCGCCTACCTGCTGTCCCGCAGGATCCAGCGGCAGACCCGGGACCTGGCCTTCTCCGACATCGCCGGCCTCCTCGCGGAGCGCGAGGCGATGCTGCGCTCCATCCGCGAGGGCGTGATCGCCCTCGACCGGCACGGCCGGGTCCGGCTGGTCAACGACGAGGCCGCCCGCCTGCTGGGCCTCGCCCCGGACTCCGCCGCCTCCTTGGCCGGACGCCCACTGGACGACGTACTCGGCACGGGCCGCACCGCCGACGTCCTCTCCGGCCGGGTCACCGGCCGGGACCTGCTGACCGTCCAGGGCCCGCGGGTCCTGGTCGCCAACCGGATGCCCACCGAGGACGGCGGCGCCGTCGCCACGCTGCGCGACCGCACCGAGCTGGAACACCTCGGCCGCGAGCTCGACTCCACCCGGGGCCTGATCGACGCCCTGCGCGCCCAGGACCACGAGCACGCGAACCGGCTCCACACCCTCCTCGGCCTGCTGGAGCTGGGCCTGCACGAGGAGGCGGTGGAGTTCGTCACCGAGGTCGCCGGGGTGCACCGGACCACCGCCGAACAGGTCACCGAGAAGGTGCACGACCCGCTGCTGGCCGCCCTCCTGGTGGGCAAGGCGACCGTGGCGGCGGAGCGCGGCGTCCTTCTGCGGCTGGCCGCGGCCACCCTCCTCCCCGACCGGCTGGTCGATCCGGGCGGCCTCGTCACCATCGTCGGCAACCTCGTCGACAACGCCCTGGACGCCGCCGCCGGCTCGGCGGAGCCGCTGGTCGAGGTGGAGCTGCGCGCCGAAGGCCGCTCCGCCGTGCTGCGGGTGCGCGACAGCGGACCCGGCGTCCCCGCCGCACGCCGCGAGGAGATCTTCACCGAGGGCTGGTCGACCAAGCAGCCCAGGGCCCACCGCGAGCGCGGGCTCGGCCTCGCCCTCGTACGCCGCCTCGCGGAGCGGCAGGGCGGCAGCGCCCGGGCCGGCGCGGCGGCGGACGGCGGGGCCGAGTTCTCCGTCGTCCTCCCGGAGGCCCTGCGGTGACCGGGACCGCCGGCGGTGTCCTGGACGTACTGGTCGTCGACGACGACGTGCGCGTCGCCCGCATCAACGCGGCTTACGTGGCGAAGGTGCCCGGCTTCCGCGTGGCCGCGCAGGCCCACTGCGCCGCCGAGGCCCTCACCTTCCTCGCCGCCCACCGGGTGGACCTGATCCTGCTCGACCACTACCTGCCGGACGAGAACGGCCTCGACCTGGTGCGCCGCCTGCGTCAACGCGGCCAGGGCACCGACGTGATCATGGTCACCGCCGCCCGGGACCTGGCGACCGTGCAGGCCGCAATGCGCCTCGGCGCGCTCCAGTACCTGGTCAAGCCCTTCACCTTCGCGGGCCTCCGCAGCCGGCTGGAGGCGTACGGGGCCCTGCGCCGCACCCTGGAGACCGGGGGCGAGGCCGAACAGGACGAGGTTGACCGGATCTTCGGCGCCCTCGCCGCCGCCGGATCCCCCAACGAACTCCCCAAGGGCCACTCCCCCACCACCGCGGACCTGGTCCGGCGGGTGCTCCGCTCCGCCGACGGCCCGCTGTCCACCCAGCAGATCGCCGACCGCGCGGGCATCAGCCGCCAGACCGCCCAGCGGTACCTGAAGCTCCTCGACCGCGCCGGCCGGGTCACCCTGGCCCTGCGCTACGGCGAGACCGGCCGCCCCGAGCACCGCTACACATGGCTCCCCTCGGAGGGCGCCTGAGTCCCCGCGGCAGACCGCCCGCGCCCGAAGCCAACCGCCCGGAGCGGACCGCCCGGAGCCGATGTGGCGGCTCGGACCGCCCGGAGCCGGCCTCCCCGCTCAGACCGCCCCGGCTCCCGTCAGGGAACGGACCTCGGTCTCCGCGTGCCGCCGCTCGTCGGGCTCCTCGCCCGACGTCGCCGTGCCCAGCCAGCCCGCCAGGAAGCCCAGCGGGATCGAGACGATCCCGGGGTTCTGGAGCGGGAAGAGCTGGAAGTCCACCCCCGGGAAGAGCGACTCCGGGCTGCCGGACACCACCGGCGAGACCAGGACCAGCAGTACGGCCGGTACCAGCCCGCCGTACACCGACCAGACGGCCCCCCGCGTGGTGAACCCGCGCCAGAAGAGCGAGTACAGCAGCACCGGCAGGTTGGCCGACGCGGCCACCGCGAAGGCCAGCCCCACCAGGAAGGCCACGTTCAGGTCCTGGGCGAGCAGTCCGAGGGCGATCGCCACCGCCCCGATCCCGACGGCGGCGGCCCGGGCCACGGACACCTCGCTGCGCTGCCGGGCGTGCCGGCGCTTCAGGGAGGCGTACAGGTCGTGCGCGACGGACGCCGATGAGGCCAGGGTGATCCCGGCGACCACGGCGAGGATGGTCGCGAAGGCGATGGCCGCCACGAAGGCGAAGAGCACCGCGCCCCCGGTGGAACCGGCGCCCCCGCCGAGGAAGGCGGCCAGCAGCGGCACCGCCGTGTTCCCGGAGGCGTTGGAGGCCCGCACCGCGTCGGGTCCCACCAGCGCGGCGGCTCCGAAGCCGAGCACGATGGTCATCAGGTAGAAGCCGCCGATGAGCCCGATCGCCCAGACCACCGACCGGCGGGCCGCCCGCGCGGTGGGCACGGTGTAGAACCGCGACAGGATGTGCGGCAGCCCGGCGGTCCCGAGGACCAGCGCGAGGCCGAGGCTCATGAAGTCGATGCGGGCGGTCCAGTCGCCGCCGTACTTCAGGCCCGGACCGAGGAAGCGCGCCCCGTGCCCGCTTCGGTCGGCGGCGCTGGTGAGCAGCTGGTCGAAGTTCCCGTGGAAGCGGAGCAGGACGAGCACGGTCAGGGTGATCGCCCCTCCCATCAGCAGCACGGCTTTGACGATCTGGATCCAGGTGGTGGCCCGCATCCCGCCGAAGGACACGTAGACCACCATCAGCGCGCCGACCCCGATCACGGTCAGCGTGCGGGCCGCGGCGCTGGAGTTGCCGAGCAGCAGACCGACCAGGCTGCCCGCGCCGACCATCTGCGCGACGAGGTAGAGCACCGAGACGACGACCGAGGAGGTACCGGCCGCGATCCGCACGGGCCGCTCGCTCATCCGGGCGGCGACCACGTCGGCGAGGGTGAAGCGGCCGCAGTTGCGGACCAGTTCGGCGACCAGGAACAGCACCACCAGCCAGGCGACGAGGAAGCCCACCGAGTACAGCAGGCCGTCGTAGCCGAAGAGGGCGATCAGTCCGGAGATGCCAAGGAAGGAGGCGGCGGACATGTAGTCGCCCGCGATGGCGAAACCGTTCTCCATCGGCGAGAAGAGGCGCCCGCCCGCGTAGAACTCCTCCGCCGAACCGTGCCGGTTCCGGCTGACCCAGGTGGTGATGCCCAGGGTGACGGCGATGAAGAGGCTGAAGAGGATCAGCGCGAGTGTCTGGTGTTCGGTGGTCACCGGCCCCTTCCCCTCGCCCGGCTGCGCTCCTGGCCGCGTTCCTGCTCGAAGACGGTCCAGCGCAGGTCGAGGGCGGCCCGGTCCCGGCGCAGCCGCGCGTGCCGGGCGTACGCCCAGGTCAGCAGGAAGGTGCTGAGGAACTGCCCGAGCCCCGCCAGCATGGCCACGTTGACCGCGCCCGCCACGGGCCGGGCCATGAGGCCGGGCGCCGCGGTGGCGGCGACCACGTAGGCCACGTACCAGAGGAAGAAGCCGGCGGTGGCGGGGACGACGAACCTGCGGTAGCGGCTGCGGACCTCCTGGAAGGCGGCGCTCCGCTGCACTTCGAGGTAGATGTCGGATGCGCCGGGCGCGGGCCGGCCTCCGGGGGCCGGGCTCGGCGGGGACGTTTCCTCACCCTCGCCCCAGCCGACGGCCAGCGCGTCGTACCAGGGGTCGTCCAGCCGGATCGTTCCGGCATCGCGACCTGCGTGCTTGTCCACCGAACTCTCCTTGTCCGCCGCCGCATTGGCCGCGTGCTCCCAAGGATGTGTCGAGTGGCCGCTCTCCGGACTGGTGTCCCGGTGCTCTTCACTCCATCAGGTGATGGAGTGAAGAGCACCGGTGTGCCGTGGCCCCGAGCGTGCCGGTCGCCGGCGCCCGGTCAGGCGTCGATGCGCGAGCGGTCCAGCGTCGCCGCGGAGCTGGTGATGAACTCCTTGCGGGGGGCCACCTCGTTGCCCATGAGCAGGTCGAAGACCTGCTCGGCCCCGTCCAGGTCGCCGATGTTGATCCGGCGCAGGGTGCGGAAGCGGGGGTCCATGGTGGTCTCCGCCAGCTGGTCCGCGTCCATCTCGCCGAGGCCCTTGTAGCGCTGGATCGAATCCTTGTACCGGATGTTCTTGCGCTGGTACTCCAGCAGGGTCTGGCGCAGCTCGTTGTCCGAATACGTGTAGACGTACTTGTCCTGGCCCTTCTTGGGCTGGACCAGCTCGATCCGGTGCAGCGGCGGCACAGCCGCGAAGACCCGGCCCGCTTGGACCATCGGCCGCATGTACCGCTGGAAGAGCGTGAGCAGCAGGCAGCGGATGTGCGCGCCGTCGACGTCGGCGTCGACGAGGAGGACGATCTTGCCGTAGCGGGCGGCGTCGATGTCGAAGGTCCGGCCCGAGCCGGCTCCTATGACCTGGATGATCGCGCCGCACTCGGTGTTCTTGAGCATGTCCGAGACGGACGACTTCTGGACGTTGAGGATCTTGCCGCGGATGGGCAGGAGGGCCTGGAATTCGGAGTTCCGCGCGAGCTTGGCGGTGCCCAGGGCGGAGTCGCCCTCGACGATGAAGAGCTCGCTGCGGTCCACGTCGTCGCTGCGGCAGTCGGCCAGCTTGGCGGGCAGCGAGGAGGACTCCAGCGCGGTCTTGCGGCGCTGGGCCTCCTTGTGCTGGCGGGCCGCGATCCGGGTCCGGGCCGCCGCGACGATCTTCTCCATCACGGAGCGCGCCTGCTGCTTGTCGTCGCGCTTGGTGGAGGTCAGGAACGCCTTGAGCTCCTTGGCCACCACCGCGGCGACGATCCGGGCGGCCGCGGAGGTGCCGAGCACCTCCTTGGTCTGGCCCTCGAACTGCGGCTCGGCGAGGCGGACGGTGACGACGGCCGTCATGCCCTCCATCGCGTCGTCCTTGACCACGTCGTCCTCGGCCACGCGCAGCAGCTTCGCGGAGCGCAGCACCTCGTTCACGGTCTTGGCGACCGAGCGCTCGAAGCCGGAGATGTGGGTGCCGCCCTTGGGGGTGGCGATGATGTTCACGAAGGACTTGACGTTGGTCTCGTAGCCCGTGCCCCAGCGCAGGGCGATGTCCACGCCGAGCTCGCGGGTGACCTCGGTGGGGGTCATGTGGCCGAGGTCGTCCAGGACCGGCACGGTCTCCTTGAAGGTGCCGGTACCGGTCAGGCGCAGCACGTCGCAGACGGCCTTGTCCTGGGCGAGGTACTCGCAGAACTCGCTGATCCCCCCGTCGAAGCGGAAGGTCTCCTCCGTCTTGCCGGAGCCGTCGAGGCCGCGCTCGTCGCGCACGACCAGGGTCAGGCCGGGGACGAGGAAGGCGGTCTGGCGGGCGCGCTGGTAGAGCGTGTCCAGGTTGAGCCGGGCGTCCTTGAGGAAGATCTGCCGGTCCGCCCAGTAGCGGACCCGGGTTCCGGTACGGCCCTTGGGGACCCGCTTGGCCTTGCGCAGGCCGTTGGCGGGGTCGAAGGGGCTGTCGGGACCCTGCTCGGTGAACATCCCGGGGACGCCGCGGCGGAAGCTGATGGCGTGCGTCGCGCTGTTGCGGTCGACCTCGACGTCCAGGCGGGCGGAGAGGGCGTTGACGACGGAGGCGCCGACGCCGTGCAGGCCGCCGGAGGCCGCGTACGAGCCGCCCCCGAACTTGCCGCCGGCGTGCAGCTTGGTCAGGACGACCTCGACGCCGGACAGGCCGGTCTTGGGCTCGACGTCCACGGGGATGCCGCGGCCGTTGTCCCGGACCTCCACGGAGGCGTCCTCGTGGAGGATGACCTCGATGTGGTCGCAGTAGCCGCCCAGGGCCTCGTCGACCGAGTTGTCGATGATCTCCCACAGGCAGTGCATGAGACCCCGGCTGTCGGTGGACCCGATATACATGCCGGGGCGCTTGCGGACGGCCTCCAGCCCTTCGAGGACGAGCAGGTGCCGCGCGGTGTAGTTGGAACCGTCCCGGTCTGCTCCGGACAGCAGCGCGCTGGAAGGCACGGACGTGTCGGCGGTCACGCAGTTCGCTCCTCGCTGAATTTCTTTTCTGGCCCGGTCGGGCGCAGGGGTGGCTAGCTTGCCGGTCGAAGGGTACCGAGGCCTGGTAGAGCCGATGTAACGCCACCCTCGCGCGCCGCTCAGCCTAGTGCAGATCCGCACGGATGTTCGATCCCCCGTGGGGGTGAAGCAAACATCACGTTCCCTTCCAGGCATGAACCATTTAGTGTTCGGGCACGTCCTCATGAACAACCTGGCACTCACGCCGGGGAGGATGGAACTGCAAGAAGCCAACGACTGACAACGCGAAACCGTAAAGCAACGCAATACGGCTCCTTCGCCGCCAACCGGCAACAGCCGGCCAGCTTCGGAAGGAAGTTTCGAGGAAAAGCCGCGAGCGGGAACGTTTTCGGCCTGGTTGGATGTTGACCCTGGTACGACAGCTCGTCGAGCTAGAGAAGAGGCGACGTGACTACTGTTCTGACACCCGCGACCCCGCTGACGGCCGCTGACCGATGCGACCGTTGCGGCGCCCAGGCATATCTGCGCGTCGTCCTGCTGAGCGGCGGTGAACTGCTCTTCTGCGCCCACCACGGTCGCAAGTTCGAGCCGGAACTCAAGAAGATCGCCGCGGAAATACAGGATGAGACCGAGCGGCTCACGTCCGCTCCGGCAGCGACTGCCGCCGAACCCGAGGACCGCTGACACACGGCCTGCACCTCGCATCCGACGAGCCAGGACCGGCCAGGCCGGTCGACGGGCGCTCCCCCTGTAACCGGGGGTGGCGCCCGCGCTCATGCCCGGACCCACTCCCCCGCTCCCGCGCGGTTTCCCGCGCATCCCGGAGCGGCCACACGGGGGAGGCCGTCCCCGAGGGGACGGCCGCCCCCGTGTCCGGCTACGCGCCCCCGCTCGCGTTCTGCCCCCGTACGGCCCCTGCGGCCCCCTCCGAGCCCCTCCGGACGTCCTGCGCGCCCCCCTGGCCACCGAGCCGCTCCGAGCCGCTCTCCGGGCCCGTCACGAAATCGGCCAGCGGTGCGATGCGCGTGTACACCCCCGGGCTGTCGGCCCTCCCGCAGCCGCGCCCCCATGACACCAGCCCGATGAGCCGTCCCCCGGCTACCAGCGGCCCCCCGCTGTCCCCCTGGCAGGCGTCCTTGCCACCCTGCCCGTCCCCCGCGCACAGCATGGACTCCGCCCGGTACTGCCCGTCGGCGTCCCCCGGGTAGGCCCGCCCGCACGCCTCGTCCGCCAGTACCGTCACCCGGGCCGCCCGGAGACCGTACGCGTAGTCACCGAAGCCGCTGGTGTCGCCCCACCCGTAGACGGCCCCCTCGGTCCCGGGCTCGTAGGCGGGGTGCCCCGCACCGGCCATCGGCAGCACGTAGTGGGCCGGCACCGCCTCGGCGAGGTGTAGTACGGCGAGGTCCCCGGCGTTGCTGGCCGGATCGTAGGCGGGGTTCACCCGGGCCCCGCGCACCGCGATCTCGCGGCCGTCGGCCGCCCGCAGCTCGGTGCGCCCGGCGACGACCCGGAGGTCCGCGACGGACTCGACGGGACCGCCCAGCACCTCGCGGCCCAGGCAGTGGGCCGCGGTCAGCACCTTGGCCGGAGCCACGATGACGCCCCCGCAGAACTGCCCGCCCCGCGTACCCCCGAACCGGTCACGGCTGGTGAGGGCGACGACCCAGGGGCTGTCCGCGACCTTGACCGGCTTCCCGCCGATCACCACGCTGTCCGCGGCCGCCTGCGGCGCCTGGGCCAGCGGCGCCGCGGCCGCGCCCGCTGCCAGGGTCAGCGCGCCCGCCAGAGCGCGGGCGAAGGGACGACGCATGAGGCCTCCTGACTCCGAGTGTGCATGACTCCACCCAGAGTGGGATGCCCGGTGGCCGTGCGCACCCGCGCGACCACCGGCGACCGCCCCCGCCGGTCAGTCCAGGTAGTCGCGCAGCACCTGGGAACGGGACGGGTGGCGCAGCTTCGACATCGTCTTGGACTCGATCTGGCGGATCCGCTCGCGCGTGACCCCGTAGACCTTGCCGATCTCATCGAGGGTCTTGGGCTGGCCGTCGGTGAGACCGAAGCGCATGGAGACCACGCCGGCCTCACGCTCGCTGAGGGTGTCGAGCACGGAGTGCAGCTGCTCCTGCAGGAGCGTGAAGCTGACGGCGTCGGCCGGGACGACCGCCTCGGAGTCCTCGATCAGGTCGCCGAACTCACTGTCGCCGTCCTCGCCGAGCGGCGTGTGCAGGGAGATGGGCTCGCGGCCGTACTTCTGGACCTCGATGACCTTCTCGGGGGTCATGTCGAGTTCCTTGGCCAGTTCCTCCGGGGTGGGCTCGCGGCCCAGGTCCTGGAGCATCTGGCGCTGCACGCGGGCGAGCTTGTTGATGACCTCGACCATGTGCACCGGGATGCGGATCGTGCGGGCCTGGTCGGCCATGGCCCGGGTGATCGCCTGCCGGATCCACCACGTGGCGTACGTGGAGAACTTGTAGCCCTTGGTGTAGTCGAACTTCTCCACGGCGCGGATCAGACCCAGGTTGCCCTCCTGGATCAGGTCCAGGAAGAGCATGCCGCGGCCGGTGTAGCGCTTGGCGAGGGAGACCACGAGGCGGAGGTTGGCCTCCAGGAGGTGGTTCTTCGCGCGGCGGCCGTCCTCGGCGATGATCTCCAGCTCGCGCTTGAGCTTGGGCGCCAGCTTGTCGGAGTTCGCCAGCTTGTCCTCGGCGAACAGGCCCGCCTCGATGCGCTTGGCGAGCTCGACCTCCTGCTCGGCGTTGAGGAGTGGCACCTTGCCGATCTGCTTGAGGTAGTCCTTGACCGGGTCGGCCGTCGCGCCGGCGACCACGACCTGCTGGGCGGGGGCGTCGTCCTCGTCGTCGGAGATGACGAAGCCCTTGTTCTCCCCGCCCTCCTCCTCTTCGTCGGACTCGCCCTTGGCGGCCTCGGACCCCTCTTCCGCGGCCCCGTCCCCGCCGTCGTCGGAGTCCTTCTTGGAGGCGGTCTTCTTCGCCGCGGTCTTTTTGGCAGCGGTCTTCCGGGCGGGCGCGGCCTTCTTGGCCGTGGTCTTCTTCGCCGCCGTCTTCTTGACCGCGGGCTCGGTTCCGGTCCCCGTCTCCTCCGCGACGGCGACCGCGGTGTCCGGGTCCGTCGTTCCGGCCGCGGGTGCCCCGGTCGTCGCGGTGGCCGTGGGCTGGGCAGCCGTCGTCTTCGCGGCGACGGTCCTGGTCGCCGTCCGCTTGGCCGGGGTCTTCGCTGCGACGCTCTTGCGGGTGGCGCGCTTGGGCGACTCCGCGGCACTGACCATCAGCGTCACACCCTCTTCCTCGAGGATCTGGTTGAGGCTGCGCAGAACATTCTTCCACTGGGTCGCAGGAATCTGGTCAGCCTCGAAGGCCCGACGCACGTCATCGCCGGCGATCTGCCCTTCGGCCTTGCCCCGCTCGATGAGCGCCATCACAGACTCGGAATCGGCGATCTCCGACGGGAGCGTACGGGATGTGCTGGCCGACACGAACAACCTCTCGGAACGATGGAAACGGCTTCCGACCCCGGGCCTGGTGGTGCTGGACCGGAGCCGACGACCACCGACTGGGGATGGGCCGGCGGCGCGGGCAGGGGCCGGGGAGCTGTGCAGCACCCACAAGGGCTGCTGCATTCCCTCCGTCGGCCATCACCTCTTAGGTCATCGCGTGACCTCGCGGAGCGTTACGCCCAATCTTCGTGGCCCGAGTCACACCCCGTATGCGCGTACGGAGGTCATACGGTCATACCCGCCGGTTCCGGCACGGCCACGGCCCGGTCACAGCACGGCCGCGGGCGTACGCGCCCGGCGGGGCCGGCGGGAGCCGCCGGGGTCGGGCTCGGCCACGGCGGCATCGGCCGAACGGGGCCGGACGCCCGTGTCGCCGGACCCGACCGGGCCCGGCGACATGTCGTGCACCCCCGCGCCCCCGCGCGTCCGCCCGTCAGTGCTCGCGCGGGGCGGGCACCACGCGCTCGACCTCCGGATGCACCGTCAGGAGCTGGCGCATGGCGTTCTCCGCGCCCGTCGCGTCACCGGCGGCGAGGGCCTCGACCATCCGTGCGTGGTGCGCCACGCTGGTCTCGCTCGGACGGTCGCAGGCGGCGATCGGGCTGCCGGAGACCTGGAGGGCGGAGGAGACGATGCCGGAGAGGTGCTCCAGCATGCGGTTCGCGGCGACCTGGATGAGGAGCGCGTGGAACTCGTTGTCCGCGCGCGCGAAGGTGATCGAGTCGCCCTGGCCGAGGGCGTGGCCCATGATCTCGACCATGTCGGCGAGCCGCTGCTGGATGTCCGGGCGGCCGTGACCGGCCGCGAGGCGGGCGGCGAGCGGCTCGATGGTCCAGCGGAGCTCGCCCAGCTCGCGGCGCTGCTCATCGCGCTGGGGCCCAAACGCGCGCCACTCGATGATGTCGGGGTCGAGCAGGTTCCAGTCGGCGACCGGACGGACCCGGGTACCGACGTTGGGGCGGGCGCTGACGAGGCCCTTGGCCTCCAGGACCCGCAGCGATTCGCGGACGACCGTGCGGGAGACCTCGAAACGCTGGCCGATCTCCTCCGGTACCAGCGGGCGGTCCGCGCCGAGGTCGCCGGAGACGATCATCTGGCCGAGCTGCTGGACGAGTTGGCCGTGCAGGCCGCGGCCGCGACTGCCTGTCGCGCGACGGCCCACGCGGCTCAACTCGACGTCGGCACCGTCCCAGTGGGGCGCTCCGACGCGGCCGGACCCGGGGGTCTCCGCATAGGGGTAGCGGTCGAGATCGCCCGGGCCGGCGAGGCCGGAGTCGGCATGGCGGGCGGCGGTCATCATGGTGTGCGCAAGGGTACTCACGAATCCTTTGTCGGCCGTGCCTCCATCACCCTTGAGGTCTTTGGTGAAAAGCACACGAAAGGGTGATCGGTGCCCCCTACGCAATTGACGACTTATCGTAAAGAACCGGGCCTTCTACGCGGAGTCGCGGTCCGCTTCCCTCCGGAGGGGTCGCACCGTGCCGGCCGGCGCCCCCTCCGGCACGGAGACGATCACCAGCGGACCCGGCTGCGCAACCCCGTGAACCCGTAGGCGCACAGCAGCACCGTCAACGACAACACCAGCGCGGTTCCGACCGGTTGGGCCATCACGCGCAGGGCTCCGAGGAGCACCCGGTCCACCTCCGGGGGCCACTGCCCCCAGGTCAGACCGCGCAGCCGTGCCGCGAGTCCGGTCGCCGGGTACGCGGAGGGCCCCTCCAGAACCTTGCGCACCAGCGGAACCACCATCACCGGTACGGCGAGGACCGCGGCCAGCCCCGCGGTGGCGGACCGGAAGACACCGGAGGCCAGGACCCCGGCCCAGGCGCATCCGATGAGCAAACCGGCCCAACTCACGGCCGGCGAGAACCACTGCGCGGGCATGCGCAGCGGGCCGCTGTCGAACACGAGGGCCAGCGCGGCGGCGTCGGCCGTCACGGCCGCGGCGCCGAGCAGCAGCGCCAGCACCGCGCAGACCCCGAGCTTAGTGGTGAGCAGGCCCATCCTCCGGGGCACGGTGCCGCGGTCGGCGGCGAGCGCGGGATAGCGGTACTCCTCGCCGAAAGCCAGGGCGCCGAGCAGTCCCGCCCCGATCGCGGCGGGCGGCAGCGGCAGCAGCTCCGGCCAGGCGGCGAGCAGCCGGTTCTGCGGGGTGTGGCCGGCCCGCGCCAGCGCGAGGGTGGTGAGGACGGAGGCGGCGACGACGAGGGCGGCGGTGAGGACGGGCGTGGCCGTGCCGAAGACCCGCAGCAGCTCGTAGCGGAGCGGCCGCAGCGGGCCGCCGACGCGGCGCACCGCCGATTCCGGCCGCCGGGCGCGGAAAGCCCGGGTCCCGCTCCCCGTCCGGTCGGGGCCGCGCGGGGCCGCCGCCGCTCCGGTGCCGGCGCCCGTGCCGACACCGGCGCACGCGCCGGCTCCGACGCGGGCGTGCGGGAGCGGGGAGGCGGGCGCGCCGGCGTCGCCGGTCTCGTCGGCGAGCTGGTGCACCAGTACGCCGTGCCGGAACGCCGCCTCGCCCACCTCGGCGCAGTTGCTCCCGTACACCGACAGCCGGCTGCCACTCTCCTCGACGACCTCGACCGCGCGCTGGGAGGCCCGGGCCTCGCGGCCCAGTACGTCCGCCAGCCGGGCGGCGTGCGGGGTCCGGACGGCCACCCGGGGCCGCAGCCGCGTCCGGGCGAAGTCGGCGGCGTCCTGGTCGGCGACGAGGCGGCCGGCCTCGATGCTGACCACGCGGTCGGCGCTGCGGGCGGCCTCCTTGGCGTCGTCGGTGGTGAAGAGCACCGCACCGCCGAGGGAGGCGTGCCCCCGCAACAGGGTGTGGAGCCATCCGCGTTCACGGGGTGAGAGTCCGGCGGCGGGCTCGTCCAGAAGCAGGGTGCACGGGTCCGCGAGCAGCGCCGAGGCGAGTGCTACGCGGCGCTCCATGCCGAGGGAGAGGGACCCGAGCCGCTGGTCCCGCAGCCCTGCGATGCCGACGACCTCCAGCATGGTGTCGGCCCGGGAGGCCGGCACCCCGGCGGCGGCGCACAGCATCCGCAGCTGGTTGCGGACGGTCCTCGACGGGTTCCCGGGGACGTCGCCCAGCAGCACGCCGACCTCGCGGCCGGGGTGCGCGATCCGGTGCAGCGGGCGGCCGCGGAAGTAGGTGACCCCGCGGCCCGGTTCGAGTTCGAGCATGAGCCGCAGCGCGGTGGTCTTGCCCGAGCCCGGCTCGCCGAGCAGGGCGGTCACGGTCCCGGGGCGGGCCTCGAAGGTGAGGTCGTCCACGACGGGCTGGACGGTGGGACGGGGCGGTGTGCTGGTCAGTCCGATGGCCTGGAGCATCGCTTCTCTCGCGGGGGGTGAGACCGCTCTGCGGCAACGTGGATACCGCAAGCAAGATAACGCGATATGTCCGATTTTCGGCGCAACCGGTCCGATGGACTGCTGATCGTGCCGCCGCAGGGGGCGGTCGTGGGACGTCAGACCTCCGGGCGCAGCATCGGCGGGTTGAGCAGGGTGGCCCCGCCCGCCCTGAACAGCTGCGCCGGGCGCCCGCCCTGACGGGTCGTGGTGCCTCCGGCGGGCACCAGGAAACCGGGGGTCCCGGTGACCTTGCGGTGGAAGTTCCGCGGATCGAGGGCGACGCCCCAGACCGCCTCGTAGACCCGGCGCAGCTCGCCCACGGTGAACTCGGGCGGGCAGAAGGCGGTGGCCAGGGAGGAGTACTCGATCTTCGAGCGGGCCCGCTCGACTCCGTCGCCGAGGATCCCCGCGTGGTCGAAGGCGAGTCCCGCGGTGGCCTGGTCGTCTGCGGCCAGGAGCTCGTCGACCGGGGCCCAGCGCGCGCCGTTGGCGTCCCCTCCGGCCCGGGGGGCCGGCAGGTCCGGAGCCAGTACCAGGTGCGCCACGCTGACGACGCGCATCCGCGGATCACGCTTCGGATCGCCGTAGGTCGCCAGCTGTTCGAGGTGCGCCCCGTTGTCCACGCCCGGAGCCGCGGGATCGTGCGCGCACAGCCCGGTCTCCTCCGAGAGCTCGCGGGCCGCGGCGCCCGCCAGGTCCTCGTCTTTCCGCACGAAGCCTCCGGGCAGCGCCCAGCGTCCCTGGAACGGCTGCTCACCCCGCCGGACGACCAGCGCGCAGAGCGCGTGGCGCCGGACGGTGAGCACGACCAGGTCGACGGTGACGGCAAAGGGCGGAAAGGCCGACGGGTCGTAGGGCGACATGCCGCGATCATAGTCGTCTGCCTGACGATAAACAGCGCTTTGGTGACCTTGAGGGCTGCTGTCCGGAGAGCACCCGCCGGCCGGCGGCCGAGCCGGGCCTCCGGGCGGTCGCCGATGCCGGGCCCGGCGCCACGGCCCCCGGCCGTGCGGCCGGGTCGGCCTGCCCGACGGGGCCCCGACCGGGGCGCACGGTCCGGGCCGTACCGTCCGCCCCGAAGGCGGGACCGCCGGGGGCCGGCGTGCGCCCGCGGAAGGCTGAGCCGCGCCCGCGTACCGGAGGCACTCGTGCGGTCCCGACGCCGCGGCGGGGTACGGTGCCGTGCGGCGCGGGCACCGCACGCTCCGAAAGCGGAGGTTCATCAACCCAGTTGGAGCGCATCGGCCGCCTCCTCCACCATACCGAGGCCGAGGCGGCTGACCCGGACGGTGAAGGGTTCCCCCGCGACGCGGAGGCCGGAGAGCCGCAGGGCCCCGAGGGGGGCGCCGGACAGCGGGGCGAGGGCGACCGTGGCCGCGGGAGCGTCGGGGCGGATGCCCACCAGCGCGGTCAGTACGTGGACCCCGGCCGCGGCCGCCACCGCGGCCGGACGGCAGGCCGCCGGATGCGGGAGCGGGGCGCTGCCCCGCGCTCTCTGCTCGGCCGCGAACATCTCCGGCAGCCGGTAGCCGAAGCTCTCCGCCGCGTCGAGCAGCCCCCGGAGCAGACCCGCGGCCTCCTTCTCGAAGCCGGCCTGGGCCAGGCCGGCCACCGCGATCGCGCTCTCGTGGGCCCGTACGGCGCCCGAGCGGTGGCCGAACGGGTTGTGCCCCGGCTCCCTGGCCGCCATGCTGCGCAGCCCCCATCCGCAGTCCATGCCGGGGGCTCCGAGCAACCGGGCGAGCTGTTCGGTGCGGGCCCGGTCCAGGAGGCCGGGGGCGAGCCGGCTCCCGCCGAGCAGTCCGGTGTCCAGCAGGTGGGCGGCGGCCCCGGTCAGCCGGTGCAGCGGGCGGCCGTCGGGGTGGAGGGCCGCCGCGGGCCGGCCGCCGTCCGGGCCGTCGATCCAGAACCGGCGGCGGAACGCTTCCCGCAGCGCGGCCGCCCACTCCTGCCACTCGGCGGCTCCAGGCCGTCCGCACCCGGCGAGGAGGTCAGCGCCGAGCAGGGCGGCCCGATGGGCGTGGGCCTGGGTCTCGCAGCGCCGCGGTCCCGGGTCGGGGTCGGCCAGTAAGCCGTCCTCCCCGAGTGCTCCGCGCAGCCAGTCGAGGCACCGCTCCGCCACGGGGAGCAGTCGGGCCACGTCCTCCTCGGGCATCCCCCACAGCCGGGCTTCGGCGAGCACCGTGGGGAAGGCCAGTGTCGCCTCCGTGCCGGTGCAGCCGGGCGGGAGCTGGGGACCGGCCCCGCGCAGCGGCCCCGGGATCTTCCCGGCGTGGGGCCCGGTACCCCCGGCCTGGGCGCGGGCCAGGATGCGCAGGGTGGCCGCGGCGAGCCCGGTGCCGAGCGGCAGCGCCATCCTCGCGGCCCACAGCGATTCGGCCGGGGCCAGCCCCATCCTCCACGGGACCCCCGCTGCCGCGAAGGCGTCGCCCGGCGCCCCGGAGTCCCTCAGGAGCAGCGCGCCGAGGTCCTCGACGCTGGTGCGGAACCACGTCTCGGCCCTGGGGTCGTCCCCCTCGGCCAGCGCGTCGGCGAGCGGGTTGGCCACCCTCCCGGCGCCGGCCCTCGCCACGCGGTCCTGCGTGGTCCGCAGCTCGATGGTGCGGGACTCCCCCGGGCCCAGTTCGAGCTGCCAGCGCAGCAGTCCGGTCGAGGCGAGCGCGTCGTCCGGGGCGGGTTCGGCGGCGGTGACGGCCTGGGTCCCGCCGGTGCTCCAGCGCAGGCCCGCGGCGTGCACCGCTGCGGGGAGCTCGGGCCCCGCCCGGCCCGCGGCCACCGCGGCCAGTTCGGCCAGGTCGGTGCCGAGCAGCAGTTCCACGGGGATCCGTACCGGGCGGGCCCCGTAACTGCGCAGGGTGATCCGCTCGGTGCCGTCCGCGTGGCGCACCCGCTCCACGCCGATGTCCGGATCGGGGCCGGGTTCGGCTCCCGTGCGCACCGTCGCGGCGAAGGAGGCCCGGTCGGCGCCGAGGCTGCGGCCCTGCACGGCGACGGGGTCCCGGCCGCCGATCCGAAGGACGCAGCGGGAGAGCAGTCGGAGCCCGGAGCGGTAGATCCCCTCGATCCCCCGCCCGGTCAGCTGGCCGTGTTCGGGCGAGATGACCAGGCAGGGCGCGGCGACACAGATGACGGCGCCGTGCACGGGCGGCAGCTCGGACCTGCGGGCGGCGGGCACGCCGGGCGGGCGGGGAGGTGCGTGGGACATGTGTCGCCTTGTCTGCGCTCCGGTCGGTTCAGCTGAGCGGCGGCGTGGCCGGGCCCCCACCGCCCCCCAGCTGAACGCCCTCACCCCCGCGCGGGTCACGGGCCCGGGCGACGGCCGCGCGTGCCGGGGCCGGTAGCGGCGCCGCAGGGGTGTGCCGAGGGCCCTGCGCAGCCGGCTCACGGTGTTGTCCCGGCGGCCCGGGCGGGGGCTCACTGCCCGCTCCCCGCGGAGCGGCGGGACGCGCGGCGTGCGGCCGTGCGGTCGCGGCGGCCCGGAGGGCGGGTGGTGCCGGCCGCGGGGTGCCTTCGCCGGGGCTCCCTGCGGCGGCGCTCCTCCCGCAGGCACTGCCTGAGGCTCTCGGGGTCGATGCCCTCGTTGCAGGCGTGGTGGAGCAGTTGGGCGAAGCGGTACTCGGCGTCCGCCCGCAGGGCCATGCCCAGAGCGATCCGGGCGGTCGGTTCGTCCCCGGTGGACCAGGAGACCCAGCCGGCGAGGGTGAGGGGGGCGGCCGCGTGCTCGCCGTAGGCCCCGACGCAGCGCCGGGCCAGCGCCCGCCACAGCCGCAGGGCCAGGGTGGCTTCCTGGTCCTCCATCCACTCCGCCGCGACGTCCCGGATCTCGCGGTCCTGGAGGCCGAGGATGAGCGCGGCCGCCTCCTCGTGGCCGAGCAGCCCGTCGTCCCGTTCGTCGGCGCCGCGGGGCCCCTCGACGGGCGGGGCGAGGGTGATCCGCCGCATGACGGCCTTGGCGAGGGCGAGGGTCTCCGCGCCGACCTCCTCCCGGGTCGCACCGTCGAGGATCTTCGGCACCAGGGCCGCGGCGGCCCGGTCCAGAGCCCCCTCCATCTCCTCGGCCACTACTCCGCGCAGGGGCGCCAGCCGGCTCTCGATCTCACTGAGGGATCCCCTGACCTGGAGTCCGGCGAAGGTGGCCGCGGCCGCCATCACCGACGTGCCGACCGCCGCCAGCCGGCTGCCCTCCGCGGGGCAGCAGCGGGCGTCCGGGCAGACGTAGGACCAGAGGCGCCCGGAGGACAGGCACAGGGCCTCCAGGACCGGCACGTCCAGGGCTCCGCAGGCCAGCCGGATGCGTTGGGCGAGGGGCCGCAGCCGGGTCATGACCCGCTGGCCGCTCTCGTCGCCGCGCGGCTCCTGGCAGAGGAAGACGACGATGCCGTCGGGCTTGCCGCCGCGCCGCTCGCTGCCGCGGATCAGGCAGTCGGCCGCCTGCCGGGCGGTCTCCTCCCACTCCGCGGGCGCGGCGGGAATGCCGACGCGTAGCCGGCCGCCGAAGCGGCCTCCCTCGCCGTGGACGGCGACCATCACGAGGGAGTCGGTCGGGTGGAAGCCCAGCATGTAGGGCAGTGCGTCAGCCAGTTCGGCCGGGCTGCGCAGGGTGATCTGCGGGTCCGTGCCGGACCGGGCCGGGGTGGCGGAGTGGTGGTCGGACGGGACGCGTGATTCGTGATTGTTCGTCATGTCCCGAAGGTCCCGTGCCCGATCCGATCCGAAAACCCCTGTGGATAACTGTTTACCCTTCAACTTCCACAGCCCGACGGCCTCGTTGGCGCTCGGCCGGAGGCATCGGGTTACATCGAGGCGAGGCCTTGCCCGCCCCGGGAAAACACGGGATCCGCGAAAGATGTGGGCAAGACATCACGGACGGTGCGCCGTCCGGCCGTGACGATGCGGGGAAAGGAGGATCCTCGATGAGCCCGTCGCTCGATCTCACCGACCCCGGCACCTTCGTGAGGAACGACCCGTACGAGTTCTGGCACCGGGTGCGCGGGGAGAGCCCCGTGTACTGGCACCCGTCCTCCACCGGGCGGCCCGGCTTCTGGGTCGTGGCGGGGTACGACGACGTCCAGTCCTGCTACGGCAACTGGAAGCAGCTGGGCTCCGCCCGCGGCACCGTCCTCGACGTCCTGCTCCGCGGAGACGACTCTGCGGGCGGGAAGATGCTGGCCGTCACCGACCGGCCCGTGCACCGCCACCTGCGCAACCTGATGCTCCGCGCGTTCTCGCCCCGCGTCCTGGACGAGGTGGTGCGCAGGGTCGAGCAGCGGACGGCGGACCTCATCGGGAAGGTCGCTGAGCTCGGCTCCTTCGACTTCGCCACGGAGGTCGCCGAGCACATCCCGCTGAACACCATCTGCGACCTCTTATCCGTCCCCGGCCAGGACCGCAAGCAGCTGCTCCTCTGGAGCAAGGCCGCCCTGGCGTCCGAGGACCCGGACGGCGCCGCGCTCGACGCGGTCGAAGCGCGCAACGAGATCGTGCTCTACCTGATGGACCTCGCGTTCGAGCGCCGGTCGAAGCCCGGCGACGACGTGATCAGCATGATCGCCGGTGCCGAGGTCGACGGTCGCCCGCTCACCCCGGAGGAGATCGCTCTTAACTGCTACAGCCTGGTCCTGGGCGGGGACGAGTCGTCGCGGATGACCGCGATCAGCTCGGTCCTCGCCTTCACCCGGTACCCGGACCAGTGGCGCGGGCTGCGCGAGGGAACCATCTGCCTGGACACCGCGGTGGAGGAGCTGCTGCGGTGGGCGACCCCGAGCATGCACTTCGCGCGCACGGCGCTGTGCGACTTCTCCCTCGGCGGGCAGCGGGTGCGCGCGGGCGACATCGTCACGCTCTGGAACACCTCGGCGAACGACGACGAAACGGTCTTCGCCGACCCGCGGGTCCTCGATCTGTCGCGCCGCCCCAACAAACACCTCACCTTCGGCTACGGCCCCCACTTCTGCGTCGGCGCCGCCCTGGGCCGGGCCGAACTGCGGGCGCTGCTCGCGTCGCTCCTCACCTCAGTGGAGGAGATCGAACTCGACGGGGAGCCGCAGCGCATCTACTCCAACTTCCTCTACGGCCACAGCAGCCTCCCCGTCGGTTTCCATCCGCGATCCACCTGAAAGGGGAACACGTCATGCTCGACGGTTTCGTGCCCTGGCCCGGCCATCTCGCGGCGGAGTACCGCCGGACGGGGATCTGGCCCGGCCGTCCGATCGGTGACCTGCTGCACGAGTCCTGCCTGCGGCACGCCGACCGGGTGGCCGTGGTCTGCGACGAGCAGCGCCTGACGTACGCGGAGCTGTCCCGGCGGGCCGACCGGCTGGCGGGCGGTCTCATAGAACGGGGCATCAGACCGCTCGACCGGGTGGTCGTCCACCTGCCCAACATCCCCGAGTTCGTCGTCCTGGTCTTCGCCCTGCTGCGGGCCGGGGCCATCCCGGTCCTCGCGCTCCCCGGACACCGCAAGGCCGAGATCTCCCACCTGTGCGCCCATTCCGGTGCTGTGGCCTACGTGGTGAAGGACGAGTTCGGCGGTTTCGACTTCCGTCAGCTGGCCCGGGAGATACCCCCGGTCCCCCACGTGCTCGTCAGCGGCGACGCCCAGGAGTTCACGTCGCTGGAGTCGCTGGAGTCGTCGGTCGGCGATGGCGCCCCGCTGCCGCGCGTGGACCCGTCCGATCCGGCGCTGTTCCTGCTGTCCGGGGGCACCACGGGACTGCCGAAGCTGATCCCCCGGACCCATGACGACTACGTCTACGTCATGCGGGCCACGGCGGAGGCCATGCGCGTCGGCCCCGAGCCCGTCTACCTGGCCGTCAATCCGGTCGCGCACCAGGCGGCGCTCGCCTGTCCCGGCGTGCTCGGGAGCCTCCTGTTGGGCGGAAAGGCGGTGCTGACGTCGAGCCTGCGGCCCGACGAGGTGTTCCCGCTGATCCTTCGGGAAGGCGTCACCGTGACCACGCTCGTGCCCTCCATCCTGCGGCTGTGGGCCGATTCCGGACGACAGCCCGGCGAACTGTCCCGGCTCCTCATCCAGGTGGGCAGCGCCCCGCTCGACCCTGCGCTCGCGAGCCGGGCGCGCCGCGTCCTCGGGTGCGGGATCCAGCGGTGGTACGGCATCAGCGAGGGTCTGTTGACCCACACCAGGCTCGACGATCCGGAGGAGGCGGCCGTGAACACGGACGGGCGCCCCATGTCGCCGGACGACGAGGTCCGGGTCGTCGACGAGTCCGGCGAACCGGTGCCCGAGGGCGAGACCGGCGAGATGCTCGTACGGGGCCCCTACACGATCCGCGGGTACTACCGGGCCCCCGAGGAGAACGCCCGCTCGTTCACCCCGGACGGGTTCTTCCGTACGGGCGATCTCGTACGGCGCCGGCCGGACGGCAACATCATGATCGTCGGAAGGATCAAGGACGTCATCAACCGCGCCGGCGAGAAGGTGTCGGCGGAAGAGGTGGAACGGCAGCTCCGCACCCACCCGGCGGTCGAGGACGCGGCCGTGGTCGGCGCGGCCGACACCGTGCTCGGCGAACGGACCTACGCGTTCGTCGTGCTGACCGGGGCGGAGGTCCGGTCGTCCGCGATGAAGGACTTCCTCCGGGGGTGCGGCCTGGCCACCTACAAGATCCCCGACCGGCTGGTCCGGCTGGACCGGCTGCCGCGCACCCCGATGGGGAAGGTGGACAAGAAAGCCCTGCGCGCCCTCGCCTCCGAGTCGGCGAGATGACGGACGCGGACACACGCCGGCGGTGACCGGCTGCCGGCGCGTTCGCCGGGGCCGACCACCGCCGGGGGTGTACCACCGAAGGGTGCGCTGCCCAGCGCACGGGTGCACACATCATTCATCATTCATGGGCCGGAAACTGTCGCCGGAGAGCGGAATACCCGGGAATACCAACCTCCCGGAGAAGACGGCCCCGACCGTTTACATTCGTTCAACCGGCGTGAGGAACGTGCCACAAATCAGGGAAGGAAGGCGTGAAGATCGCAGCACGCAGATAATCCGCGCCGGACGTCCCACCCGTGCCCATTTTTCCGCCGATGACACGCTGAACGAGCACCACGTGCCGGTACTGCCACTCCTGAAATGTCTGGTCGAGGTCCACCAGCGCCTGGCGTATCTGTTCCGCCACGCCGTCGTCACCATAGAGGCCGCGCAATGCGGCCGGCAGGTCGTGGGGTGAATACCCCTCCGCGGAGAGGTAGGCGAGGAAGGAATCGAAGAGGGTGGGCTCCATGGCCCTCGCCTCGATGCGCGCCCGGCCCGAGCTGCCCTCGGGGAACTGCTCGGCCACCGTTCCGTCCCGCCGCCCGAGCACCATCTCGATCTCGCGGAACTGCGCCGAGAAGAAACCGCTCCCCTTGCCCAATGCACCACGAAACGCACTGAACTGCTCCGATGTCAACGTCTCCAGAACATCGATCTGCGCCGTCAGCGCCCTGAGGACCGCCCGGGTACGGCGCAGGGTCCGCAGCGCGGGGCCACTGTCCGCCTTGCGCAGGTTCGCCTGGAGGGCGTCCAGCTCGTGGAGCAGTTCCTTGAACCACAGCTCGTGCGACTGGTGGACGATGACGAAGAGCAGCTCGTCCGGCTCGTCCGTGTGCGGCCGCTGGATGTCGAGCAGTGTGTCGAGAGCCAGGTAATCGTGATAGGAGCTGTAGGCGGAATGGGGATTACGCATGAAGACACAAGCCTCCGCTCGCCGTGGTGACTGTCCTCTTTAATAGCACACCGAAACTGCCGGCGGGCGAGACCTTTCAACTCTCATTCATCGCCCACGCACCGGATACCGTCCCTTCATCCACAGGAAGGTATTCGTCTTCTTGTGTGCACCCTCCCGCTCCATCATGATGGAGAGCGGAAATCGCAGGGAGACCCCGTCCTGGGCATACCGACGGGAATCCATCAGCCCAGGAGAAACGGAGGCCGGTCTCATGGAGCACGGACACGCAAAGGACGACGTGAAGCGCACCGTCCCGCTTCTTTTCGAAGCGGTCGCCGCCCGGGCGGGGGACGACACCGCCGTCCTGTTCGAGGGCAGGAACGTCAGTTACGCGGATCTGAACTCCGCCGCCAACCGGCTCGCCCGATGTCTGATCAGCCGCGGCGTGGGACCGGACTCCGTCGTCGCCGTCTCCGTCCCGCGGTCCGTCGACCTCGTCACGGTGCTCCTCGCGGTGCTCAAGGCGGGTGGCGCATACCTCGCGCTCGATTCGGCGTACCCGGCGCAGCGGCTGGCGCACATGGTGTCCGACGCCCGCCCGGTGCTGCTGGTCCGCGCCTCGGAGCAGGCCGTACCCGCCAGGCCGGGCCACGGCGTGCCGGACGTCGTGCTCGACGACCCCGCGTTCCGCGCGGAGTGCGGGGCGCGCCCCGGCCACGACGTGTCCGATGGTGAGCGCCTCGGCACACTGCGCCCCGACCACCTGATGTACGTCATCTACACCTCGGGGTCGACCGGCCGGCCCAAGGGCGTCGCGGTGACGCACGGCGGTGTCGTCGGCCTGGTGGCCAGCCAGGCCGAGCAGATCGGGACGGGCCCGGGCGACCGCGTCCTGCAATGGGCGTCCATCAGCTTCGACGCCGCCTTCTGGGACATCTCGCTGGCCCTGCTGTCCGGTGCGGCCCTGGTGGTGGCGTCGGCCGACGACCTGCTGCCCGGCCAGCCGCTGGCGGACACCCTGGCCGAGAACAAGGTGACCCACGCGACCCTCCCCCCGGTGGCCCTCAGCGTCACCGATCCGGACGGGGTGCTGCCCGGCGGGACGCTCGTGTCCACCGGTGACGCCATCTCGCCTTCCCTCGTGCGGACCTGGTCCGAGGGCAGGTCGGTCTTCAACGGCTACGGTCCCACCGAGGTCACCGTCGGCATCGCCATGGGGCCGATCACCGGACCCGACGACATCGGCATCGGCCGGCCGTTCTCCGGCAGCGCCGTCCACGTCCTCGACGAACGGCTGACGGAGGCCGGTCCCGGGGCCGAGGGCGAGTTCTACCTGGCCGGGCCGGGCCTGGCGCGCGGGTACCTGAACCAGCCCGGGCTCACCGCCGTACGCTTCGTGGCCGACCCCGCCGGGCCGCCGGGCAGCCGGATGTACCGCTCGGGCGACCGGGGCCGGCGCCGCGTGGACGGAGAGCTGTTCTTCGCGGGCCGGGCGGACGACCAGGTGAAGGTCCGCGGCTTCCGGATCGAGCTGGGCGAGATCGAGGCGCGGCTGGCGGCGCATCCCGCCGTCGGTCTCGCCTGCGTGGTGGTCGAGGGCGACGTCGCGACGGCCCGCGTCGTGGGCTACGTGACCGTACTGCCCGGTACCCGAGTCACCGGCTCGGAGCTGCGGCGGTACGTGGCCGGATCACTCCCGGAGCACATGGTGCCCTCCACCGTCACCGTCCTGGACCGCTTCCCCACCACACCCAACGGCAAGGTCGACCGTGCGGCCCTCCGTGCGGCCGCCGCCCACGCGCCCGTGCCGGACGCGGGAGCCGCCGCCGGCCCGGACGTGTGCGCACTGGCCGAGCGGGTCCTGGGGGTTCCGCAGGCGCGGCCCGAGGACAACTTCTTCGACCTCGGAGGCCATTCGGTCCTGGCCACCCTGTTCGCCCGGGAGATCCGCAAGGAGTTCGGCGTCGTGATCCCGATGCGGACGATATTCGAGGCCGCCACGCTCGCGGAGCTGGCGGCCGTCGTACGGTCTGCCGGAGAACGGGACCGCACCTGAGCCCGGAGCCGCGCCCTTCCGGAGCCGTGCCCTCCCCGCGTCGTGACCCCGGAGAGGGCGTATCGCTCAGCCGGTGGGCAGGGCGTATCGCTCAGCCCGCGGCCGCGAGGACCAGCGGGAGGACCTGCTCGCTGCCCGCCCTCCGCAGCAGGCGGGCGGCCACGGCCAGGGTCCAGCCCGAGTCGGTGTAGTCGTCCACGAGCAGGACGGGGCCCGGCGCCCCGGCCAGGGCCGCGGCCAGCTCCTCGGAGACGGTGAAGGCACCGGACAGCGCCCTGAGCCGCTGGGCGGAGTTGCTGCGACGCGCCGCGTGGGTGCCGTCCGGCCCGGTGTACGTCAGGGTGCCCAGGAAGGGAAGCCGCCCGACGGTCGCGATGCCCTGGGCGAGGGAACCGACCAGCTGCGGGCGGGTCAGCGACGGTACGGCGACGATGCCCACCGGCCGCGCGGAGGCGTCCGGGACGTTCGGCGCCCAGCCGCCCGGGGAGCGCGCCCAGTCGGCGATGACCGCCACCGCGGCGTGCAGGACGTCGTCGGGGACCGGCTGGTCGGGCGCGTTCTCCGCGAGCAGCGGGCGCAGCCGGTTGCCCCAGCCGATGTCCGAGAGCCGGCCCAGGGCGCGCCCGGTGGAGCACTGCTCCTTGACCGGGATGCGTCCCTTGAGGTCGATGCCGAGCGCGGACATCCCCGTCGGCCACATGCGGCGCGGCTCGACCTCCGTCCCCGGGCGGTCCAGCTCCCTGGCCGCCCCCGTCAGCGTCTCCGACGAGACGGAGGAATCGGCCCAGACGCCGGCGCAGTTGTCGCAGCGGCCGCACGGGACCGCCCCCTCGTCGTCCAGCTGCCGGCGCAGGAACTCCATCCGGCACCCGGTCGTCCCGACGTAGTCGCGCATGGCCTGCTGCTCGGCCGCCCGCTGGCGGGCGACCCAGGCGTACCGCTCGGAGTCGTAGGTCCACGCGGCGCCGGTGGACGCCCAGCCGCCCTTCACCCGCTTGACGGCCCCGTCCACGTCGAGGACCTTCAGCATCGTCTCCAGCCGGGTGCGCCGGAGCTCCACGGCTGCTTCCAGGGCCGGTACGGACAGCGGGCGGCCCGCGTCGGCGAGGGCCGAGAGGGTCTGGCGGACCTGGGCCTCGGGCGGGAAGGCCGTGTCGGCGAAGTAGCGCCAGATCGCCTCGTCCTCCTTGCCCGGCAGCAGCAGCACGTCGGCGTGCTCGACCCCGCGGCCGGCGCGGCCGACCTGCTGGTAGTAGGCGATCGGCGAGGACGGCGAACCGAGGTGGATCACGAAGCCGAGGTCGGGCTTGTCGAAGCCCATGCCGAGCGCGGATGTCGCGACCAGGGCCTTGACCCGGTTCTCCTGGAGGTCGATCTCGGCCTGCAGCCGGTCGGCGTTCTCGGTGCGCCCCGTGTACGAGGCCACGTTGAAGCCGCGCTGCCGCAGGAAGGCGGTGGCCTCCTCGGCGGCGGCGACGGTGAGGGTGTAGATGATCCCCGAGCCCTGCAGCTCGTCGAGGTGCTCGGCTAGCCAGCCCAGGCGGTGCGCGGCGTCGGGCAGCCGGACCACGCCGAGCCGCAGGCTCTCGCGCTCCAGGGGGCCGCGCAGTACCAGGGCCTCGCCGGCCCCGGTGCCCAGCTGCTCGGCCACGTCGGCGGTGACGCGCGCGTTGGCCGTGGCGGTCGTGGCCAGCACCGGCACGCCGGGGGCGAGCTCGGCGAGCATCGCCCGCAGCCGCCGGTAGTCCGGGCGGAAGTCGTGGCCCCAGTCGGAGATGCAGTGTGCCTCGTCAACCACCAGCAGGCCGGTCGTGGCGGCGAGCTTGGGCAGCACCTGCTCGCGGAAGTCGACGGAATTGAGGCGTTCCGGGCTGACCAGGAGGACGTCGGTCTCACCGCGCTCGACCTCCCCGTAGATCGTTTCCCACTCCTCCGGGTTGGCGGAGTTGATGGTGCGCGCCTGGATGCCGGCCCGGGCCGCCGCGTCGACCTGGTTGCGCATCAGGGCCAGCAGCGGCGAGATGATCACCGTGGGGCCGGAGCCGCGGCGGCGCAGCAGGGCGGTGGCGACGAAGTACACCGCGGACTTGCCCCAGCCGGTGCGCTGCACCACCAGGGCCCGCCGGCGGTCCTCCACCAGGGCCGCCACCGCCTGCCACTGGTCCTCCCGCAGCCGCGCCGAACCCCCCGGGTCGCCGACGAGCTCGGCGAGGATGGCGTCGGCTTCAGTGCGGAGCTCCAGGTTGTCCATGCCCCCATGCAACCCGATGGCACGGACAATCGCGCAACTCACCCAGCGTGACGCGGGGCTCACGAACGGCCCGCCGTCTCCGCGGCGCCCCGGGCGGGGGCGGCCCGGGCGGGGGCGGCCCGGAGGGGTTCCCTCTGTACGGGCGCACCCACCGGGGCCGAATGCGTCATCATCGGCGCGGCGGGGCAAGGATATGAACGGCATACCGGCGAATTCCGGTCGGCGGCGGCAATTGCTCGTTGCCGCATGCTCGGGGCCCACGCGAGAATCGGAGTGTTCCCGCCCGGCTCCCCGGTACCTCCCGGGCCCGGCCGCGGCGCGCCCACACTCCAGCCGTGCCCGTTCGCGGGCGTGTACCCGAAGGGAGGACCGTGACCTTCGGATTCGCCCAGCCCTCGACCACGTCCCCGGCCATGCTCACCGGCGGCGCCAGCCGGCACGGCCGACGACTGGAACCCGCCGAGTGGACTGCGGCGGGCATCCCGCTGCTGCGCGATCCGCGCGAGGTCGTCAGCGGGCTGCACTCCCGGCACGGCCCCGTGCCGTCCACCGCGGTGATCGCCGTCCTCGGCCCGGAGGAGCGGCTGGTCGCGAGCGCCTCGTTCGTCCAGCGGTCGCCCTCCGCGGACGGCTGGGAGTACCGCAACGCCCTGCTGTCGCGGTTGCGCCGGGTCCTCCCGCACGACCTGCGGCGCCGGACCCCGGTCCGGACGGCGGTGCTGCTCTACTGCCGCGAGGGCGACGAGCGCTGGACCGAGGAGGACGGGGCCTGGATGTGGGGGCTGCGGGACGCCTGCACCCTGCACGGGCTGCGCTGCGGCGCGTACATCACCCTGACGCGCGGCGGCTGGCAGGTCCTCGGCGAGGGCCGGGGCGGCCGGCACCCGAGCTCCGACTCGAAGCCGCAGCGGATCGGCGACACGGGGGCCGAGTTCGCCCCCCTCGCCCTGCACACCGGGGGTGGCGCGGGCGAGGCCCTGCGCCGGACCGCCGCGCGCTGAACCCGGCGCGCGTACCGGACCGCAGCCGGACCGGCCCGGTACGCGGGTACGTGCGCGGACGGGCGCACGCACCCGGAACCGGGCACACGGCGAGACCCGGCACACGGCCGAACCGGGCGGGCGGCGGATCAGGCCCCGGGCTTCGGCGGGACCGGCTCCGTCGCCCGCCCCGCCCGCCGCCCGTACCGGATCCGGCTACGGGGCGTCAGACGCCCGCACCCAGAACCGAGTTGACCAGCGCGGTCTCGCCGCACACGACCAGCAGCGAACCGGCACCGGCCCGCGCGACCGGCAGCACGGCCGCGAGCGCGTCGGCCGGACCGCCGTTGGCGGCGACGACCACGACGGGACGGCCGCCGGCCCGGCGGACCTGCGCCGCGTCGGCGTAGAAGACGTCGTCCCCGGCGGCGTGCAGGGCCCAGTACGCGGCCTCGCCGAAGGACAGCTCGTGGGCGGCCCACGGGTGCGGGTCGCCGGTGGTGAGCACCAGGATGTCGCCGGGCGCGCGCCCGGTGTCGAGCAGCAGGTCGACGGCCTCTTCGGCCGCGTCCAGCGCGCCCTCGGCCGAGGCCGGGATCAGCTGGACCTGCGGCACCGCCGCGGAGACGGACGGCGCGGCGGGGGCCGGAGCGGGGGCGACTGCGGGAACGGGTCCGGGGGTGGCCTGCGGCGCACGCTGCGCGGGCGGTGCGGGCCGGACGGGACCGGGGCGTCCGGGCCGCGGTACGGCGGCGGGACGCGGACCAGGTACGGGACGGGGGGTCTGCGCGGTGCGGCTCGCGGCCGGCGTGACGCGGGGACCCTGGGCACTCTCGTGAATCTGAGGCTCCTCGATGACGGGGTGAGAGGCGGGAGTTGATGTCTGTCAAACACCAGTACGAAACGTACCGGTCGGTGGCACATGGGTGCGATCAGAAATCGAAGCCGAGTTGGCCTCCGTTTTCCAGTTCCACGGCTTCCTCGCTGCGGCGCACCTTCTTGAGGTGGCGCCACCGGGGCAGCGCGTCGAGGTACGACCACGAGAGCCGGTGGTAGGGGGTGGGACCCAGTTCCTCCAGCGCCGCCCGGTGCACCGGCGAGGGATATCCGGCGTTGGCGGCGAAGGCGAAGTCCCCGACTCCGCCGTCCTGCCGGCCGAGCTCGGCCATCATGCGGTCGCGCCGGACCTTGGCGATGACCGAGGCCGCCGCGACGGCGACGCAGGACTGGTCGCCCTTGATCACCGTCCGGACCCGCCACGGGTGGCCGAGGTAGTCGTGCTTGCCGTCGAGGATCACCGCGTCGGGCCGCACGGGCAGGGCGCCCAGGGCCCGCTCTGCGGCGAGCCTGAGGGCGGCGGTCATCCCCAGCTCGTCGATCTCCTCCGGGGAGGCGTGCCCGAGGGCGTGCGCCGTGACCCAGCCCTCCAGGACGTCGAGCAGCGCGTCGCGTCGTCTGGGGGTGAGCAGTTTGGAGTCGGTGAGCCCGGCGGGCGGCCGGCGCAGACCGGTGACCGCGGCGCACACGGTGACGGGACCGGCCCAGGCCCCTCGTCCGACTTCGTCGACCCCGGCGATGACCTTGGCGCCGGTGGTGGCACGGAGGGAGCGCTCGACGGTGTGGGTGGGTGCTTCGTACGGCATGGCGCCAGCAAGGTTACGCCGCCCCGGGCCGCCTGCACACCCCGGCCCCTCGCAGGCCCCTGCTCCGGGGAGCCTCCGGACCCCTCCGGACCGCCGCACGGAGCCCGGCGCAGCTCACGCCCGCAACAGCGGCACCATCACGCCGTCGATCATCTCCTCAGATGTCCCGGTCTTCCCGTTCGCTCCCGCACACCTTCGTGCGGTACGTCATCACCGCTGGGATCACGTCCACGACGAACGGGCCCATCGCGTCCGCCCTTACGTCGCCCCGCTTGATCCCGCGCTCCACCAGCTCCCCTATGAGCCGCTGCGCGGGCTCGTGCAGGCCGGACCGGACGACCTCGTGGAAGCGTTCGGCGTACGCGCGGTCGCATTCGTGAAGCACCGACCGCAGAGCCTGTCCGGCGAACGAGTGCACGATGTCCCGCATCCGGAAGCACAGCAGGCACAGGTCCTCCCGAACGGATCCGCGGTCGGGAATCCCGCCCGCCCGGGATCCCCGTACGGACGCTCAGTACTCGACGCGGGTGCCGAAGGTGCCGAGCCGCGCGCACTCCTGGTACGAGGCGGTGACCGGGCGCTCCCGCAGGATCCGGCGCGCCCGCTGTTCGCCCAGGCTGGTCGCGTACCAGGGGGATTCGCCGGACCTGGCCAGCCCGTCGGCGATCCCCCGCAGCGCGCAGGACCGCTGGGGCTCCGGCAGGCCGTCGAGGGCGGGCACGGCGTCCGCCGACAGGGACTGGAAGTAGGCCAGGTCGATCTTGCCGTCCTGCTGGAAGCGGGCCGCGTTCCGTTCGGCGACCATGCCGTCCGGGGACAGCAGGCAGAAGACGAGGACGGCGGCCGCGGCGCTGCCCGCGACGCCGCGCGGCAGCCAGCGCGCGCCGAGCACCCCGGCGGCCATGATCAGCACGATCACCAGCCCGAGCCACAACTCCATGGCGGCCACCGACACCCGCAGCCGGGTCAGCCCGTACGCGTCCACGTAGAGGTCCATCCGGCGCAGGGCGGCGGCGACCACGACCAGGGTCAGGACGCACAGCGACCCGAGCACGACGCGGACGAAGCGCCGGTCGCCGGCGCCGCCGCGCGGGGCCCACCGCAGGGCGAGCGCGATCACGGCGAGGGTCAGCAGCGTGGCCGACAACAGCTGCCAGAAGCCCTGGCGGGCGTACTCGGCGTACGTGAGGCCGGTGCTCCGCAGGACCTCGTCGTACCCGCCGAACAGGACGGCCAGCTGCACCGCGTTGAAGCCCGCGAAGAGCAGGTTGAGCACGATGAGCGGAAGGGCCCATTCGACACGGGACCGCGGCCTGCCGGGAGTCGTCTCGATCCGGTCCCAGCGCAGCGGCGCCGCGGCGATCCGGGCTGCGGCGAGCGCGAGGACGGTGCCGAGGAGGAAGAGCAGGACGCGTACGGGCCCGTCGCCGATGGACACGTCGGGTGTCAGCTCGCCCAGCAGATCGGCGAAGGCGGCGTCGGCGGAGGCGAAGAGGGCTCCGAAGAGGAGCAGCAGGACGGCGGCCACGGCGGCGGCCTTGGCCACGGGCAGCCAGCGGTCCTTGCCGGCCCCGCCGCGCGAGCGCAGGCCGCTCCAGGCCCAGCCGACCCCGGACACGGCGGCTTCGAGGAAGCCGACCGGGCCGAGCAGGATGCCGGGCCAGGTCCGGCTGCCGTGCAGGGCCAGCGCGCCGAGCAGGACGGCGGCGAGGATCGCGAGCGTGGAGGGCCATGCGGAGTCGCGCAGGGCGGGTATCGCGAGGAGCGCGAGGCAGCCGACCGCCCAGGCCACGCTCCAGTGGCGGGCGGTACGCAGGGCCGTGCGGGCGGCGGCGTACGCGGCGACGGCGGCGGGCACCACCGCGAGCAGCAGGCCGGGCCCGAGGCCGTCCCCCAGCAGCAGGGCGGAGGCGAGGCCCGCGACGAGGGCCGCGACGAGGGTGGCGGTACCGACCGGGGCGGCCTCGGCGGACCTGATCCGTACGGCCCAGTCGGCCGGCGCGGCGGCCTTGGCCCGGGCGGCGGCGACCCGCTGCTGGTGGAGGTACTCCTGCCAGGCGTGCCAGGCGGCGGCGTCGCCCGGGGTGGGCTGCGGCGGAACGGGCCCGCCGACGGCGGCAGTTGCGGCGGCAGCGGTAGCGGTAGCGGCGGGCAGGTGACCGCCCACCGCCGGCGCCCCGGCCGCAGAACCCGCACCCGGGCCGGCAGGGGCAGCGGCAGTGGCAGCCGGGCCGGTACCAGCGGCTGCGACGGCTCCCGGGACAGCGCCCGGAACGGCAGCGGCCCCCGGACCAATAGCGGTAGAGGCAGCCGGGCCGGTGCCGGCAGTTGCGCCGGTACCCGGACCGGCACCCGCCGCCGCGGTCCCGGACGTTGCCGCGGTCGGCTCCGGTGCCGCCCCCGCGGCAGCGGCTTCCCCGGCGAGGCCGGCGGACGGAGCGGGATCCGGCACGGGCTCACCGCCCGCCGTGGCGCCGGCCGCCCCCGTCCCGGCCTGCGTCCCGTCCGTCCCGTCGGTCTGGTCTGACATCGGGTTCCCCTCCCCTGCCGGCCGCCCCGGATGTGTCCCACGGGTACGGCGAAGCGGACAGAGTAGGCCTGCGACGTGCGGATCCAGCCAGATCGAACTGGGCCCTGTGGCAGGACCGTGACAATCAGAACGGCTTGTTCCCGCCCGTCCCGGGACCGGGCATCCCGGTGCCCCTCAGCGCTCCGCGGACACCGGCAGCCAGTCCGGCAGGGCCTCGGTGCGCGCCAGCCACGCCTCCGGGAGCACGGCTTCCCCGCGACCACCCAGCACGCCGCCGACGATCGCGCAGGTCGTGTCGACGTCCCCGCCGACCTGCGCGGTGGTCCAGAACGCCCGCTCGTAGTCGTCCAGGGACCGCGCCGCCGACCACAGGGCGAACGGCACGGTGTCGTGGGCGCTCGTGCGCCGCCCGCAGCCTAGGACCGCGGCGACCGTGGTCGCGTCGCCGTAGTCCAGCATGTCCCGCGCCCGCCGCACCCCCGCGCCCACGGCGCTGCGCGGCACCAGCGCGATCACCCCGTCCAGCAGGTCGGCGGGGCTCGGCGGGCCGTCCGGGGCCGCCGCGAGCGCCGCCGCGGCGGCGACGGCCATCGCCCCGCACACGGCCTCGCGGTGCTGGTGCGTGGTGTAGGCGGAGATCTCCGCCTGGTGCGTGGCCTGCTCGGGGTCGTCGGCGTACCACGCACCCAGCGGCGCGATCCGCATGGCGGCGCCGTTGCCCCACGAGCCCTGCCCGTTGAACAGCTCGGCGGCCAGCGTGCGCCAGTCCTGGCCCTCCCGGACCAGGCGCAGCATGCGGTTCACGGCGGGTCCGTACCCGCGGTCGAAGTCGTGGTGGTGGGCGAAGGAGGAGGCGAGGGCGTCCTGGTCGATGCGGCCGTGCCCGGCCAGCACCGCCACCACCGAGCAGGCCATCTCGGTGTCGTCCGTCCACTGCCAGGTCCCGGCGCCGGCCGGCAGTTCCCGCCGCTTGAGCAGCGGGTAGTTCACGGGGACGAAGTACTGGGAGCCCAGGGCGTCACCCAGGGCCAGCCCTCGGAGGCTGGCCACGGCGCGTGCGTAGCGCCTTTCGGAAGAGGAGTCAGAGGTCATCGCGCGACACTCTAGCCGTCCAGGTCATAAGGCTCGGGTGTGGTCCACCGCTCAAACGGGCGGTCCATCCGGTACCGGCCGTCCGGGCCGGGCAGGAGCACTCGGAATTCGCCGTTGCCCGGATTGGACAGGGCCTCGAATTCGGCCACCGACCAGTGGAACCAGCGCATGCAGAACAGCCGCATCGTCAGTCCGTGCGTCACGAGCAGCACGTTCTGCGGGTGGTCGGGGGCCTCGAAGCTGCGGTAGAGGCTCTCCAGGAAGGAGCCGACCCGGTCGTACACGTCGGCCCCCGACTCGCCCTGCGCGAAGCGGTAGAAGAAGTGGCCGTACGCGTCCCGGTACGCCTTCTGCAGCCGAACGTCGTCCCGGTCCTGCCAGTTGCCCCAGTCCTGCTCGCGCAGCCTCGGCTCCTCGCGCATCCGGACGCGCGCCGGGTCCAGCCGCAGTTCCCGGAAGGTCTGCAGGGTCCGGCGGTACGGGGAGACGTACGCGCTGATCGTCTCGTCGCCGAAGAGCTCCCGCAGGCGTACGCCCGCCTCCGCCGCCTGCTCGCGCCCGTTCCGCGTCAGCCGCAGGGAGTGGTCGGGCTCCCTCTCGTAGACCGAATCGTCGGCGTTCCCCTCCGATTCCCCGTGCCGGACAAGGACGATGCGCCGTGGTCTGACCATCCCACGACCCTATTCGGCCACCGCCGGGCCGACACGTCGGGCACGCCGATCAGGGCCGCGGTTGTCCTACGGTCATACCGTCCAGGAGGGTTCGAGGTCGACGACGTCCCCCGTCAGGGCCTCCACGTCGGCCTGGATCTGGGCACGCAGCGAGAGCCTCTCGACCCGCTCCTGCCGGTACTTGCCGTGCTCGGCGGCCGCGTGCCACATCGACAGCACCAGGAACTCCCGGCCCGGGGCCTCGCCGAACAGCCCGCGGACCATGCCCGGCGAGCCCGCCATGGCCGGATTCCACACCTTCTCCTGCATGAGCGCGAAGTGGTCGACCCGGCCCTCGCGCACCCGGGTGTGGGCGACCCGGACGACGTCGGCGTCGGTGAAGCACGGCTCGAAGCCGGTCTTCACGTCGAAGCGGTGGTCGAAGAGGGTGGCCCGCAGGTCGGTGTACGTGCCGTTCTGGGCGGTGGCGAGCCGGTCGTGCGCCCGTGCCATGAAGGAGTCGTAGAAGGAGCGGCTCTCCCAGAACGTGAAGACGTGCGCGACCCCCTGCCGGCCCCGGCTCCAGCCGCCGCCCTGTCCCCGGAAACCCGGTTCTCCCGGCAGCCCCGCCCATTTGCGCTGCCCTCGCTCGAACCCGCGTCGGTCCGTCACCGTGCAGCGAATCCACTTGACCAGCACGGCGCCATCGTACGGTCCCGACGCGGCCCGGGTCAGTCCTCGGCGCGGTGGATCGCGACCAGTTCCGCGGTCTCCCGCTCGGACAGGCGGAGACCGAACTCCCGGTCGAGTACGGCGGCGAGCTCGTCGGGGCCCACCACCTGCTCCTCGGTCCGCCCGTCGGGGTACAGGGAGGTGAGCCGGCTCCCGACCAGGGCCCGCCGGACGTGCCCGCCCGGGTGCTGGACGACGACCCTCCCCACGAAGGAGGAAGCGGGGTGGGAGGAGCTGTAGTGGTTCAGCACGACGTAGTCGACGGGGTGGTAGGGCTGCGGCGAGAACGCGTACAGGTCGCGCCATTCCCCCGCGCGCAGCGCGCACAGGACGAGGACGCCTCCCGCTTCCTCGCGCACGCGAAAGCTCCACTCCCCCTGGCGCACCACGGCGCCGGGCCGCCCGAGCGGGACCGGCTCCGTGGGACCCGCGTAGCCGAACCCCGCGTCGCACAGCCACGGTTCCCCGTCGACGGTGGCCACGAGGACGGCGTGCGTCACCGCGAGCAGGGAGTCGCCGCGGGTGCGGTTGCGGGCACCGCGCCCGGACACCTCGAAGCCGATCCGCTCCAGGGCGGCGGCCAGCAGCGAGTTCTGCTCGTAGCAGTAGCCTCCGCGGCGGGAGTGCACGAGCTTGGCCTCGATCGCCTTGACGTCCAGCCCGACGGGGCGGCCGAGCGCGACGTCCAGGTTCTCGAAGGTGACCGCGGCGCTGTGGGCCCGGTGCACTGCGTACAACGTCGGCAGGTCCGCGCGGAGTTCCCCGCCCGCCGGCCCGCCCTCGTACCCGATCCGCGCCAGGTACGCGTCCAGGTCCAGCTCGTCACCGCTCCACATGACTCCCCCACTCCGACCACCGTGGAAATTCCGGGGCGCGATCTCCACGCGGCCCCCCACAATGATCGGCATGACCGCCCTGCACGCCAACCCGCTCTTCGCCCGCCTCGACCGTGCCGAACGCGTCCTGGTGGCCGGCGCGGGCGGCGGGTTCGACATCTACGCCGGGCTCCCCATTGCCCTCTCCCTCATGCACCAGGGCAAGGACGTCCACCTGGCCAACCTCTCCTTCAGCTCCCTCGCCGGTCTGCCCGTCGAGGACTGGGTGGCACCCGACCTCGCCGCGATCACCGCCGAGACCGCGCCCCACCAGGCCTACTTCCCCGAGCGCACCCTCGCCCAGTGGCTCCGGAGGCTCGGCTACCCGTCCACGGTGTACGCCTTCCCGCAGGTCGGGGTGCAGCCCCTGCGCGCCGCCTACCGGGCGCTGATCGACCTCCACCGCATCGACGCGGTCGTCCTGGTCGACGGGGGCACGGACATCCTGATGCGCGGCGACGAAGCCGGGCTCGGCACCCCCGAGGAGGACCTGGCCAGCGTCGCGGCGCTGGCGGCGCTGGACGACGTACCGGAACGCCTCGTCGTGTCGGTCGGCTTCGGCGTGGACGCGTACCACGGGGTCAGCCACGGCCTGGTGCTGGAGAACATCGCGGCGCTGGAGCGCGACGGGGCGTACCTCGGGGCGTTCTCGATACCGCGGGCCACCCGCGAGGGCGCGCTCTTCCTGGACGCGGTGGCACACGCCCAGGAACACACCCCCGACCGTCCCAGCATCGTGAACGGCTCCATCGCGGCGGCCGTCCGCGGTGCGTTCGGCGACGTCCGGTTCACCGCGCGCACCCGCGGCAGCGAGCTCTTCGTGAACCCCCTGATGTCGCTGTGCTTCGCCTTCGAGCTGCCGGCGATAGCGGCCCGCTGCCTCTACCTGGACCGCATCGAGGACACCTCGCTGATGCGCCAGGTCCACTCCCGGATCGCGGAATTCCGCGAGGACCTCGTCACCCGACCGGCCCGGCGCATCCCCCACTGACGTCCGGCGGCCGGCCGCCGGGGAACGCGCCGCAGCGTCATCTGCGGCGCCCGGGAGTCCGCGAACCACCGCATCCGCTCGTCCCGCGCCGCGAGTGTGGCGTGCGCGGTCCACTCTTCGGCGCCTCGGCCAGGTCCTCCGGGCGGGCGGAGCGGGGCCAGCCGCGGTGCCGTTCGTGATCGGGATACGGCTCCCCGTTCCGCGGGAGGGGCCGGTCCGGAGTGTCCCTGCGCGTGCCACCAGGCCGCCCACCGCGGCAACCCTTTCGCCGGAACGCACGACGAAGGGGACCGGCCCGAGGCCGGTCCCCTTCGTGAGCTGCTGGTCAGCTACCCGTGCGGGCTACGCCGGACGGTGCGTCCGACGCGGCCCGCCCGGTATCAGCTGCAGCCGCTGGTGGAGCCGCAGCCCTCGCAGATGTAGCAGGAGCCGGCGCGCTGCATCTTCGTACCGCAGGAGAAGCAGAGCGGGGCGTCGGCGGAGACGCCGAGCTGCATCTCGACCAGTTCGGCGTTGCTGTGCGCCGTCTTCGGGGCCGGGACCGGGGCGACCGCGACCGGCCTCGGCGTGGAGGGCACCGCGGCCAGCGGAGCGGACTGGGCCAGGGCCTCGGTGTCCATCTGCTCCTCGAGCGCCTCGTACGAGCCGGTCTCCAGGTGACGCTGACGCTCCTCGGCGGAGTGGATGCCGAGGGCCGAGCGGGTCTCGAAGGGCAGGAAGTCGAGCGCCACGCGGCGGAAGATGTAGTCGACGATCGACTGCGCCATCCGCACGTCCGGGTCGTCCGTCATGCCGGCCGGCTCGAAGCGCATGTTCGTGAACTTCGAGACGTACGTCTCCAGCGGGACGCCGTACTGCAGACCGACCGAGACGGCGATCGAGAAGGCGTCCATCATGCCCGCGAGGGTCGAGCCCTGCTTGGACATCTTGAGGAACACCTCGCCCAGACCGTCGTCCGGGTAGGAGTTCGCCGTCATGTAGCCCTCGGCGCCACCGACGGTGAAGGAGGTGGTGATCCCCGGGCGGCCCTTCGGGAGGCGCTTGCGGACCGGGCGGTACTCGATGACCTTCTCGACCGCCGCGCGGATGGTCTCCTCGGCCTTCTCGGTGACCTCGGCCTTCTCCGCTTCCTTCTTCTTCGCGGAGAGGGGCTGGCCGACCTTGCAGTTGTCACGATAGATCGCGAGCGCCTTGACGCCCATCTTCCACGCCTCGAAGTAGATCTCCTCGATCTCCTCGACGGTCGCCGTCTCCGGCATGTTGACCGTCTTCGAGATCGCGCCGGAGATCCAGGGCTGGATCGCGGCCATCATGCGGACGTGGCCCATCGCGGAGATGGAACGCTCGCCCATGGCGCAGTCGAACACCGAGTAGTGCTCGGTCTTCAGGTGCGGGGCGTCGACGACCACGCCGTGCTCGGCGATGTGGGAGACGATCGCCTCGATCTGCTCCTCCTGGTAACCCAGGCGGCGCAGGGCCTGCGGGACGGTGCCGTTGACGATCTGCATCGAGCCGCCGCCGACGAGCTTCTTGAACTTGACCAGGGCCAGGTCCGGCTCGACACCGGTGGTGTCACAGGACATCGCGAGACCGATGGTGCCGGTCGGCGCGAGGACGGAGGCCTGCGCGTTGCGGAAGCCGTTCTTCTCGCCGAGGTGCAGGACGTCCTGCCAGGCCTCGGTGGCCGCGGCCCAGATGGAGTTGTCCAGGTCCTCGGTGCGCGGCGCGACGGCGTTGGCGTCGGCGTGCTGCTTCATGACGCGCTTGTGCGACTCGGCGTTGCGGGCGTAGCCGTCGTACGGGCCGACGATGGCGGCCAGCTCGGCGGAGCGCTTGTACGCGGTGCCGGTCATCAGCGAGGTGATCGAGGCGGCGAGGGTGCGTCCGCCGTTCGAGTCGTACGCGTGGCCGGTCGCCATCAGCAGGGCGCCGAGGTTGGCGTAGCCGATGCCCAGCTGGCGGAAGGCGCGGGTGTTCTCGCCGATCTTCTGCGTCGGGAAGTCCGCGAAGCAGATGGAGATGTCCATCGCGGTGATGACGAGCTCGACGACCTTGGCGAAGCGCTCGGCGTCGAAGGACTGGTTGCCCTTGCCGTCGTCGTTGAGGAACTTCATGAGGTTGAGCGAGGCGAGGTTGCAGGACGTGTTGTCCAGGTGCATGTACTCGCTGCACGGGTTGGACGCGGTGATGCGGCCGGACTCGGGGCAGGTGTGCCAGTTGTTGATCACACCGTCGTACTGGATGCCCGGGTCGGCGCAGGCCCACGCGGCCTCGGCGAGCTTGCGGAAGAGCGCCTTGGCGTCGACCTTCTCGATGACCTCGCCGGTCATGCGGGCCCGCAGGCCGAACTCGGTGCCGTTCTCGACGGCCGTCATGAACTCGTCGTTCACGCGGACGGAGTTGTTGGCGTTCTGGTACTGGACGGACGTGATGTCGTCGCCGCCCAGGTCCATGTCGAAGCCCGCGTCGCGCAGGGCGCGGATCTTCTCCTCTTCCTTCACCTTGGTGGCGATGAAGTCCTCGACGTCCGGGTGGTCCACGTCCAGGACGACCATCTTGGCCGCGCGGCGGGTGGCGCCGCCCGACTTGATCGTTCCTGCGGAGGCGTCGGCGCCGCGCATGAAGGAGACCGGACCGGAGGCGTTGCCGCCGGAGGAGAGGAGCTCCTTGGAGGAGCGGATGCGGGAGAGGTTCAGGCCGGCGCCGGAGCCGCCCTTGAAGATCATGCCCTCTTCCTTGTACCAGTCGAGGATCGACTCCATGGAGTCGTCGACGGCCAGGATGAAGCAGGCGGAGACCTGCTGCGGCTGGGGCGTGCCCACGTTGAACCAGACCGGGGAGTTGAAGCTGAAGATCTGGTGCAGGAGGGCGTAGGTGAGCTCGTGCTCGAAGATCTCCACGTCGGCGGGCGAGGAGAAGTAGTCGAAGTCCTCGCCGGCCTTCGTGTACGTCTTCACGATCCGGTCGATGAGCTGCTTCAGACCGGTCTCGCGCTGCGGGGTGCCGACCGCGCCGCGGAAGTACTTGCTGGTGACGATGTTCACCGCGTTCACCGACCAGAAGTCGGGGAACTCGACGCCGTGCTGCTCGAAGTTGACCGAGCCGTCGCGCCAATTGGTCATGACGACGTCACGGCGCTCCCAGCTCACCTCTTCGTACGGGTGCACGCCGGGGGTGGTGTGGATGCGCTCGATCCGCAGGCCGCCCTTGGCAGCCTTGGTCCCCTTGGCGCGGGAACCACGTGCCGAGCCGCTCGCCGTCTCTGTCATGCCAGGCCTCCCATATGCGGGCAAAAACGCCCTAAAGTGCCAGCGTTATTCCGCGGCACGGTGCTGTGTCTTGTATCTACGTTTCTTCGCCGGGCCGGCCGGCCGCACCGCGGGGCGAAAGGCTCCCCGGAGCGGGCCGTCCGGTCAGTCGGCGGCGGAGGCGGGCACGGGGACCGGAGCGGTCCCACCGGGCTCGCACTCTTGGGGGTGAGGCCGGTGCACGCGGAGTTCCGCGATGGCGGTCTCGAAGTCTTCGAGTGTGTCGAACGCCTTGTAAACGGACGCGAACCGGAGGTAGGCGACCAGGTCGAGCTCCTGCAACGGGCCGAGTATGGCCAGACCCACGTCGTGGGTGGTCAGCTCGGCGCTTCCGGTGGCGCGCAACGCCTCTTCGACCCGCTGGCCGAGCTTGGCGAGGGCGTCCTCGGTGACCGGTCGCCCCTGGCACGCCTTGCGCACGCCGGAGATGACCTTGGTACGACTGAAGGGTTCGGTCACCCCGCTGCGCTTGATCACCATCAGCGAGGCCGTCTCCACCGTCGTGAAACGACGGGAGCAGTCGGGGCACTGACGGCGTCGACGGATCGACGTGCCGTCGTCCGTGGTGCGGCTGTCGACGACGCGGCTGTCGGGGTGCCTGCAGAAGGGGCAGTGCATGGTTCCCTCACCCTCCTTCTCGGCACGGCAGAATTCACTTCACGGCGCCCCTCAACGGCAGAGACGGGGCTCTTCCGGGGGCTCGTGAAGTAGCCACCAGCATATGCGATGTCGGGACCCGCGGCGGACCGGGGACCACAACCTCTGGGTGGCAGCGCTCATCCAACCACTAGATCTTGGGTTGTGGGGGATTTTCACGGCTCCGCGTGTCGCGACGCCCGAAGCGCGGACACGGGGCTTCCCGGTGCCACACTGACCCCGGCCCGGACGGTGGCGACCCGACGCGGGAGGGTACCGTAAGCACCGCACGTCGAGCCGAACCTTCGTTCGGCAAACCGATCGCCTATACACCTCTGCATATAGCCACGCCGGACGATCTGCGTTTTTTCACTCGAACGTGTGTTTGGCGCAACCTTTCGAAAGCAACTACCGTTGTCCAGCTAGGGAGAACATTTCGAGAGGGGCCGACGTGACCACCACCGCAGACAGTGCCACCATCACTGCCCAGAACCGCTCCCAGAGCCGACTTGAGCCGGTGCATGCCATGAATGAAGCAAACCTGAACCCGGAGGCGGAGCCCGTACGCCCCGCACGCTCGCTGCCAGGTCGACCTCCAGGCATCCGCGCCGACAGCTCCGGGCTCACGGACCGGCAGCGGAGGGTCATCGAAGTCATCCGCGACTCGGTGCAGCGGCGCGGCTACCCGCCGTCGATGCGCGAGATCGGCCAGGCGGTCGGCCTCTCCAGCACCTCGTCGGTCGCCCACCAGCTGATGGCCCTGGAGCGCAAGGGCTTCCTGCGCCGCGACCCGCACCGCCCGCGGGCCTACGAGGTGCGCGGCTCCGACCAGCCGAGCTCGCAGCCCACCGACACCACCGGCAAGCCCGCCGCGTCCTACGTGCCCCTGGTCGGCCGGATCGCGGCCGGCGGCCCGATCCTCGCCGAGGAGTCGGTCGAGGACGTCTTCCCGCTGCCCCGCCAGCTGGTCGGCGACGGCGAGCTCTTCGTCCTCAAGGTCGTGGGCGACTCCATGATCGAGGCCGCCATCTGTGACGGCGACTGGGTCACGGTCCGCCGCCAGCCCGTCGCGGAGAACGGCGACATCGTCGCGGCCATGCTCGACGGCGAGGCCACGGTCAAGCGCTTCAAGCGCGAGGACGGCCACGTGTGGCTCCTGCCGCACAACGCCGCGTACCAGCCCATTCCGGGTGACGAAGCGACCATTCTCGGCAAGGTGGTCGCCGTACTGCGTCGGATCTGACTCCGCCGCCTCCATCCAGCCCTGGGACTCACTGCGCCGGTCCCAGGGCTGCTTTGTGCCGTGATCGCCTCCTGGTGGGGGCTACTTCCCGTCCGCTTGGGCGGACGCGTCGATGGCGGCGAGGGAGCGGCGGACCTGGTTGCGGTCCGTGGTGTACCAGAAGTCCGGGAGCGTCGCCCGGAGGAAGCTTCCGTACCGGGCCGTGGCCAGCCGGGGGTCCAGCACCGCGACGACGCCCCGGTCGCCCGTGGCCCGTACGAGCCGGCCCGCGCCCTGGGCCATCAGCAGGGCGGCGTGCGTGGCGGCCACGGCCATGAACCCGTTCCCGCCGCGTTCCTCCACCGACTTCTGCCGGGCGCTCATCAGCGGGTCGTCGGGGCGCGGGAACGGGATCCGGTCCATGATCACGAGTTGGCAGCTGGGACCGGGCACGTCTACCCCCTGCCAGAGGGACAGCGTCCCGAACAGACAGGTCTTCGGGTCGGCCGCGAACGCCTTGATCAACTCGCCCAGGGTCTCCTCGCCCTGGAGCAGGATCGGGTTGCCGATCCGTCCGCGCAGCTCCTCGGCCGCCGCCTTGGCTCCGCGCATGGAGGAGAAGAGCCCGAGGGTCCGGCCGCCGGCGGCTTCGATCAGTTCCGCCAGCTCGTCGATCATGTCGCCCCGGGTCCCCTCGCGGCCCGGTGTGGCCAGGTGCTTGGCGACGTAGAGGATGCCCTGCTTCGGGTAGTCGAAGGGCGAGCCGACGTCCAGGCCCTTCCACTGCGGCACGTCGTCGCCCTCGACCCCCTCGGGGGACAGCCCCATCGAGGCCGCGACCCCGTTGAAGTCGCCGCCGAGCTTGAGGGTCGCCGAGGTCAGGACCACCGAGCGGTCCTCGAACAGCTTCTCCCGCAGCAGGCCCGACACCGAGAGCGGTGCGACGCGGAGGGTGGCGCCGAAGCGGTCGTGGCGCTCGTACCAGACGACGTCGTACTCGGAACCGTTGCTGATGCGCTCCGCCACGCTGTGGACGCTCTCGACCGCGGCCAGGGCCTGCTTGCGCACCGCGTCCTCGTCCTGGACGGACTTGTCCCGGGTGGATCCGATCGCGGAGATCACATTGCGGGCGGCGTCGCGCAGCGCCATCAGCGCGTAGCCGAGGTCCTCGGGGACCTCCTCCAGGCGGCCCGGGAGCGCCAGCTCCATGACCCGCTCGAAGGACTCGGAGGCGGTCTGCAGGGAGTCGGCGGTCTTCTCGTCGACCAGCTTGGCCGCGCGCTTCACGGCCCGGTTGACCTGCCCCGGGGTCAGCTCGCCGGTGGCGACGCCGGTGACCCGGGAGACCAGCTCGTGGGCCTCGTCCACGATCAGCACCTCGTGCTGCGGCAGCACGGGGGCGCCCTCGATGGCGTCGATGGCGAGCAGGGCGTGGTTGGTGACGACCACGTCCGCCAGCTTGGCGCGCTCGCGGGCCGCCTCGGCGAAGCACTCCGCGCCGTACGCGCACTTCGTCGCGCCCAGGCACTCGCGGGAGGACACGGAGATCTGCGACCAGGCCTTGTCCGAGACGCCCGGTGTCAGGTCGTCGCGGTCACCGGTCTCCGTCTCGTCCGCCCAGTCGCGCAGGCGCAGCAGGTCCTTGCCGAGCTTGCTGGTGGGGGTGGCCGCCTCGAACTGGTCGAAGAGGCCCTCCTCCTCGTCCTGCGGCGCGCCCTCGTGCAGGCGGTGGAGGCACAGGTAGTTGGAGCGGCCCTTGAGCATGGCGAACTGCGGGCGGCGGCGCAGCTGCGGATGCAGCGCCTCCACCGTCCGGGGCAGGTCGCGCTCGACGAGCTGGCGCTGGAGGGCGAGGGTGGCGGTGGCCACGACCACGCGCTCGCCGTGGGCCAACGCCGGCACCAGGTAGCCGAGGGACTTTCCGGTGCCGGTGCCGGCCTGGATGAGCCGGTGCGAGCTGTCGTCGATCGCCGCGGCGACGGCTTCGGCCATGGTCACCTGGCCGGGGCGCTCCGTGCCGCCGACGGCGGAGACGGCAGCGTGCAGCAGGTCGGGGAGGGAGGGCTTCGTCATAGCACTGCCAACCCTAAGGGGCGATACCGACAGTGGCGGTACCGACGAGGATTCAGGGGTGGTGGAGGGGATTGGGCACGGTGCCGTGCAGCACGGCGTGCGGACGGTCGGAGCGGTCCCGGTAGCCGTCCTCGTAGAGGCGGTTCCGGTTGAGGCAGAGGCGGCCGATGCGCTCGCCGAGCAGGTCGAAGAGCTCGTAGCGGTCCTTGAGGTCGGGGAACCGGGACTGGTAGCGCAGGATCTCCGCCCGTACGAGGGACCAGAACTCGTTCTCCGGGACGTCGAGCTGATCGTCGCACAGCGCCGCGAGGTAGCGGAAGACGCCGACGAAGAGCCCGGAGTGGATGAACTGGGGCAGGAAGTCGGCGGGCTCGGTGAGCAGGACCGTCCGGACCTCGTCGGGCAGCGTGTCCAGCTCGGGAAGCGGTTCGGCGGTGATGTTGACGTCGTCCACGAAGTCCTTGACCGCGAGGCGGACGGGGACGTCGTGCTCGTCGAAGACGACGATGGCGTTCTCGCCGTGCGGGGAGAAGACGGTGCCGTAGCGGTAGAGGAAATGGAGCAGCGGGGGCAGCAGCGCGTCGAAGAGCCGCTGCAGCCAGACGGCGGGGGTCAGGCCGGACCGGGCGACGAGCTCGGCCGTGAAGGACCGGCCGCCTGGGTCTGTGTGCAGGAGCGAGGCGAGCGTGCGGGCGCGCTCGCCCGGCGCGAGGAGGCCGGTCAGGGGCTGGCGCCAGATCGCTCCGAGGAGCTCCTTGTACTGGTAGGGCACCTCGGGGAGCTGTTCGTACACGGGGTGGCGGACGGTGACGGAGGCGACCTCGCCGAGCAGGATGACCCGGCACTCGTCGCGGAGGAAGGGGTCGGCGTCGCGCAGGGAGTGAATCCAGGCGGTGACGGCGGGGGCGGCGAGGGCGAGCTCGGTGGGCAGGCCCCGCCAGACCATGGTGTTGAAGACGGACAGCGGGAGCTTGACGCTGTGGCGGTCGGGGCGGCTGAGGTTGAGGAAGGTGCGGATCGACTGCTGGGGCAGGCGGACGTCGGGGTCGGCGGGGAGCGGGACGAGGGACCCGGACGCGAGGGCGGGGGCGAAGAGGGGGAGGACGACCTCGTCCCACTGCCAGGGGTGGACGGGGAGGTAGAGGTAGCGGAGCGGGTCCAGGCCCCGGTCGCGCAGGGTCCGGTCGAAGGCGGCCCGGGTGGCCGGGTCCAGTTCGGCCGCGTAGAGGCGGTCGGGGTCTTCGACCCCGGCGGTGCCCCGGTAGGCGGCGAGGGAGGTGTGGGCGGCGAGCCAGGGCAGGCGCTGCCGGGTGCGTGCCTCGGGGGCCCAGGCGGCGGTGTCGGAGGCGGAGAGTCCGATCCGGCCCTTGTTGAGGACGAGCCAGGGGTGGCCGGTCTGGTGGCCTTCGAGGGCGGCGTAGTCGAGGTCGGCGAGGGCGTCGGCGGTGAGCGCGGTGTGCGCGATCCGCGCGTCGGCGGAGAGGGTGGCGCTGAGCTCGCGGACGAGGTGGCCGAGGGTGGGCCCGTCGAGGCGGAGGAGGGCTCGGGCGCGGATCAGGAAGGCGTACGGGTCCCCGAAGGGGGTCGGGGGCTGCTCGGACGGCGGGGCCGGGGTGAGGGTGACGGAGTCCGGGTCGACCTGCCAGCTGCCGTACGCGCGGCGGCGGGCCCGGAAGGCGAGGGTGCCGCCGTCGTCGAGGGGCAGGGACCAGGCGTCGCCGGCGGTGGCGGTGGCGGGGTTGGCGGCCGGGGCGCGGGCTGGGGTGGGGGCCGGGGAGGGCAACGGGGCGGGGGCCGGGCCGAGGGCGGGGACCGGGGTGACGACTTCCTCGTAGGCGAACTCGGCGAGCATCTTGGCGAGCAGTCGGCGGGCGGCAGAGGCCCAGGTGGCGCGGGTGAGCTCGGGAGGTGTGCGGGGGTCCTGGGGAGACGGCGGCACGGAGGGTTCCGCGGAGTCGGGGGCGACGGGGCGATTCGGCACGGGGCTCCTCGAAGATCGGGAACTTTGCTGCGTCGCGCAGAGTTTTCGAAGGGAGAGGTGTGAGCGAGCGGTGAGGGTCACCGGGAGACGCGGGGCGGCATTCAGAGGAGATTGCGCAGCGCCCGCTCCCTGATCATCAGGGCCGCCCGCTTTTCGGGAAGGTCGATTTCGGCGGAGCAGCGGAAGCCGGAGTTCAGGAAGGCTGTGACGGAGGGGGTGTTGCGGATGTCCGGTTCGGCGATGACACGCGTGCAGCGGGGGCGGTTGTCCAGGACCAGGTCGGCGACGGCGCGCAGCAGGGTGGTGCCGAGACCGCGGCCGCGGTTCGTGCCGTCTCCGATGAGCAGGTGGATACCCGTGTCGTGGGGGCGCGCCGGGTAGTGCCGGGCGAGCGCGTCGAGGTCGGCCCGGTAGATCTCCCAGTAGCTCATCGGCGTGCCGTCGAGGAGGCCCAGGCAGGGGATGCTGCTGCTGTCCCCGTCGAGCTGGGGGCTCAGGTGGGCGGCGGTGACGGCGGCGGGGCCGGCGAGCTCCCAGTAGGTGTTGACCTCGGGGTCGTTCATCCAGCGCGTGAGGAGTTCCAGGTCCCGGGCCGGGCGTACGGGTTCGAGATGGAAGGCTCCGGCCGAGGAGGTGGTGCTGCCCCAGGCCGCCGGGGAGTCGAGGAGGTCCGCCTCGGCGAGCAGGGGCAGCAGCTGGGCGGTGAGGCGGGGTGCGCCGATGCGGCCGATCCCGTGGGTGGTTGCCGTGTCCGCGGGGTGCGTGGGGGTGTCGGTGGAGGGCATCGGGGGTTCTTCTCCGCGTCGGTGGTGGCGTGTCAGCCGTGAAGGGGGTTGGCGATGGTGACGTAGACGGACTGGGTGTCGACGGGGCCGACGAGTTCGTCGAGGCCGCCCAGGCGGGTGAGCAGGTTCGCCTTGCACCGCAGGGTGGGTGAGTCGAGGAGTCGTGCGGGGAGCGGGCCGAGGCCCGCGGCCTTGCCGAGGAAGCGGCGGAAGGCGGCGAGGAGTACGCGTTCGTCAGCGAGTTGCTGGGATCCGAAGGCTCCGATGAGCCCGAGCACGTTGTTGATGCCGAGGTAGTAGGAGAAGCGTTCGTCGGTGACGGCGTCGGAGACGAAGGTGTCGCTGGCGCCGCCGATGCCGGGGAGCCGGTGCTCCAGTTCCGCGCGGTGGGACTCGCGGAAGTAGTAGCCCTGGTTGTCTCGGTAGCGGCCGCCGACCGGCCAGCCGGCCGGGTCGAGGAGGACCAGGGTGTTCTGCTGGTGCGCTTCGAGGGCGATTCCGGCGAGGGCATCGAAGGCGAGGACCGGCAGGACCACGTGGTCGAGGTAGCGCAGGAACCACTCGGCGGCGACGGCGGACGTGGTGTGCCCAGTGCTGACGGCGAGGCCGCGGACGATGTCGGCGAGCCGGGAGCGCATGCCGGTCCGGCCCGGCCACGGGCGGGGGGAGGTCAGTGCGGCAACGCAGACGGCGTCGTCGCCGGAGCGGAAGGGGTTGTGGCGCAGCAGGGCGTCGAGTCCGGGCACGGGCGTGCCGTCGGGGGCGTCGACGGCGACCCAGGCGGGGTCGCGCACGATGTCGAAACCGGGGTGGGCCGCCTGCCACTGCTCGGCTAGGCCGGTACGGAGCAGCCGGTGCACCTCGACGCCGCGGTGGAGTTCCTTGCGGAGGTTTTCGCGGCGGGAGTTGGTGATGCGCAGGCCCAGGGAGAGCTTGAGCATCGCCGGGGACCCGGGGCGATGGACGGTGCGGATGGAGGAGGTGGGGTACCAGGGAGCGCCGTAGGGGCCTAGGTCGTGCAGGAGTCCCGCGTCGCGGAGTGCGGCGACGGCGGGGCGCTGGAGCAGGTCGCGGGCCTGCCAGGGGTGCAGGGGAAGGGGGGTGGCTCTGTCGGGGAGCGGGATTCCGGGGGCGAGGCGGCCGAGGAGGCGGGCGGCTGGGACCGGGCGGCCGCCCTCGGTCCAGGCGGAGTCGGTGACCAGGGCGGACGGGGCCACCGCGAACCAGTGGAGGGGGAAGGAGCCGTGGAGTTCGGGTGAGTAGCGGCGCACTTCGGCCTCGGAAAGTCCTTCGCGGCTCTTCGGGTCCGGTTGGAGGGGGTGGCCGAGGAGGAGGGACTGTTCGGCGGTGAGGAAACGGTCCTCTCCGACGGGGGCGGGGGCGGCGGGGCGTTCCCGCCGGTCGGCGATGAACTCGGCGGTGCGGCGCACCGAGTCGGCGACCCGGCCGACGAGGTCGGCGCTGCCGGTACGCGCGCCGGCGGAGGTACCGCTGCCGGCGGCCGCGGCGGTCCCGGTTGCGTCGGCGGGGGCGCTGGCGCCGGCGGCGCCCTCGCGGGCGAGGAGCGCGGCAAGGGTGACGGCGTCCACGGCGGGGGCGTCGGCGGGCGCCCCTTCGAGCCGGGCTGCTGCGAAGCGGTGCCAGCCGGACGCCGACCAGTGCCGGACGGCGACGAGCAGAGCCGTGCCGGAGGCGGGGAGGGGCACGCGCAGGGGGGTGCCGGCAGGGCCGTCGGGCCGGGCGATTCCCGCTTCGCGGACCCAGCACCTGAGGAGGTTCTCCACGGCCGCCGTGTCGGCGGCGGTGGTCGGATCGGCGTGGTCCAACGGGTCTGCCCACATGGCCCGTTCCCCTCCGGTGAGCTTCTTCCACGAGGCCCGCTGTCCGGGCGTGCCGTCCTTCTGGCGCGGCACGGTGGTCTGGCCGTCGGCGGCCGGATCGACGGATTCGTGCACCCGCTGGGCGCTCGTGTCTCCCGTACCGGCCGCCGGCCGAGCCGCTGGCTCGGACGCGCTCGGGGTCGTCCGGGCCGCCGGCTCCTCCGCGCTGGAGAGCTGCCCTTCCTGCTCGGGGCGCCGGGGCTCGGCCGTCGCATCGGCGCGGTCCGGGGCCGGGTCCGGGTCCGGGTCCGGGTCCACAGGACCGTTCAGCTGCTGCGAGGAGGAGGCGGATGATTCCGCTGCCTGCACCGCGGGTTCGGGTTTGGCCTCGGCGTCGTCCGCCACCGCACCGGGTGCCTGCCGGGCCGCTGGATCCGTCGTACGGGGCGGGTGCGAACCCTGCGCTGCGGGACCGGAGCGCATGAGGACGGAAGGCTGCCACGTGGAGAGGGCGGGGGTTCCCTTCGAAACCTCCGAGCCGGGCCAGGCGGGGAGGGCCGGGAAGGGCGGGTACTCGGAGGCGACCCAGGAGAGTCCCGGGCCGGGGGCGGTCGGCGGTAGCTGCGGAGTGTTCACGACCTGGCCGGGCTCGCCAGGCTCGCCGGTCGCTGCGGCACGGGGCCTGTCCGGGTACGGGACGAGCAGGTCGGCTGCCGCATCCGGACTCGGGGTCGCGGCCGCGGTCCGGCTCGGGGCCGACCCCTCTGCCGACGCCGGCGGACCAGGCGGGACCGGGTGCCGTACCGGGGCCGACGGGGTCCACCAGGCCGACTGCGGTACAGCCGGCGCCGCCGCTGAGGGCACCGTGGTGAACGAGGGCTGCCGCCCCACCGCAGTCGCCTCCCCGGCGGGGGTGGGCGGGGTCGGCTTCCCCGCCGAGACCGCCGGCATGTGCACGTTGGGCGGCTCCGCCGCCGTCGAAGCCGCCGGGACCACAGGCGTTGACGGCATCGCCGCCGGGGTCGCCGGCACCGCCCGAACAACCGGTTCTGCTGACGCCTCCGAGGCAGCCGGTACCGCCACGTCCCCGGGGGTCGCCGGGGCCAGCCATGCCCTCCCGGGCGGTGAAGTCGGCGCGTCGGGTGTCAGCCTGGCGCCCTCGGCCATGCCGGCGGGCTGGGCGTTCCCGGCGGTGGCCGCGAGCGGGGCCAAGAGGGCGTCCATGGCCGACGGCACGGACGGGGCCGTGCCGGGTTCCGTGGCCGTGCCATGTGCCGTGGCCAAGTACGAGGCCGAAGTCGATGTCGGGGCCGAGGATGTTGCTGCGGTCGTGACTTCGGCCGGGCAGCGCATCGAAGCCGGGGCCGGCAGCTCGGCCGGGGCAGGAGGCACGGCCATGGCCGCAGCCCGGGGCAGGAGCTCGGGCGCCGCCGCGGCCTGGGCTGTGGCCGGAGATGCGGCCGCAGCCGGGGCGTGAAGTGCCGTCGACAGCCCGGCCCTGGTCGGGAGCGCCGCCGATGCCGCGGCCGTGGTCGACGCCGCAGCCGTGGTCGACGCCGCAGCCGAGGCCGAGGCCGGGGGCACGGCCGCAGCTGTAGCCCGAGGCGGGAGCTGGGGGGCCGTCGGAGCCTGGGCTGTGGTCGGGAGCGCCGCTGCGCCCGTACTCGGCGTCCGGGCCGGGGCCGGGGTTGCGAGCGTGGACGGCAGTGCGGCTGGGGTCGCCGCTTTGGTCAGGGCCGCGGTTGCGTCAGCGGCCGGAGTCGGCAGCGGGGCCGGGGTTGCGTCAGCGGCCGGGGGCGGGAACTGAGCCGCGGTCGGGACCCGGGGGGCGGTCGGGTGCCCCGCCGGGGCCTGGAGAGTGGCCGACGCTGACGCCGGAGCTTTCGGTGCGGCCGGGTCCGCGGCTGGAGTTGCGTCCGCGGCCGGGAACGCGCTCGCGGCCGAGGCTGCGGCCGGAGTTGCGTCCGCAGCCGGGGTTGCGGCCTGTGGGGTGGCCGACGCTGACGCCGGAGCTTGCGGTGCGGCCGGGAACGCGGCTGCGGCCGGAGTTGCGTCCGCAGCCGCGTACACGTTCGCGGTCGGGGTCGGGGCCGAGTGCGCGGCCGGGGCCGGGTACACGTTCGGGGCCGAGTGCGCGGCCGGGGCCGGGGGCCGGGTCGGGGGGTGGAGGTCCGTGGGGGGTGTAGTCGTACTCGGCGGGGCGGTCGGGGGCGGGAACGTGGGGGTGGCCGGGAACGCCGCCGGAGGCGGAGTCGGCTGGTGGGGGTCGGGCATCGCGGGTCCTCCGGGTGCGGTCAGCGGGGCCGGCGGGCGGCAGCCGGGATGGCGTCGGCCAGGCGGTCGAGGACCGCCGAGGCCTGCTCGTCGGTCAGGGTCAGCGGCGGCAGCAGCCGGACGACGGCGGAGTGGCGGCCGCCGAGTTCGACGATCAGCCCCCGGTCCAGGCACTCCTGGCGGACGGCCGCGGCCAGCACGGGCGCGGCGGCCCCCGTGTCGGGGTCGACGAGTTCGACGCCGATCATCAGGCCGCGGCCCCGGACCTCCCCGACGCAGGGGTGGGCCGGCGCCATCCCGCGCAGGGCCGACGTCATCCGCTCCCCGAGGGCCGCCGCGCGCTCGGCCAGGCGGTTCTCGCGTACGTAGGCCAGCGTGGCCGTACCGGCGGCCATGGCCAGCTGGTTGCCGCGGAAGGTTCCGGCGTGGGCGCCGGGCGGCCACACGTCCAGGTCGCCCCGGTAGACCACCACGGCCAGCGGGAGGCTCCCGCCGATGGCCTTGGACAGGACCATGACGTCGGGCACCACCCCGGCGTGGTCGACGCCCCAGAAGGCGCCGGTACGGCCGACCCCGGTCTGCACCTCGTCGGCGATCAGCGGGATCCCCCGGGCCGCGGTGATCTCCCGCATCCGGCGCAGCCACGCGTCGGGCGCCGGGAGGACCCCGCCCTCGCCCTGTACGGGTTCCACGATCATCCCGGCGGGGGCGGGCACCCCGCCCTTGGGGTCGTCCAGCAGGTTCTCCGTCCAGCGGGCGCCGAGTTCGGCCCCCTCGGGGCCGCCGACGCCGAAAGGGCAGCGGAGGTCCTGCGGGTAGGGCAGTCGCGTCACCCGTACGTCCGGTGCGCCGCCCGAGGCGCCCAGGGCTCCGGCGGTCATGCCGTGGTAGGCCCCGGTGAAGGCGAGCAGCCCGTGGCGCCCGGTCGCGGCGCGGACCAGCTTGAGGGCGGCTTCGACGGCGTCCGTCCCGGCGGGCCCGCAGAACTGGATGCGGGCGTCGGCGGCCAGCGCGGGCGGGAGGTTGGCGAACAGCTCGGTGGTGAAGGCGTCCTTGACCGGGGTCGCGAGGTCGAGCACGTGCAGCGGGGCGCCCGAGTCCAGCACGCCCCGGATGGCTTCGAGCACCACCGGGTGGTTGTGCCCGAGGGCCAGCGTGCCCGCCCCGGAGAGGCAGTCGAGGTAACGCCGCCCGTCGGCGCCCTCGATGGTCAGCCCGCGGGCGCGCACCGGGACGATGGGCAGGGAGCGCGCGTACGTCCGGGCCGCGGACTCCCGCTGCGCCTGCCGGCGCAGGATGCCCTCGCCGGCGATGGTCACACCGGGCCCGCAGGAGCCGACCGGACCGGCCGGGACCCCGGCCGCGGACCCCGAAAAGGGCCCGGCCGCGGACCCCGTAGAGTGCCCGGCCGCGGGCCCCGTCACGGCACCCGCCTTGGACCCCGTAATGGGCCCGGCCGCGGACCCCGTAACGGCCCCGGCCCCGGGCGCCCGTACGCCCTGTGCGGGCACCTGCGGGGGAAGTTGTGCCGCGGCCGCAGCCGCCGCAGGCTCGGTCAAAGCCACGAGTGTCGGTCCTCCCGCACGGATTGCTCTTCCGGATTGCGCCTCGAACATGAACGCTGCTCCCCCATCCCCCGTACGTACCAACGACGATGACGGCGGCGGATCACGGGTGGGGCCAAGATCCTTGCCCCGCGCGGTCCGAGCACGGGGAACCGCGGCCCCGGGCTGTGTCGTCATGGGCGGCAGCGGCATAGTGGGGTGCGGTACTCCACGCCTCGAAAAAACTTCAGGGGGACGAAAAGACATGCGACCGAACCGACCGGTCACCGCGATCCTGTGCGCGGCCGCCCTCGCGCTGACCGCCTCGGCCTGCGGCCCCGGCGACGCGGAGGCCGGCGGCGACGCCAAGCCGACCGTGGCGGCGACCCTGCCGGGCACGGACGGGATCCAGATCCCGGACCAGCTCAAGGAAAAGCTCAAGGAGCACGGCTTCGACCTGGAGAAGTGGAAGGGGGGCGAGTGGAAGAACTGGAAGAAGGAGGACTGGCTCCGCGAGGCGGGCGACTACGTCAACCCGATCATCGAGGGTCTGTGGGACTCCGACCGGATGCGTGACGCCGAACAGCCGCAGCGCCCGTCCGTCGATCCGGACGCGGGCAGGGACCAGGGCGTCACCGACCCGGCCCCGGCCGCGGTGGCAGCCAAGCCGGCGGTCGCGCCGTACCACAAGAGCGTTCCGGAGGCCGGCAAGGTCTTCTTCGACGGGCCCGAGGGTTCGATGGTCTGCTCCGCGACCGTGGTCAAGGACCCGGCGCGTCCCGGCAAGTCCAACATGGTCTGGACGGCGGGCCACTGCGTGCACGCGGGCAAGGCCGGCGGCTGGTACCGCAACATCGCCTTCGTCCCCTCCTACAACAACGCCGGCAAGTCGGCCGCGCAGCTCAAGGGCGCGCCCCGCGAGCAGGTGGCCCCGTTCGGCGTCTGGTGGAGCGACTGGGCGCAGACCTCCGACCAGTGGATCGCGAACGGCGGCCCGACCGGCGGCGCGGGTGCCCCGTACGACTTCGCGGTGCTCCACGTGACCCCGGAGGCCGGCAGCGGCAAGTCCCTGGAGGAGACCGTCGGTTCGGCGCTCCCGGTGGAGTTCAACGCCCCGGCCGTGCCGAAGGTCGCGGGCATCACCGCCACGGGCTACCCGGCGGCGGCTCCGTTCGACGGCCAGAGGGCCTACCAGTGCGCGGACAAGCCGGGCCGGCTGACCCTGAACGCGGCCGACCCCGTGATGTACCGCATCGGCTGCACCATGACCGGCGGTTCCTCGGGCGGCGGCTGGATCGCGTCCGGCGCGGACGGCAAGCCGGCGCTGGTGTCGAACACCTCGATCGGCCCGGTCAAGGCGGGCTGGCTGGCCGGGCCCCGGCTGGGTCCGGAGGCGAAGGGCATCTTCAACGCGGTGAGCGGCAAGTTCAAGTAGCCGACGAGCGGGTTCGCGCGGCCGACCGGCGGGTTCACACGGCCGACCCGCCACGCAACGCGCTGAACGGCGGAGAGAACGGCTGAGGGCCCCCTGCGGTGCAGGGGGCCCTCAGCCGTTCTCGCGTCAGGTTCGCCGACGCGTCACTGCTTGGCGAGCGCGTACGGCGCCAGGTCGGAGGCGAGCTCCGGGTGGACCCGCGCCTTCAGCAGGGTGCCCTCCGCGGTGTGCTCCTCGGAGATCACATCGCCCTCGGCGTGCGCCTTGGCCACCAGCGAGCCGAGGGTGTACGGCACCAGAGCCTCCACCTCGACCTCGGGCCGCGGCAGCTCGGAGTCGATGAGCGCGAGGAGCTCCTCGATGCCCATGCCCGTACGGGCCGACACCGCGAGGGAGTGGCGCTCGATCCGCAGCAGCCGCTGCAGGACGAGCGGGTCCGCCGCGTCCGCCTTGTTGATCACGACGATCTCGGGCACGTTCACCGCGCCGACCTCGCGGATCACCTCGCGCACCGCCGCCAGCTGCTCCTCCGGCGCCGGGTGCGAGCCGTCCACGATGTGCAGGATGAGGTCGGCGTCGCCGACCTCCTCCATCGTGGAGCGGAACGCCTCGACGAGGTGGTGGGGCAGGTGCCGGACGAAGCCGACCGTGTCGGCCAGGGTGTAGATCCGGCCGCTGGGCGTCTCGGCCCGGCGCACGGTCGGGTCGAGGGTGGCGAACAGCGCGTTCTCCACCAGCACGCCCGCGCCCGTGAGGCGGTTGAGCAGCGAGGACTTTCCGGCGTTGGTGTAACCGGCGATGGCGACCGAGGGCACCTTGTTGCGGCGCCGTTCCTGCCGCTTGATGTCGCGGCCGGTCTTCATCTCCGCGATCTCCCGGCGCATCTTCGCCATCTTCTCGCGGATCCGTCGCCGGTCGGTCTCGATCTTGGTCTCACCGGGGCCGCGGGTGGCCATGCCGCCACCGCCGCCGCCGCCCATCTGCCGGGACAGCGAGGCGCCCCAGCCGCGCAGGCGCGGAAGCATGTACTGCATCTGCGCGAGTGCGACCTGCGCCTTGCCCTCACGGGACTTGGCGTGCTGGGCGAAGATGTCCAGGATGAGGGCGGTCCGGTCGACCACCTTGACCTTGACGACGTCTTCGAGGGCGATGAGCTGGCCGGGGCTGAGCTCGCCGTCGCAGACGACGGTGTCGGCCCCGCTCTCCATCACGATGTCGCGCAGCTCCCGCGCCTTGCCGGAGCCGATGAAGGTGGCCGGGTCGGGCTTGTCGCGGCGCTGGATCACACCGTCGAGTACGAGGGCGCCCGCCGTCTCGGCGAGGGCCGCGAGCTCCGCGAGGGAGTTGTCCGCGTCCGTCGCCGTTCCCGAGGTCCAGACACCGACGAGCACGACGCGCTCCAGGCGCAGCTGCCGGTACTCGACCTCGGTGACGTCTTCGAGCTCGGTCGAGAGGCCGGCCACGCGGCGCAGTGCCGCGCGCTCGGAGCGCTCGAACTGCTCGCCGTCCCGGTCTCCGTCGATTTCGTGGCTCCAGGCGACGTCCTCTTCCATCAGGGCGTCGGCCCGGAGGCTCTCGGTGAAGCTCGGCGAGTCCGGCACGTCCTGTGCGTCCCGCGCGTCCTGGGAAGGGGAAGAAGAGGAGGTCATTGGATCCTTACGTCGATTTCGTATGCGTCGGCCGCGGCCCGTGGAACGCGCGCCGTGCGTGCCGTCACGTTGTCACGGCACGCTGTCACGTTCAACGTGTCACATCGTCGGGTGATTCCCCGAACGGCCCCGTCGATGGTGACATGCCCGCTCCGCCCCGGTCACACGCTTTTCGGGGTGCCCCACTCGGGGTGCCCGGGCATCGCCGGGGTCGTCGTCCCATACAGCCACGGCTCCAGGAAGGGCCCGAGGTCCCGGCCCGCCTCCTGGGAGGCCAGGCGTACGAAGTCCGCCGTGCCCGCGACGCCGTCCCGGTGCTCCGCCACCCAGCGGCGCTGGATCCGGTCGAAGGCCCCGGTGCCGATCTCCTGGCGCAGTGCGTAGAGGATCAGCGCGGCGCCGTCGTAGACCACCGGCCGGAACAGCCCGATCTTCTCACCGGGGGCGGCGGCCTTCGGGGCGGCCGGGGGGCCGCCCGCCGCCCGCCACTGGTCGGAGCGCTGGTACGCCTCGCGCATGCGCCGCTCCAGGGAGTACTTCCCGAGGCCGTCGGCGTACAGCGCTTCGTACCAGGTGGCGTGTCCCTCGTTGAGCCACAGGTCGGACCAGGTGCGCGGGCTCACGCTGTCGCCGAACCACTGGTGGGCCAGCTCGTGGACCATCACGGACTCGACGTACCAGTCGGGGTAGCCCTCCCCGGAGAACAGGCTGTGCTCGAAGAGGGAGAGGGTCTGCGTCTCCAGCTCAAACCCGGTGGTGGCCCGGGCGATCAGCACCCCGTAGTTCTCGAAGGGGTAGCGGCCGACCCGCTCCTCCATCCACGCGACGTGGCCCGCGGTCTTCTTCAGCCAGGGGTCCAGCCGCTCCCGGTCGGCGGCGGGCACCACGTCGCGCAGCGGCAGCCCGTGCGGTCCGGTGCCGTGGACGACGGCGGAGCGGCCGACCGACACCTGGGCCAGCTCGGTGGCCATCGGGTGCAGGGTCCGGTACGTCCAGGTCGTGGCGGAGCCGGCCCGGCGGGCCGGCAGCGCCCCGGGGATCCCGTTGGCCACGGCGGTGAGCCCGTCAGGGGCGGTGATCCGGAAGGTGAAGAACGCCTTGTCGGCGGGGTGGTCGTTGCAGGGGAAGACCCGGTGGGCGGCGTCGGCCTGGTTGGCCATGGCCAGGCCGTCCTCGGTGGGCACCCAGCCGCCGTCGCCCCGTCCGCGCGGGTCGCTGGTGTGCCGGACGGTGATGTGCAGCGGCCCGCTGCCCGCCACCGGCCGCGCGGGGGTCAGTACGAGGTCCTCCCCCGCGCTCTCGAACCGGGCCGGCTCCCCGTTGACCTCGACGGAGGCCACCTTCCCGTGGGTGAAGTCCAGGTTGATCCGCTCCATCGGCCGCAGGGCCCGGGCATTGATCACGGTGACGGCGTCGAGCGGGGTGCGGTTGTCCTTGTACGTGAAGGACAGGTCGTACGAGAGCACGTCGTACCCGGGGTTCCCGAGCTCCGGGAAAAGCCGGTCGCCGATGCCCAGCGGCGCCGGCGGGGGGAGCACGGCGGCGACGAGGGTCAGGGAGGCCGCGGCGAGCAGGGCGGCGCGCAGGCGCGGGGAGGTGAGCTGCATCCACCACCGCTTACCAGCGCCCGCCGCACGGCCGCGAACGGCGCGCGGCGGGGCCACCCGAACGGGTCGGCCCGGCGGAGGAAGCCGCTACGCCCGGCTGACGTCGTAGACCCCCGGGACGTCCCGCATCGCCCGCATCAGCGCGGTCAGCCCCGTCGCGTCGGGCAGTTGCAGGGTGTACGTGTGGCGGACGCGCTGTTCGACCGGGGGTTCGACGGTGGCGGAGACGACCTCGACCCCCTCACGGGCGATGGCTTCGGTCAGGTCGGCCAGCAGGTGCGGGCGGCCGAACGATTCGGCGAGGAGGGTGACCCGGCAGTCGGCGGTGGCCCGCCAGTGCACGGTGACGGAGGTGCGGCCCACCGCGCGCATCTGGGCGACGGCGGCGCACTGCACGCGGTGCACGGTGACGGCGCCGCCCCGGACCACGAACCCGGCGACCGCGTCGGGCGGCACCGGGGTGCAGCAGCCAGCGAGGCGCACGGTGGCGTCGGGCAGGTCGGCGACGGCGTTGCCCCCGCCGCCCCGGGCGCCGACGACGGACAGCGGCGCGCGGGCGGCCGAGGTGGTGGCCATGGCCAGGTCGGGGTGGGTCTGGAGCCAGCTGCTGATGGCGATCCGGGCGGCCGGGGTCCGCGCGTGGTCGAGCCACTCGGCGGAGGGCCCCGAGGAGGCGTCGTGCGCGAGCAGCAGCTGCACGGTGTCCCCGTCGGAGAGGGAGGAGGAGAGCGAGGTGAGGCGCCCGTTGACCCGGGCGCCGATACAGCCGTGCGCCGCCTCGCCGTGCTGGGCGTAGGCGGCGTCGATGCAGCTGGCCCCGGCGGGCAGGCCCAGAGTGCCGCCGTCGGCCCGGAACACGGTGATCTCCCGGTCCTGGGCGAGCTCGGCGCGCAGGACGCTCCAGAAGGTGTCGGGGTCGGGCGCGGACTGCTGCCAGTCGAGGAGGCGCGAGAGCCATCCGGGTCGCGTCGGGTCGACCCGCTCCTCGTCGCAGTCGGCGCCCTCCGGCGGGGTGCCGGTGGTGTACGGATTGCCGAGCGCGACCACGCCGGCCTCCGCGACGCGGTGCATCTGCCGGGTCCGGACGATGACCTCGGCGACGTACCCCGCGGACGTGGCGACGGCGGTGTGCAAGGACTGGTAGAGGTTGAACTTCGGGGTGGCGATGAAGTCCTTGAACTCGGAGACGACCGGCGTGAAGCAGGTGTGCATCTCGCCCAGCACCGCGTAGCAGTCGGCGTTCTCGCCGACCAGGACGAGGATGCGGCCGAAGTCCGAGCCGCGCAGCTCGCCGCGCTTGAGGGCGATCCGGTGCACGGACACGAAGTGCCGGGGGCGGACCTGTACCTCGGCGGCGATGCCGGCGTCGCGCAGTACGGCCCGTACGGAGTCGGCGATGGCGGGCAGCGGGTCGCGCTCCCCGGCGTGGTCGGCGATGAGGGCGCGGGTGCGCTCGTACTCCTCAGGGTGCAGGATCGCGAAGACGAGGTCTTCCAGCTCGGTCTTCAGGGCCTGGACGCCGAGCCGTTCGGCGAGGGGGATGAGCACGTCGCGGGTGACCTTGGCGATGCGGGCCTGTTTTTCGGGGCGCATCACGCCGAGGGTCCGCATGTTGTGCAGGCGGTCGGCGAGTTTGATGGACATGACGCGGACGTCGTTGCCGGTGGCGACGAGCATCTTGCGGAAGGTCTCGGGTTCGGCGGCGGCGCCGTAGTCGATCTTCTCGACCTTGGTGACGCCGTCGACGATGAAGCGGACCTCGTCGCCGAACTCCTCGCCGACCTGATCGAGGGTCACGTCGGTGTCCTCGACGGTGTCGTGGAGGAGCGAAGCGGTCAACGTCGTGGTCTCGGCGCCGAGTTCGGCCAGGATCAGGGTGACGGCGAGCGGATGTGTGATGTACGGCTCACCGCTCTTGCGCATCTGACCGCGGTGCGAGGTCTCCGCGAGCAGGTAGGCACGTCGCAATACGGACAGATCGGCGTCCGGATGGTGGGCGCGGTGCGCCTCGGCGACGTGCCCGATGGCGTCCGGAAGGCGGTCCCGGGACGTGGGCCCGAGCAGGGCCGCGCGCCCGAGCCGGCGCAGATCGAGCCTGGTCCGGCCGCGTCTGCGGAGCTCAGGGCGCGCTTCGGGGTGTGCTTCGGGGTTCGTGGCCTCTGCACTCATGGGCACCTCCGGCGGCTTCGACCGGCGGTGGCGGGCATGGGGTGAACCCTCAGGGCCGGTGCCTGATGTTACCGACCCCACCACGTGGCGCAGTCCACCTCTCGCTCAGCGTGAAACGGATCACCCATGAGAGGGAATCTTCAGCCGAAAGCCGTTTCGGGTGAGCCAGGCCGGGTCGAACTCGCCCGCGGCCACGATGACGGCGGGTCCGGTCATGTCGATCTGCCCATCGGGGTGCTCGGTGATGACCAGCGTGCCGCCGGGGAGGTCGACGGTGTACGTGACGGGCGCGCCGGTGGCCGCCGGGTCCGCGCCGTCGCGGCGGATGGCGGCCACGGCGACGGCGCAGGCGCCGGTGCCGCAGGAGCGGGTCTCGCCGGAGCCGCGCTCGTGGACGCGCATGGCGACGTGCCGGGGGCCGCGGTCGACGACGAACTCGACGTTGACGCCCGTCGGGTAGGCGGACACCGGGGCGAAGGAGGGGGCGGTGAGGAGGTTCCCGGCGTCGTCGAGGCTGTCGACGAAGGCGACGGCGTGCGGGTTGCCCATGTTCACGTTGCGCGCGGGCCAGCTCGTGGCGCCGACCGTGACGGTGACGTCGCCCGCGGGGAGCTCGGCGCGGCCCATGGAGACGGTGACGTCGCCGGTCTTGTCGAGGTGGACGTGCTTGACCCCGCCCCGGGTGGCGATGGCGAGGTCGCCGGGTTCGGCGTGGCCCGCGTGCTGGAGGTAGCGGGCGAAGACGCGGACGCCGTTGCCGCACATCTCGGCGACGGAGCCGTCGCTGTTGCGGTAGTCCATGAACCACTCGGCCTCGCCGGCCAGGTGCGCCGCCTCGGGGTGGGCGGCGGACCGCACGACGTGGAGCACGCCGTCGGCGCCGATCCCGGCGCGCCGGTCGCAGAGCCGGGCGACAGCGGACGCGGGCAGCTCGACGGCGTTGTCCGGGTCCGGGACGATCACGAAGTCGTTCTCGGTGCCGTGGCCCTTGAGGAAGGAGAGGGTGGTGTGCGTCACCAGCCCATGGTACCGAGGGCCTGGTGGAGGCCGCGGAGGCCCTCCAGGGCGGCGCGGGCCGCGTTTCCCGGCCCGGATGGCCCGGATGGCCCGGAGGCGCGGACAGGGCCCTCGGGGGCCCGGCGGGGCCGAGCGGAGCCTGGCGACCCGGTAGCGGGGCCTAGCGGAGCCTGGCGACCCGGTAGACGGCCAGGGCCACGACGCCCAGCGCGACCACGGCGTACAGCGCGGCCATGCGCCAGTCGGGCCGGCGGCCGCTCCCCCGGGCGGGGAGCCCGGGCCAGGTGTACCCGACACGGCGGGCGGCCATCATCCCCCAGCCGCCGGCGCAGCAGCTGATGAGGAAGCCGAGCATGGCGACGACCGCTCCGCCGTCGCCGAACTCGAAGGCGAGCGGGAAGGCGAACATCAGCGAGCCGGCGGCGGCCAGCAGCACGATCGGGGCGATCTGCCACAGGCGCAGGCGGCGCTGCGGACGCAGTTCGACCTCGAACTCGGGGCCCGCGGCCGCGACGGCCTCGGCGGGGTCCGGGGCGTCCGGCCCGTCCGGGGTCAGGCGCACGGGATCGGCGGGAAGCCCGAGCCCTCCGGGACCGTCAGGTCCGTCCGGCTGGTGCAGGAGCATCGGGTCCGCTTCCCGCAGGGCGTCGTCCCGCCCGGTGTCACGAGGGCCGGCCTCCATCGCCACGCGCCCTCCCCACTCGGACTCAGTACGCCGCAGTTCAGCACCGATGACCACACCGGCACGAGTTTGATGATGGCACGCCCCCGGCCCCTTGACAGGCGCCCGGGGCGTCCCGATGCCATCACGTGATCAGGCTGTGACCGCTCGTTCGACCAACGACTGCGCGAGTCCGGGGAGTTCCCCGCGGTCGGCCACGCCCCCGCTGAGCCAGTTGACCCGCGGGTCCCTGCGGAACCAGGAGTCCTGGCGGCGAGCGAAGCGCTTGGTGGCCCGGACGGTCTCGTTCCGAGCCTCTTCCTCGGTGCACTCCCCGGCGAGCGCGGACAGCACCTGCTGGTAGCCGAGCGCCCTGGAGGCGGTGATTCCGTCGCGCAGGCCGCTGGCCTCCAGCGCGCGGACCTCGTCGACCAGGCCGTCCTCCCACATGCGGTCCACGCGCAGCGCGATCCGCTCGTCGAGCTCGGGCCGGGCCACGTCGACGCCGATCTGGACGGTGTCGTAGACGGACTCGTGGCCCGGGAGGTTCGCGGTGAAGGGGCGGCCGGTGATCTCGATGACCTCCAGCGCGCGGACGATCCGGCGGGCGTTGCTCGGCAGGATGGCCTGCGCGGCGGCGGGGTCGGCGGCGGCGAGCCGCGCGTGCAGGGCGCCGGGGCCGCGGAGCGTCGCCTCCTCCTCCAGCCGGGCGCGGACCTCGGGATCGGTGCCGGGGAACTCCATGGCGTCGAGGGCGCCCCGGACGTACAGGCCGGAGCCGCCGACGAGGACCGGCGTACGGCCCTCGGCGAGGAGGGCGTCGATCTCGGCGCGGGCGAGGCGCTGGTACTCGGCGACGCTGGCCGTCTCGGTGACGTCCCAGACGTCGAGGAGGCGGTGCGGGACGCCGCCGCGCTCCCCAGGCGTCAGCTTGGCGGTGCCGATGTCCATCCCCCGGTACAACTGCATGGAGTCCGCGTTGACGACTTCACCGCCGAAATGACGGGCCAGGGCTACGCCCAGATCGGACTTCCCGGCCGCGGTGGGACCTACGACGGCGATGACCCGCGGGGCGGGGGCTGCTTTCCTCACCGCCCCAGTCTCGCAAACCCGGCGGCATGTACCCGATCGGGCTACGTGACGGGGCCGGGTAGGAGTCGTTGCCCTGGCGTGGTTCCGGCCTGGCGCGCCAGCGTGTGAGGCCGGTCCGGTCACCGCGGAACTTCAGTCACACGAGTAGCGTTATGGGAGTAGACATGGGCATTTTTCGTCGGCTTTTCGGCAGCAAGGACGAGGACGCGACCGACCAGGCCGCGGCCGAGGCCCTGACTCCGGAGTCCGGTTCGGCCGACGGGGCCGAGGCCGCGCCGGCTGTTGCGGAAGCGGAAGCCCCGGCGGAGGCCGTGGAGATTCCGAAGCAGCAGTCGGCCGAGGTCGCAGCGGACAGCGAGGCCGGCGAGGGCGCCCGTACGTAGCCACGCCAACGGAAGGTGCCCCATGGGTCTGCTGGACAATCTGAAGGCCAAGCTCGCTCCGGCGAAGGACAAGGTCGGCACCCTCGCGCAGCAGCACGAGGGCAAGATCGGCGAGGGTCTGGACAAGGTGGCCAAGGCCGTGGACTCCAAGACCAAGGGCAAGTACAGCGGCCAGATCACGAACGGCACGGGCAAGGCGAAGGACGCCCTGGGCAAGGTCGCGCACAAGGACTCTCCCGGCGGGCCGACGCCGCCGGTCACTCCCTGACGCGGTCCCGGAGGGGGCGGCCCGGTCCCCCGCTAGGACCAGGTGGCGACGAAGTACCCGACCCCGTACGGCGCGTCCTCGTACAGCAGGCGCCCGTCGAGGCCCGCGCCCTCGGCGGCGCCCGCCAGGACCTGCCACGGGGCCCGGCCGGCGGCCTGGAGCTCGGCCGCGAGCCCGGCGTCGAGGGCGGCGAGCGCGGCGGTGTCGGCGGCGCCGAGCGCGCGGGCCGCGGCGGCGTCGAAGGCGGCGGCCCGTTCGTCGAGGTAGCCGGGGGCCTTGAGGGTCCGGCAGGCGCTGCCGTCGCCCATCACGAGCAACGCGACGCGGGCGTCCCGGGCGGCGAGTTCCCGGCCGGCCTCCAGGCAGTCGGCGGTGTCCAGCGCCTCCGCGACGCCGAGCCCCTCCACCGGGGCGGCGCCCCAGCGCGCGTGCGCCAGCAGCCAGGCGCCCACGGCGAGGGACGGGGGCAGCAGCCGCGGCCCCTCGTCGCCGGCCCCGAGCTGTACGCCGGCCTCGGCGCCGAAGCCCCGGAAGGTGCCGCGGGCCCCCTGCGGGTAGGGCCCGCGGTGGTCCCGGTCGGCGGCCCCGACGACGACCAGGAGGTCGGGGCGCGAGGCGGCGAGCACGGCGAGCGCGTCGGAGCAGGCGGTGCGCGCGTCGCCGAGTTCGGCGGCGGCGCCCGCCGCCACCTCGGGCACGAGCAGCGGCGGGGCGGGGCAGACAGCGGCGGCAACAAGCATGATCGGCAGCCTAACGCGGGTCCGCCGGGCGGACCCGGCGGCCGTCCCGCCGGCGGACCCCGCCGACGCGGCCCGGCGCCGCGTTCCCCTGGCGGTTCCGGCGGCGGGATCCGGCCGCGGAGGCGTCAGCCCTGTGCCACCGCGCAGCCGGACGTCACGGCCGGCAGCGGCGCAGGGACGCCCAGGGTCGGGATGCCGAGCATGACGCCGGCCGGACCGGCCGGGGCGGCGTTGCGCTTCTCCCAGGCGTCTCCGGCGCGGGTGCGGCGCACGGAGTGCGTCGGGCCCTCGGCCAGCAGGTGGTGGGGGGCGGCGTAGGTGATGTCCACGGTGACCACGTCGCCGGGGCGGACCTCGGTCTCCGGCTTCGTGAAGTGCACCAGGCGGTTGTCGGGGGCGCGGCCGGAGAGGCGGTGCGTGGCGCCGTCCTTGCGGCCCTCGCCCTCCGCGACCATGACCTCCGGGGTGCGGCCGACCTGCTTCTTGTTCTCCTCCCAGGAGATCTCCTCCTGGAGGGCGACCAGCCGCATGTAGCGCTCCTGGACGACCTCCTTGGGGATCTGCCCGTCCATGTCGGCGGCGGGGGTGCCGGGCCGCTTGGAGTACTGGAAGGTGAACGCGTTCGCGAAGCGGGCCTCGCGCACGGCGTGCATCGTCTGCTGGAAGTCCTCCTCCGTCTCGCCGGGGAAGCCCACGATGATGTCGGTGGAGATCGCGGCGTGCGGGATGGCGGCGCGGACCTTCTCGATGATGCCGAGGAACCGCTCCTGCCGGTAGGAGCGGCGCATCGCCTTCAGGATCGGGTCGGATCCGGACTGCATCGGCATGTGCAGCTGCGGCATGACGTTCGGGGTTTCCGCCATCGCCGCGATCACGTCGTCCGTGAAGTCGCGCGGGTGCGGGGAGGTGAAGCGGACCCGCTCCAGGCCCTCGATCTGTCCGCAGGCGCGCAGCAGTTTGCTGAACGCCTCGCGGTCACCGAGGTCGGAGCCGTACGCGTTCACGTTCTGTCCGAGCAGGGTGATCTCCGAGACGCCCTCGGCGACCAGCGCCTCGACCTCGGCGAGGATGTCGCCGGGACGGCGGTCCTCCTCCTTGCCGCGCAGCGCGGGGACGATGCAGAAGGTGCAGGTGTTGTTGCAGCCGACGGAGATCGAGACCCAGGCGGCGTACGCGGACTCGCGGCGGGTCGGCAGCGTGGAGGGGAAGGCCTCCAGCGACTCGGCGATCTCGACCTGCGCCTCTTCCCGGATGCGGGCGCGCTCCAGCAGCACGGGGAGCTTGCCGATGTTGTGCGTGCCGAAGACGACGTCGACCCAGGGGGCCCGCTTGACGATCGTGTCGCGGTCCTTCTGGGCGAGGCAGCCGCCGACCGCGATCTGCATGCCGGGGCGCTTGGTCTTCATCGGGGCGAGCCGGCCGAGGTTGCCGTAGAGCTTGTTGTCGGCGTTCTCGCGGACGGCGCAGGTGTTGAACACGACCACGTCGGCGTCGCCGTCGGAGCCCTCGGGGGCGCGCGTGTAGCCCGCACCCTCCAGCAGACCGGACAGCCGCTCGGAGTCGTGCACGTTCATCTGGCACCCGTAGGTGCGCACCTCGTATGTTCCCTTGACGTCCACTGCCGTGCTCCGGTCGCTGCTGCTGGTCATACAACAAGGGTAGGCGGTACCCGGGAGCCCTCCGGTCCCCCGTGCGGCCTGCCCCGGGCAGGCGCGCCGTGACAGGACGGCGGACGGGTGGCAGGATCGCGGCCATGCCTCTCGTACCGCCCCGGATCAGCAGGCGCCACGCCCTGCGGGCCCTGGTGGCCGTCCTGGCCGTGCTCGGGGTCCTGGTGTGGTGGCTGAAACCGTTCGGGGAGCCGGAGCTCGAGGGCGAGCTGGCCTTCAGCACGGGCGTCCGTACCGGGGTCTACCACCGCTACGGGCAGTTGCTGGAGCAGGAGCTGCGGCGGGACATGCCCGGGATGAAGGTGCGGCTGGAGACCAGCGAGGGCTCGCAGCAGAACCTCCAGCGGGTGGCCTCCGGTGGCGCGGACTTCACGGTGGCTACGGCGGACGCGGTGGCCAAGTACCGGCAGGACGGCAAGCCCGGCGCGGCCTGGCTGCGCGGGGTCGCCCGGCTCTACGACGACTACGTGCAGCTGGTGGTCCCGGCGGGGTCCCCGGTGCAGTCGGCCCGGGACCTGCGCGGCAAGCGGGTGGCGGTCGGGCAGGACGGTTCCGGGGTGCGGCTCGTCTCGGAGCGGCTGCTGACGGCGGCCAAGCTGGACCCGCGCCGCGACATCACCCCGGTGTCCATAGGGATCGACACCATGCCTTCCGAGCTGGAGGCGGGCCGGATCGACGCCTTCTTCTGGTCCGGCGGCCTCCCGACCAACGCGGTGCGCGAGCTGTCGGAGCGGTTCGAGATCCGGCTCGTGCAGCTGGGCGACCTGGTGGAACAGCTCCAGGCGAGCGGCAGTCCGGCCCGGTACTACCGGGCGGCCGTGATGCCGCAGGACGCGTACACGCTCGCCCGGAACACCAGCGCGGTGTCCACGCTGGCCGTGCCGAACCTGCTGGTGACCACGGAGAAGGCGGACCCTGAGCTCACCGAGCAGTTCACCCGGACGGTGATCCTCAGCCGCGACGGGATCGGGCAGAAGGTGCACGCGGCGCAGCTGGTGGACCTGCGCACGGCGATCTACACCGATCCGCTGGACCTGCACGAGGGCGCCCGGCGCTACTACCGCTCGGTCAAGCCGTAGTCCTGCGCATCCCGCGGCCCTCCCCCGGACGGCCGCACTCCGCGGCCCTCCCCCGGACATATCGGTCCCGAGGCTCAGGCGGGCAGCAGCATGGCCGCAGCCGCGGCCGCGCCGATCAGTCCGGCGTCGGTGCCCAGGGCCGCCGGGACCACCCGCAGCTCCTTGACGAAGGAGAGCGTGGCGTAGGCGGCGAGGTGGCGGCGGATCGGGGCGAAGAGGGTGTCGCCGGAGGCGGCGACCCCGCCCCCGATGACCGCGATGTCCGTCTCGACGAGGGTCGCGGTGGCCGCGATCGCGGCGGCCAGGGCGCGCCCGGCCCGGTCGAAGGCGGCCCGCGCGATCGGGTCGCCCGCCTCGGCGGCGGCGGCCACGCCCGCCGCCGTGGCGTCGTCGCCGGGGGTCCAGCCCTGGGCGAGGGCCCAGCGGGCGATGGCCGTGCCGGAGGCGATCGACTCGACGCAGCCGTGGCCGCCGCAGGCGCAGCGCTCGCCGTCGAAGGCCACGCTGATGTGGCCGATGTGGCCCGCGTTGCCCGTGGGTCCGGGGTGGAGCTGGTTGTTGAGGATCAGGCCGCCACCGACCCCCGTGGACACGACCATGCAGAGCGCGTTCGCATGCCCCTGGGCGGCGCCGAGCCAGTGTTCGGCGGCGGTCATCGCAACGCCGTCACCGGCCAGGACGGTGGGCAGTGCCGTCCCGCGCGCCGCGAGTTCGGCAGCGACGCGGGCCTGGACCGGGAACTCCCGCCACGCCCCGATGTTGACCGGGCTGACCGTGCCCCGGGAGGTGTCCACCGGGCCCGCGCTGCCGATCCCGCAGCGGACCGCCGAGGGCCACAGTGCGGAGCCGGACAGGTCGGCGATCACCTCGGTCACCGCCGCCATGACGGCTTCCGCGTCGCTGCCGCGCGGGGTCGGGCGCCGGGTGGCGGCCGTCATCGTGCCGTCGGGGTGCACGAGCGCCCCGGCGATCTTCGTGCCTCCGATGTCGATCGCCACGGTCGGGCCGGACGTCTGGGCGCCGGCCCGCGGTGCGGGGAAGGGGGCGGTGGGGGTGGTCACGGTGGCGGCTCCAGTGAGGGGTCGGGATTCAGTATGCGCCGAGGGCGGGGCCGTACTCTCCCGGGGCTCAAGCCGCGGCTGCTCGCTCTCGCGGACCCGCGGGGCGCTGCCGCCGAGGACGGCGAGGAGCTCCTCGGCCGCCAGCCGCCCGAAGCCCGCGGTGTCGCGTACTAGGGCGGTGAGCCGGGGATGGGTGACCCGGCAGAGCGCGGAGTCGTCCCAGGCCACGATCGACAGCCGGCCCGGTACGGGAATGCCCAGCTCGGCGGCGACCGCGAGGCCGGCCAGGGCCATCACGTCGTTGTCGTAGACGAGCGCGGTGGGCGGCCCGGGCTCGGCCAGGACCCGGCGGGTGGCCGCGGCTCCCTCGGCGTCGGAGTAGTCGGTGACCACCGAACGCACCTGGCCGGGGCCGAGGCCGCGTGACGCGGCCTGCGACCGCAGGGATGCGATCCGGCGGGCGGTGTGGGCGAGGTCGGGCAGCCCGGCGACGTGGACGATGCGCCGGTGGCCCAGCCCGTGGAGGTGCTCCAGGACCTGGGCCATGGCACGGGCGTCGTCCGCGCGGACCGAGGACAGCCCGGCGTCCGGCTCGGCCTCGCCGACGGTGACGGCGGGCAGGGCCAGCTGTGCCAGGAGCTCCGGGCGCGGGTCCCGCGTGCGCGGGTCGACGACGAGGACCCCGTCGACGCGGCGCTCGGCCCACCAGCGGCGGTAGAGCGCGCACTCCGCGTCGACGTCCTCGACGACCTGGAACAGCAGGGCGGTCCGGGCGGCGGAGAGGGCCTCCTGGATGCCGGAGACGAGCTGGAGGAAGAAGGACTCGACGCCGAGGGTGTGCGCGGGCCTGGCGAGGACGAGCCCGACGGTCCCGGAGCGTTCGCCGGACAGGGCGCGCGCGGCACTGTTGGCCTGCCAGCCGAGCTCTTCGGCGACCCGGCGGATGCGGGCGCGGGTGTCCTGGGAGACGCCCGGCCGGTCGTTGAGCGCGAAGGACACGGCGCTCTGCGACACCCCGGCCCGGCGGGCGATGTCCTTGATGGTGGGTCTGCGGGCCATGGCCTGCCTCATTCGTCCTTCGGGTGGATCGCGCTCCGGGTGGATCGCGCGCGGCGGAATACGGACACGGCGACGGCCGGACGGTACGCGATCGCGCCCCGCCACACCGCCCCGACAGCCACCCGCCCGTACGGACGGCCCGCCACAACCGCCACCCGCCCGTACGACAGCCCGCCCCGGCGCCCCGGGGCCGCGCGCGCAGACGTGCGGCGGGCCGGGCGGGCCCCTCCCTCCGGATGCGGACGCGCACCGCCCGCGCGGCGTTTCCGGCGGCCTGGGAACGAGGGCCTAAGCGGTGTTGCGAAGGTGACCGGAATACCGCTGTCCCTCTCCGCCCGATACCTGAATTCGAGCCATTTCGCGCGCGTTACTAAAGCGCATTAGCTCCGGCAGGCTTGGGGTGCGACAACCCTTGTGCCAATGGGGCTGAAGCGCATGAGCACGAGCCCCGGCACGTCGGTCCGAGGCCCTGTTGACTTATCGCCCGGCAGCACGGAAAGTGCGTCCTCCGGCGCATTCCCCCGACCTCAGACTCCGGGAAACCCATGCACGGCGAATCCGCCCCCCGCACCCTCCGCTTCGGCGCGAACTACACACCGACGCGGGGCTGGTTCCACCACTGGTTGGACTTCGACCTCGACGAGGTCCGGGCCGACCTCGACTCGGTCGCCGCGCTCGGGCTGGACCACGTCCGCGTCTTCCCGCTGTGGCCGGTGTTCCAGCCGAACCGGACGCTGATCCGGCCGCGCGCGGTCGAGCAGCTCGTCGCGGTGGCCGACGCGGCCGCCGAGCGGGGCCTCGACGTCAACGTGGACGGACTGCAGGGGCACGTGTCCAGCTTCGACTTCCTGCCCTCCTGGACCGGGACCTGGCACCGGCGCAGCATCTTCGGCGATCCGGAGGTGGTGGCCGCGCAGGAGGAGTACCTGCGCACGCTCGCCGCCGCCCTCGCCGACCGGCCCAACTTCCTGGGCATGACGGTGGGCAACGAGGTCAACCAGTTCGCCGACGACCCGCACCCCGACCCCGACCGGATCACCCGCGAGCAGGCCGGGCGCTGGCTGGAGCGGATGCTCGCCGCCTGCGAGGAGGGCGCGCCCGGCCGGTCCCACGTGCACGCCGAGTACGACGCCGCCTGGTACCGGGACGGGCATCCCTTCACCGTGGCCCAGGCGGCGCGCCTGGGCGCCGCCACCGCCGTGCACTCCTGGGTGTTCAACGGCACCGCGCAGCGCCACGGCCCGTCCGGGACGGCGACCGAGCACCACGCCGCGTACCTGATCGAGCTGTCGAAGGCCTGGGCCCTCGACCCGCACCGGCCGGTGTGGCTCCAGGAGGTCGGGGCGCCCGCGCCGCTGATCCGGCCGGGACGGGCGGCGCGCTTCGCCGAGGCCACCGTGGCGAACGCCCTGGACTGCGCCGACGTGTGGGGGGTGACCTGGTGGTGCTCGCACGACGTGTCCCGCGAGCTGGCGGACTTCCCGGAGCTGGAGTACGGCCTCGGGCTGCTCACCAACGACCGGCGGACCAAACCGGCGGGCGCGGCCATCGCCCGGATCGCCGGGGAGTGGCGGGGCCGGGAGCACCGGCCGCCGGTACGGACCACCGCGCTGGCGGTGGACGTGGGCGGGGCGCAGGAGGCGCCGCGGCGCTCGGTGTGCGCGCCGGGCGGGGCGTTCTTCGAGGCCTGGACGGCGCTCACCGCCGACGGGGTCCGCCCGGCGGTGGTGCTGGCCGAGCGGGCCGGTGACCCGGCCCACCTGGCGGCGCGCGGCATCACGGAGGTACTCCACGTCCCGCCCCCCACCTGACGGCCCCCGGCCCCCGGCCTCGGGGCCACCCCCAGCTTCCGTCCGCGGGGCCACCCCCGGCCTCGGGTTCCGTCCGCGGGAGCCGCCGCCGCGCCCCGACCCCTGTTCCGCCACCGGCCCGCATCACCCCGCCCGCCCCTCCGGAGGAGCCCCGCATGTCCGAGACCGACCACGGCGTCGACCCTCGTACCGCCGCCGCCGGCACCGCCGCCGCCCGCGGCGTCCCCGTACGCCCGACGCGGCGCGGGGTGCTCGCCGCGGGCGCCGGGGCCGGGGCCGGCGCCCTGCTGGGCCCGCCCGCCCCCGCCCGGGCGGTCCCCGTATCCGGGCCCCGGGCCGCCGGGCCGGCGCCGGGCGGTCCGGACCCCGCCGACCTGGCCCCGTACGCCTCGTACTGGTTCCCGGACTCGCTCCCGCCCGGCACCCCCGGCCCGGGCATCGTGTGGCGCTCCCTGAAGCGGTGGACCCCGGAGTCCGACCCCGACCTCGCCCACAACAGCGCCACCGTGCCGCTCGCCCCCCGCTTCACCCCGGTCCCGCCCCATCCGGGCGCCCGCGCCGGCCAGGCCCGGATCTCCTCGCTCGTCTCCTTCGGGCCGACCGCGCGGAACCCGTCGCAGGGCTCCCCGACCGCCGACTCCTACGCCCTGACGCACTGGGCGTACATCGACGAGCTGGTCTTCTGGGGCGGCTCCGCCGGCGAGGGGATCGTGCTGGCCCCGAACGCGCCGGTGGTCGACGCAGCCCACCGCAACGGGGTCCGCGTGCTCGGCAACGTCTTCCTGCCGCCCGTGGCCTACGGCGGCGACCTCCAGTGGACCCGCGATCTCGTCCAGCGGGACTCCCTCGGCCGCTTCCCGATCGCCGAGAAGCTGGCCCTGGTGGCGTCCGCGTACGGCTTCGACGGCTGGTTCGTCAACGCCGAGACCGACGGCGGCGACAGCGGACTCGCCTCCCGGATGCGGGAGTTCCTGCATGCGTTACGGGCGGCCGGCGCTCCGCACGGGCTGCGCACCACCTGGTACGACGCCATGAACAGCACCGGCCGGGTCGGCTGGCAGGGGGCGCTGAACGAGCTCAACCAGGAGTTCTTCGAGGACCGGACCGGCCGGGTCTGCGACACCCTGTTCGTCGACTTCCGCTGGACCCCGGAGAAGCTGGCCTCGTCCGGAGCGCTCGCGGACCGGCTCGGGCGCAGTCGCCACGAGCTGTGGGCGGGCGTGGACGTGGAATCCAACGGCTGGAACACCGCAGCCCGTTGGGACGCGATCGTCCCGCGCGGGCGCGACCACGTCGTCAGCTACGGCTTCTACCGGCCGGAGTGGACGCGCGACCACCTCGCCGACCGCTCCCCCGGCGCCTTCCACCGCGCCGACGACCGGTTCTGGACGGGCGAGTCCCTCGATCCCTCCCGCCCCGCGCCCGAGGGCGGGTGGCGGGCCCCCGCCACGGTCGTCGCCGACCGGTCCACGGTCGCCTCGCTGCCGTTCGCCTGCGCGTTCAACACCGGGCACGGGGAGCGCTGGTACGAGGCGGGCGAGGTGGTCTCCGACGCCCCCTGGAGCCACCTCGGGCTCCAGGACCGGCTCCCGGGCCGCCGCTGGGCCGTGGAGACCTCCGGGACGCGGCCCGCCGTGACCCTGGACTTCGCGCGGGCCTGGCGCGGCGGCTCCAGCCTGCTGGTGACGGGGCTGCTCACCGCGCCGGCCGCGGTCGGGCTGCACGCCACCCGGCTGCCGCTGACCCGCTCCACCGTGCTGGAGCTGGTGCACACCACCGGGTCGGGTCCGGTCGGGGTGGAGGTCGGGGTGGCCGTCCGCGAGCCGGCCACCCCGGGTGCGCCGGTCCCGTACGCCTGGTTCCCGGCGCGGGAGCCCGCCTCGGGGCCGGGCTGGCGCACCGCGCGGTTCGGGCTCGCCGCCCTCGCGGGCAGGACGGCGTACGGGTTCGCCGTGCGGATCACCGCGCGCGGGAGCGGCCCGGTGGAGTGGCGGCTCGGCGCCCTGTCGGTACGCGACGGCTCCGCCGGAGGGCGGCCGGCTCCGCCCGCCGCGCTGACCGTGGACGCCTCGGCCGTACGGGACGGCACGGCGGCGGTCCGCCTGTCCTGGCAGCGCGCGCCGGGACGGGGTTCGGGACGGAGGCCGGTCCGGCACCACGAGGTCTGCCGCGTCCTGCCCGACGGCACCCGCCGCTTCCTCGGCGGCACCTGCGGGACGGCCCTCCACCTCCCGGCGGTCCCCCGCGCCGGCCGGGAGCGGGCGGTCGCCTTCGAGGTACGGGCCGTGGACGAGCTGTACGCGGCCTCCGCCCCGGCCCGCACCACGCTCCCCTGGGGCTGAGCCCTCAGCCGGCGTCGGGGTCGGTGCGCGGGACGGCCACGGTCACCCGCAGTCCGTGCGGCGGGTTGTTCTCGTACGAGAGTGACCCGCCGCCCGCGGCGAGCAGGGCCCGGGAGATCGACAGGCCCAGGCCGGAGCCCTTGACGTTCTGGTGCCGCCCGCTGCGCCAGAAGCGGTCGCCGACGCGGAGCAGCTCCTCCTCGGTGAGGCCGGGCCCGCGGTCGGCGACGACCACGCGGACGGTCCGTGCGGCGGCCGCGACCGACACCTCGACCTCCTCCCCCGAGGGGGTGAACTTGAGGGCATTGTCGATGACGGCGTCGAGCGCGCTGGACAGTGCGATGGGGTCGGCCCAGCCGGTGACGGCGCTGCGGCCCGTCACGGTGAGCCGTACGCCCTGCTCCTCGGCGTACGGCCGCCAGGACGCCGCCCGCTCGGCGGCCAGCGCCCCGATGTCGGTGAGGCTGATCTCCGCGGAGGCGTGCTCGGCGAGCGCCAGGTCGAGCAGGTCGTCCAGGACCTGCGTCAGGCGCTTGCCCTCGGTGCGCACGGAGGCGATCTCCTCGTTGCCCTCGGGGAGTTCCAGGGCGAGGAGCTCGATCCGCAGGAGCAGCGCGGCGAGCGGGTTGCGCAGCTGGTGGGAGGCGTCCGCGACGAACGCCCGCTGCTGCTCCAGCACCTCTTCGACGTTGTCGGCCATCTCGTTGAACGAGCGGGCCAGACGCTGGAGTTCCGGCGGCCCGCCGGCGGCCGCGACCCGCGAGTTCATCCGCCCGGTGGCGATGCCGTGGGCGGCCGCGTCCAGGGTCTGGACGGGCTTGAGGACCCAGCTGGTCAGGCGCAGGGCGGCGCCGAAGGCGACCAGCATGGCGGCGGCCAGTCCGCCCGCGATGATCAGCCAGCCGCGCAGGATCCGGCCGCGCATCTGGTCGGTCGGCGATTCGGTGGCGACGACGGCCACGACGTCCCCGTCGAGGACGACCGGGGAGGCCACGAGCAGCTTTCCGTGCGTCTGCCAGGGCCACACCTGGGCGGGGTCGTGGCTGCGGCGCCCGGCGAGGGCCTCGTCGAAGGCGCTGCGGCCCTCGCCCTTCGCGGGGAGCTCCCACCAGCCCGGGGAGCGGGCCATGGCGTTGTCGTCGCGGTAGAAGATGCCGACGCGGATGCCGTACAGCTCCTGGTAGCGGGCGAGCTCCAGCTGCAGGGTCGCGCGGCGCTCGTCGGCGCCGGTGGATCCGGAGCCCTCGGCGTCGACGACGAACTGGGCGAGGGCGGCGAAGCGGGCGCTGTCGTCGATCCGGTCGACCACCACCCGCTGCTGCTGGCCGGCGGCCAGGCTCACGGCCAGCGGGAACCCGAGGGCGAGCAGCGTGCCCGCCATCAGGACGACGAGCAGCGGGAGCAGCCGGGCACGCACGTCGGGATCCCGCTAGGGGGCGGCCGGGGCGACGAGCCGGTAGCCCACCCCGCGGACGGTCTCGATGAGGGCGGGCATGCGCAGCTTGGAGCGCAGCGAGGCGACGTGCACCTCCAGGGTGCGGCCCGTGCCCTCCCAACTGGTGCGCCAGACCTCGCTGATGATCTGTTCGCGGCGGAAGACGACCCCGGGCTGCTGGGCGAGCAGGGCCAGCAGGTCGAACTCCTTGCGGGTGAGCGGCACGTCGGCGCCGTCCACGCTGACCCGGCGGGTGGGCAGCTCGATGCTGACGGTGCCGAGGCGGACGACGGCGGGCGTGCCGGTACCGGTGGCGGCGGCCTCCTCGGAGGCGCCGGCGCGCCGGGCGACGGCGTGGATGCGGGCGAGGAGCTCGCCGGTGTCGTACGGCTTGGTGACGTAGTCGTCGGCGCCCATGTTCAGCCCGTGGATGCGGGAGCGGACGTCGGCCCGGGCGGTCACCATGATGACGGGCGTGGCGGTGCGCTTGCGGATCTTGCCGCAGACCTCGTAGCCGTCCTGGTCGGGCAGGCCGAGGTCGAGCAGGACGACGCCGAAGGGCGGGGCTCCGGCGGGCAGCAGTGCCTGAAGGGCCTCCTCGCCGTTGCGGGCGTGGGTGACCCGGAAGCCGTGCCGGGCGAGGATCGCGGACAGGGCGGCGGCGACGTGGTCGTCGTCCTCGACGAGCAGCAGTCTCATGCCGTCTCCCTCTCCTCTTCTTGCTCTTCAGCTTCCGTACGCATGGCCACCCTGCATCCACGCCGATGCGGAGTCCCACGTCAAGGGGGTTCCGGTGCGGCGCGCCTTCTGTTACGCACCCGGTACGCGCCCGGGGCGGCAGCGCGGGCGGTGCGTACGGAGCGTATCCGGGCGAGGCCGGATCGTTATCCTCAATTCTCCCTCAGATGTGATGACGTTGTGCGCGCCACGTCACTACTGTCCTCCCAACCGAGGAGGACGGAGCAAGAAGCCGATGAGCGGAGTATCAGTGACCAAGGACGTGCAGGACGCGGCCGGCGCCGCGGACGACCTGGTCGTACTGAGCAACGTCAACAAGCACTTCGGCGCGCTGCACGTGCTTCAGGACATCGATCTGAGCATCGCCCGCGGTGAGGTCGTCGTCGTGATCGGTCCTTCGGGATCGGGCAAGTCCACGCTGTGCCGGACCATCAACCGCCTGGAGACCATCGACTCGGGCACCATCACGCTCGACGGAAGCCCGCTGCCCGCCGAGGGCAAGGCGCTGGCCCGGCTGCGCGCCGACGTGGGCATGGTCTTCCAGTCGTTCAACCTCTTCGCGCACAAGACGGTGCTGGAGAACGTCATGCTGGGCCAGCTCAAGGTCCGCAAGACCGACCAGAAGGCCGCCCGCGAGAAGGCCGTGTCCCTGCTGGACCGGGTGGGCGTCGGCTCGCAGGCCGACAAGTACCCGGCGCAGCTGTCCGGTGGTCAGCAGCAGCGCGTGGCGATCGCCCGCGCGCTGGCGATGGACCCGAAGGTGATGCTGTTCGACGAACCGACCTCGGCGCTCGACCCGGAGATGATCAACGAGGTGCTGGAGGTCATGCAGCAGCTCGCCCGGGAGGGGATGACGATGGTCGTCGTCACGCACGAGATGGGCTTCGCCCGCTCCGCGGCGAACCGGGTCGTCTTCATGGCCGACGGCAAGATCGTCGAAGAGGCCGCGCCCGAGCAGTTCTTCAGCAACCCGCGCAGCGACCGGGCCAAGGACTTCCTGTCGAAGATCCTGCACCACTGAGGGTCAGGTCTGGTAGTCATCCGGTGACGGGCCGCCGCCCGACCGGCTGCTGCCGACTGCGCACGTGCCGTAAAGCGTCGCTCGTCGTTCAACAACGTCTCACTCCGAGGGAAGTTCACCATGAAGATCTCCAAGGTCGCCACGACCGCGGCCATCGCCGTCGCTCTCGCCCTGACCGCGACCGCCTGTGGCGGCAGCGCGAAGGATGCCGCGAGTGACGGCGGTGCGTCCGGTGGCGCCGCCAAGGACAAGCTCGTCGTCGGCATCAAGTACGACCAGCCCGGTCTGGGCCTGAAGACCCCGGACGGCAAGTACACGGGCTTCGACGTCGACATCGCGACGTACGTGGCCAAGGAGCTCGGCTACCAGCCGGACCAGATCGAGTTCAAGCAGGCCGTCAGCGCCGAGCGCGAGAACCTGATCGCGAACGGCGACGTGAAGTTCGTCGTCGCGACCTACTCGATCAACGACAAGCGCAAGGAGAAGGTCGACTTCGCCGGCCCGTACTTCCTCGCGCACCAGGACCTGCTGGTCCGCGCCGACGACACCTCGATCACCAAGGCCGAGGACCTGAACAAGAAGAAGCTCTGCTCGGTCACCGGTTCGACCTCGGCGCAGAACGTCAAGACCAAGCTGGCCCCCGAGGCCGACCTGCTGGAGCAGGGTGGCTACTCCGAGTGCCTCACCGGCCTGGAGAACAAGGCCGTCGACGCGCTGACCACGGACAACTCGATCCTGGCGGGCTACGCGGCACAGGAGAAGAACAAGGGCAAGTTCAAGCTGGCCGGGCTGAGCCTGAGCAACGAGAACTACGGCATCGGTCTGAAGAAGGGCGACAAGGAGCTCCAGACCAAGATCAACGCCGCGCTCAAGAAGATGGTCGCGGACGGCAGCTGGCAGAAGGCCGTGGACACCAACCTCGGTCCGGCCAACTTCAAGAGCGAGCCTGCCCCGCAGATCACCGAAGGCAGCTGATTCATCGGTGAGGTGCGCCGCCGCCCGCCTGTCGCGGGCAGCGGCGCACCACACAGGCCAACCGGGGGGGGGCGCCCGGCCGGCGGTTGCGTTTTATTTAATAAAGGGAGAAAAACGCTGTAAATAAAAAAAAAA
>NZ_JBHXQN010000028.1:0-91019 GCF_042717785.1 Streptomyces sp. NPDC058619
CGACGAGCAGAACCCCTGACCGGAGCCGTGGAACCCGGCGCCCACCCGACGCGACAGCCGGGCCACCAACCTGCCCATCACCCGCCCGACAACCCCAAAACGGGCCGCCGGAAAATCCGACGACCCGTCACGAAAGATCGAGGCTAGTGTGAATACATCACTCGGGGAGCTGTGGAGAAGGGGCAGGAACATGGCTGCGAAAAGAATCCAGCACAAGGTCAATCACGTCGCGCTGGTAGTGGACAGTTCGGGTTCCATGCGTCCGCGCGAGAGCCAACTCATCCGCGTCGTGGACGAGTTCGTGGCGGGCCTGAAGGCAGAGTCGGACAAGCTCGGTCACGAGACCCGGATCAGCCTCTATTCCTTCGACCACAGGGTGGAAAACCTGGTCTGGGACATGGACGTGAAGCACCTGCCGTCCATGCGGGGCCTGTACAAGGTCAACAACGGGGCCACGGCCCTGATCGAAGCCTCTCTGAAGTCCCTCGACGACCTGGACCACATCTGGGAGGAGTACGGGGAGCACAGTTTCCTCCAGATCGTGGTGACGGACGGCGAGGAGAACGCCTCCGGCGGGGACAGGCGCCACGACGGCGACATGGCCGTCCTCGGCCCCTGGCTCGACAAGATCTCGGCGAGGATGGGCGCGCTCCCGGGCCACTGGACGTCCGCGATCCTCGTGCCCAACTCCCTGGCGAAGCGAACCGCCCAGAACTACGGCTTCCCGGCCGGGAACATCGCCGTCTGGGACGCGGACTCCCAGGAGGGTGTGAAGGAGGCGATCGGTACGGTGCGCGCCGCCGCGACCAGCTTCCTCCGCGGCCGGGAGAAGGGCGTGCGCGGCACGAAGAACCTGTTCGCGGTGGGCCAGGACATATCGATCGACGACGTGCGGGCGAACCTCGAACCCGTCCCGGCCGACAGGTTCCGGCTCCTGGAGGTCGCCACGGACGTCGCGATCCGGTCCTTCGTCGACGCCCACCCGGACGTGACCTACCAACGCGGATCCTGCTACTACCAGTTGGGTACGCGGGTCCAGGTACAGCCGGACAAGGAGGTCATCGTGGTGGAGAAGGACACCGACCGCGCCTACACGGGTGACGCGGCACGCAGCCTCCTGTTCGGCACCGGCATCCAGGGGACCGTCTCGGTGAAGGCGGGGAGCAACCCCAAGCTGGAGGTCTACGTGCAGAGCCGCTCGGTGAACCGCAAGCTCAAGGCGAAGACGCGTCTGCTCATCATGCTCTGAGGCGGACGGGCCGACGTTTCGAGGGGTTCCGGCCGGTAGTCTGCCCGGGTTCTGGGTAGTTGCTCGCCATGGAATCGCTGAGGCCCGCCCCCCTTGCCCCGCGCGCCGTCAGGCAGCTGCGCCGCATCCGCACCGTGTACGCCGCGGGAATCGTCCTGTGGGCGGCCGGCGCCGCCTGGGAGGGCGGGCAGCATCCCGGAAGCCGCCGGATGTGGGTGTCCCTGATGCTCCTGGCCGTGTTCGGCGGCCTGCTGTCCCTCACGGTCGCGTCCCTCTGGCGCCACCAGACGGCGCTGCGCCTGCGCGCGGCTGCCCGCCGCATCCGCCCCGGAGCCCGGTCGGCCCAGGTCACCGCGCGGTCCGCCGCCGGCCGCACGCCCGCGTCCGGATGACGGCAGGCACGGCGTCGGCGCCCAGCGGGAGTTGCCGGTCCGCGGGCGCCCGCGGACCGGGCCTCCGTACCCGACCAGGAAGGGGCTAAGGCGGCGTACGGCGGGCAGACGCGCACCATGAATGCCTTGAATCGCTGGGAGGACGCCGTCGAGCGCTGGCAGAACGCGCTCCTGGACCGGATCCGTCACCGCGAGCCGGTCGAGCTGGTGGAGGCGCTGCAGCGCGAGTGCGACGAGCAGGCCGTGGTGTGCAGCCGCTGCCGCGTCGTCGCGCCCAACGCCTACGAGATCGACCTGCCCCCGGACGTGTACCGGAAGATCGCCCGGCACGCCCGGAAGATCGGGCTGCAGCTCACCGATGCCCTCGTACGGCACGGCGAGAAGCACCACTACGAATGGGCCGGGCCCCTGGCGGTCCGCCTCCGGCCCGCCGACCTGGAGCCCGGCTCCCGGTACCGGATCTCCAGCGCGCCCATGGCGCACATCAGGGCGAATGCCTTCCCCGACTGATGGGCGTTGCGTCTGAGGGCGATTCGGCGGGGTAGTCGCTGGACGACAGCACCACCGAAGGAGGCCGACATGACAGACCAGAACAAGCCCCGCCCCCCGCGGACCACACCGTCCGAAGCCGTGGGTGAAAGCGGCGACCACGAGGCCCGCAAGGAGGCGGACGAGGCCGTCGTAGGACGGTCTCCGTCCAGCGAGGACGACGCCGATGCCGGGGGCCACTCGGCCAAGCGGCAGCGTCCGGGCATCGGCCGTGAGGAGCAGGCCCGCCCGGACAGCGGCGAGCAAGACCGCTGACGGCGCGTGCGCGGCGCCGGCCACCGTAGGCCCGCCCCCGTCCCGACACGGGGATTCGAGGCCGACGGCGGGGGTAGGCGCGCCCCGGCAGCGAGCCCCCGCCGGGGTGGGCCGGGCCCACGGAACGGAGTGATCGCAATGCGTACCGCAGCGGCCAGGGCGATGGGCGTCGCCACCCTCGGATACGGCGTGGCGGTCGCCTGCAGCCCCCGCATACTGGCCCGCCCCTGCGGGCTCCCCGAGCACGGCTCCTCCGCGCTGCTGATCCGGGCGCTGGGCGTCCGGGACGCGGTCATCGGCGCCGCGATGGTGACGGTCCCCGCGGGTGCCGCGCTGCGTACGGCCGTACTGTGCCGGGTCGCGGTCGACGCGGGGGACGCCCTCCTCTTCGGCACCTTCCTGGCCCGGCGCACCGAGCGCGCGAAGGCGGCCGCGGCCGCCCTGGCCTGGGCAGCAGCGTGCGGGTGGACACTGACCGACGGCGGCCGCGCGACCGCGCCGCTCGTACAGGAAGCGGCGAACGTCGCCGTGCGCGCCGCCCAGTCCGCGACCCGCGCCGAACTCTGACGGACTCCGACGGCGGCCCCAGGCCGGGCCCGGGGAAATCGGCTTGGGGCGACCGCCGAGGCTGGCTAGGCTCCGCATCATGAGGACGCGCGACCTGAGGTTCGGCTTGTACACTGACGAGCAAGGCCTGACCTGGGTCAGGGGGCTCGTCGCGGACGCGGTGGGCTCCCGGGCCGCCCGGGCCGCCGCTGAGACCGTCGCTCACGCCTTCCCCGGGAGCGGGCTGACGACCGCTGACGTGTACGACTTCCTGGCGGAGCAGTGGGCGGTGGAACACCCTGCGCAGAGCAGCGGGGAGCGGCAACCGATCGAGCTGCGCGTCCAGGTGGTGTGCTCCCTGCGGACGTGGCGGGCGATCCGCAAAGCGGTCGTCCGGGCCCTGTGCCCCGAGGGAACGGCGCCCCACGCCTGCCGTGTTCCGTGGACGGCACGCTGATCGAGGGACGCGTCCGGGATCGGCGCGCCGACCGCTGCCGCCCTCTGATCGGGCGTTCTCGGTCAGCTACCGGTACACGGTCCGGGGACGCCGTGCGCGAGTTACGGACAGCGGCAGCTGTTCCTGACGAACCGCGCCGGACTGCCGCTCAAGACCGTCCTGGAGCAACTCGACCTGCTCGGCGAAAAAGTGGTCCGGTGCTGCGCAAGGAGTTCGCCGTCGGCCGACCCGCCGGAACCCCGGCAACCCCGGCCGGTCCCTCCGCACCGGGCCCTGGCCGCCCGCACCGCCGAGGGCGGGGACCGGCAGTGACGCGGCCGCCGGCGGACCGGCCACTGGCACGATCCACCGCACGCCCCCTCGATCACGGCACAGGAGCAGCAAACATGGAACCCCACGCGGTGGACCGCCCGGAGAAGTCCCGGTACGAGATCCTCGCCGGCGAGGACGGCACCGAGACGGCCGGCTTCGCCGACTACCTCCTCTCGGAAGGCGAGATCGCCTTCGTCCACACCGAAACCGATCCGCGGTTCGCCGGCCGGGGCCTGGGCGGGCTCCTCGCCCGCGGCGCCCTCGACGACGCCCGGGCGCGCTCGCTGGCCGTGCTGCCCCACTGCCCCTTCATCCGGGGGTGGATCGGCAAGCACCCGGAGTACGCGGACCTGGTGCCCGAGGCACGCCGCGCACAGTTCGGCCTCTGAGCGGATCCCGGCCGCCCGCTGTCCGGACCGTGTCTGTTCATCCCTGTCCGGTACGGCAAGGATGTAACCGGTCGATCCGGCCCTCACGTGAACTCTGCGAACTCAGCGAACGCATCCGGGGGGATCTCATGGGCGCGAGGAAAACGCACACGGGCTGAGCGGTGGCGGGGAGCCTCCTTGCCGCGCTGGCGGTGGCCGCTCCGGCCCAGGCGGCCGCGGGGGGTCAGCCGGGGGCTGCAAGCCCGTCCCTCCAGGTGCTGGAGAAGCTGCCCGCCACGGAAGACCCGCGCCCGAGCCCCTGGGTGCGCCGGACCCAGGTCAGCGACATCGCGCCCGGGCCGTCCCGGCTGGCCGTCGGCATGTCCGGCCAGGTGCCCGTCTACTGGATCGGACCGGCAGCGGTCCGATGCGCGTCCTGCCCGGCCTCGCCCCGTCCCGCTACACCGTGGCGTTCGCCGTCACCGACGACGACCGGGTCGGCGGGGCCGTGCAGGACGCCCAGGGCCGGGTCCAGCCGGTCATCTGGACCTGCGCGGCCAAACAGGCGTTCGTCCTGCCGGGCGCCCGGTACACGCCGCAGCACCTGCCTGCGGCCGCCCCGGGCCGACCGGAGCCGGCCCGCCGGTAGCTCCCGGCGCGTGCCGCACCACCCCGTTCCCGCATGAGTGACCGTGCGAGGGGCAGGGGCGGTACTGCACGAGACGTGAAACCGATTGGGGCGATGTGCGAAGCGTGGGCGTGGAAGAAGAACTGCTGCTGGTGGACGCCCGCAGTGGCGAGCCGCTGGCCCTGTCGGGGGACGTGCTGGCCGCCGCGGACCGATCCGCCGGGCACCTGCCGGGCAGTGGCGAGGAACCTGGCCACACCTTCGAGAAGGAGCTGCACGAGGAGCAGGTCGAGTTCGCCACCAAACCGGTGACGGAGATGGGCGAGCTCCTGGAGGAGATCACCGGATGGCGGGCGGAGGCCGCCCGGCACGCCGCGGCCTCCGGGGCGCTGGTCGCCGCCCTCGGCACCTCCCCACTGCCCGTCCGGCCGTCCATGAGCCCCGGCAGGCGGTACGAGTGGGTGGGCGAGCAGTTCGGCCTGACCGCGCAGGAGCAGCTGACGTGCGGCTGCCACGTCCACGTGTCGGTGGAGTCGGACGAGGAGGGCGTCGCCGTCCTGGACCGGATCCGCCCCTGGTTGCCCGTACTGACCGCGATGAGCGCGAACTCGCCGTTCTGGCAGGGCGAGGACAGCGGCTACGGCAGCTACCGCAGCCGGGTCTGGAACCGGCTGCCGTCGGCCGGACCCACCGACGTCTTCGGGTCCGCCGACCGCTACCACGAGCAGGTCCGCGCCATGGTCGGCACCGGCGTGCTGCGCGACGAGGGCATGATCTGGTTCGACGCCCGGCTGTCCGCCGCCTACCCGACGGTGGAGGTGCGGGTCGCGGACGTCTGCCTGGACGCGTCGACCCCGGTCCTGCTGGCGGCCCTGGTGCGCGGCCTGGTCGAGACCGCCTCCCGCGCCTGGCGCGACGGGCAGCCGCCGGCCGGGATCAGCACGAGCCTGCTGCGCCTGGCCTCGTGGCGGGCCGGCCGCTCCGGCCTGGACGGACCGCTCCTGCATCCGCGGACCATGCGGGAGACCTCGGCCGCGGAGGCCGTCGAGGCGCTGTACGCCCACGTGCGCGAGGCCCTGGCCGACCACGGCGACGACGAACGCGTCCGGGAGGGCATCGCCGCTCTCCTGGAGCGGGGCAACGGCGCGCGCGTCCAGCGCGAGCTGCTGCGTACCGAGGGGAGCCTCGCGGCGGTGGTCACGCAGTGCGCACGGCTCACGACGCCCCCGGCCGGCTGACAGGGCCCTGCTGGAGGACGGCCGCCCGCGCCGCTCCCCTCCGCGCCGCCGGCTGATTGGTGCGAACCCACGGACCGGTCGCCTTGAGGGCCGGGAATCTCATGGTTTCACCCAGTGGGTCTGCGGAGCCGACCCCGGATACGTTCGCCACGTTCCGGAATCCGTGGAGGGGGGCATCGTGGGCGCTGTGGCATCCGTGCTGGTGGCGGCGGTCCTGTGGGGAACCGTGGGGCCGGCGCAGATCTGGGCCGACACCGGGATGCCTCCGGCGGCGCTCGGCGCCGCCCGGATGCTGCTGGGCGGGCTGGTGCTGAGCGCGCTGATGGTCCGGCCGGCGGGCCTGCGGACGCTGGTGCGGCCCGGGGTACGCCGCTGGGTGGGGCTGTCCGTCCTGGTCACGGCGGCCTTCCAGGTCTGCTTCCTGGAGGCCGTCGAGCGGTGCGGGGCCGCGCTGGCGACCGCGGCGGCCTTCGGGACCGTACCCGTCGTCAGCGGGGTGTGCGCCCGGCTGTTCTCCGGCGAGCGGATGACCCGACGCTGGCTGTGGGGGACGGTCTGTGCCGTCGCCGGCATCGGGTTCCTGCTGCTGCCCGGCAGCGGGGCGCGCGCGGACGTGCCGGGCGTGCTGTGCGCGGTGGTGGCCGGGGCGGGCTTCGGCGTCTACATCACGGCGGTCAAGGAGCTCGGCGCGCGGGGCGCGGACCTCGCCACGGCAGCGTCGGTGAGCGTGCTGTGCGCGGGGCTGCTGGTCTCGCCCTTCCTGCTTGCAGCCCCCGGGGGACCGGCCGACCCGCGCACGCTCGCACTGATCGCCTGGCTCGGACTCGGTACGACCGCGCTCGGCTACCTGCTGTTCACGCGCGGTGTCGGACGGCTCAGCGCCGCCACCACCGGCACGCTGAGCCTGACCGAGCCGCTGGTCGCCGCCCTGCTAGGCGTCGCGCTGCTGGGCGAGCGGCCCGGTCCGCTCGCTGCGGCCGGCGGGGCGCTGCTGCTGGGCGGGCTGGTCCTCGTGTCCCTGCCGTACGGGCCGCGGGGACGGGCCGGGGCGGAACCGGCTCCGGCGCCCGCGCCGGGATGACGGGACGGCGGGCGCCGGGCCGGACGGTGCGACCGGGTCAGCGGTCCCGGTAGGAGGACATGGTCTCGCGCACCCGGGACGAGAAGAACATCGGGCCCACCGCGTCGGCCCAGGCCATCCCCTCCGGGGTCAGCGCCAGCGTCCCGCCCCGCTCCCGGAGCCAGTTCTTCCCGAGCAGGCTCGCCAGCTGGCGGGCGAAGTCGTCCTCGAAGCGCGTGGCGAACCGCCGCTCGTAGTCGGCCGCCCGCAGACCGGTCGTCTCCAGCAGGTGCTGCAGCACGTACATCCGGCGCCGCTCGCCGCCGTCCATCCGGAAGGCCCACTGCGCGCGCTCGAACTGCGCGGTCGGGGTCGCGATGTAGTCGTCGATGATGCGGCGGACCTCGGGCACCGCGACCGCGTAGTCCGTGGTGTAGTGCAGGTCGGTGGTGAACGACCGGGCCCCCACGCCGAGTCCGACCATGCCGGCCTGCTGGTTGTACTCGCTGATGCTGCTGCCGTCGGTGTCCTCCACGGCGGCGGTGCCGGCGCGCCGGAAGACCCGCATGGAGGTCTGCTCGTACCCCGCGGACAGCAGGTGGTCGCGCCCGTAGCGGTACAGCCGCAGCCGCTGCTCGTTCCAGTCCTGGAGCGCCGTGGCGTGGCGGCCGCTGAGTCCGGTCAGCGGGCGCACGTACAGGGGGTACAGGTAGACCTCCTCCGGCTCCCAGGTGAGCGCGGCGTCCAGGGAGACCTTGAACGTCCGCTCGGTCTGGCCCTCGATGCCGTAGATGAGGTCGATGTTGAGGATCGGGAACCCGGCCGCCTTCAGCCGGGCGAGCGAGGCCTCGACCTCATCGCGCTTCTGCGGGCGGACGGCCGCCCGGGCCTCCTCGTCGATGAAGCTCTGTACGCCGATGCTCAGCCGCGTCGCGCCGCGCTCGGCCAGTACGCCGATCCGGTCGGCGGTCGCCGTGGCCGGCGAGGTCTCCACCGACCACGACGAGGCCTGGAGGTCCGCGCCCATGACGTTCTCGCAGATGTCGCACAGCCGCGACAGCTCCGCCGCCGTCAGGTAGGTGGGGGTGCCCCCGCCGAACGCCGCGAGCGGGAACCGTATCGGCTCGCCCTGCGCCTCCAACGCCTGTCTCGTCACCTGGGCTTGGCGCTCCAGCGTGCCGAGGAAGTCCCGTGTGACGTCCTCTGGCGCCCCGGTCCGGGTGAAGAGGTTGCAGAACCCGCACCTCATCTCGCAGAAGGGGACGTGCACGTAGAGGGAGAGGGCGTCGAGCCGCTCCGTGGACCACAGGTCGCGCAGCAGCGGTCCGTCCTCCAGGAGCCGGTAGGCCTTCTGGTGCGGGTAGGCGTACACGTACTGCTCGTACGGGGTCTGCGGCTCGGTGGCGGGGAGACGGCGGGGAACCGTGGGCACGGGAAGCGGAACGGTGGTTGTCATAGGGGGACGTGACTCACTTTCGGAAGTGATCGTGATCGCCGTATGTGACACTGCGTCACCCTAGGGTGGTGTCGTCGTCCGCTTCAGTAGTGTGAACCGCATAAATCGGGTTTGGCGGCATGGACGTTCACATGCACTTTTCGCGATGCCGCCGTCGAGGTGGCGGCGCGGTGGCAGTTGGGGTTCCGTGTCGGGCATGACACGACTTCTCGTCGCGGCGGGGGGTGGCGGTGACGCCATCACGGCAGCCGTGCTCCACACGGCTCTGCACGGAGCGCGGACCCCCGCGCTGGTCCTGACCTACGCCTGGGAGCGCCTGGTCGTCGACCCCGTCCCGGGGCCGCGCCGGGCCGCCGACTTCACCGGCACCGAACCGGCCGCCCCGGGACTCGCGCTGGTCACACCGCAGACCCGGCCGATCGCCCCGGCGGGCTCGCTGCTCCCGCGTCTGGCGACCGGGCTGGGCCCCCGGCTCGGGCTGCTCGACCCGTACGACGGCGCCCGCGGCCTGGCCCGGCAGATCGGCGCGGCCGCCCGCTGGTGCCGGGCCGTGCGGATCGACCTCGTGGACGTCGGCGGCGACATCGTGGCGAGGGGTGACGAACCCACCCTCCGCAGCCCGCTCGGCGACGCCCTCGCCCTCGCGGCCTGCGCGGCGACGGGCCTCCCCACCACCGTGTACGTCGCCGGTCCCGGCCTCGACAACGAGGTCCCCCCGACCGAGCTGCTGCCCAGGCTCGGCGAGCCCGCCTTCGTCCTCACCGCCCCGCACACCGACGGGGTGATGCCCGTCTTCGACTGGCATCCGTCCGAGGCGAGCGCCCTGCTCGTCGCGGCCGCCCGCGGGGTACGCGGAGTCTGCGGGACCCGGGACGCCCCCCGCCCCGTCCTCCTGGACGACTCGGCGTGCCGGGTCCACCGCCTCACCCTGGACCGCGCCCTAGCGCTCAATCCCCTCGCCCGCGCCCTGGCCGGCTCCACCAGCCTGGACGAGGCCGAGGCGGCCTCCCGCGCGGTGTGCGGCTTCTCGGAGATCGAGCGGGAACGCCACCGGGCGGGGACAGGTCCCGGGACGACACGCCCGCCGGGCTCGTACGGTGCCTGTGCCGGGGACGCCGAGACCGCCGAGGCCGTCCTGGCCCGGTTCGCGGCCTGGGAGCGCCAGTTGCTCGCCGACGGCCTCGCGTACGTCACCTCCCGCAGGATCACCGAGGAGCTCGGCCTGACGACGCCGCAGGCCCGGACCCTGTTCGACGCGCTTCGCGCGACCACACCCCCGCGACAGGCCCCACCCCTGTGGCGGCTGCGACGAGCGTGACGGCCGGGGCGAGCGGGCCGGTACGCCCCTCGGGCCTCCTGCCCGCGCAGGTCGGCTGGTGCGTCACCGTTCGGCGCGCAGCCGGAGCAGGTACGTCGCGGTCAGCGCAACGGCCCGGTCCTCGTCGTGCGACAGCTCCACGAGGGCCCGGGACGCCTCCGGCCCCGGGACGTCGGCCAGCGCCTGCGTCAGCCGGCCGCGGGCGGGCGCTCCGCCGGTGTCGTGGGCGAGGCGGTCGACGAGCCCGCCCGCGATCCGGCCGGCCATCGCGGTGTCGCTCGCCAGTACGCCCAGCGCGTCGGCCGCGTCGACGTCGTTGCGTCCCGTCGCGATCATGTCGATGAGGGTCGGGACCGCGTCGGCCGTCCCGCGCGTCCCGAGCGACAGGGCCGTGTACCCGCGGACCCTGGCGTCGGGGTGGGCGAGGGCCGACACGGAGCTGCGCGGCGGCCTCGTCGCCGGGCAGTTCGGCGAGGGTCCGCACGGCGCGTTCCCGCACCGCGGCCGCCGGAGAGCCCAGGTCCTCCGTCAGGAGGGGAGGAACGCCGTCGCCCGATCGCGCCAGCGCCCAGCGAAGGGCTCCGGCGACGTTCGGCTCCGCCTCGCTCAGGGCCGCCTCGACCAGGGCCTCGGTCGGTACCTGCACCGCGTCGACCGACGAGAGGGCCGCGCGCTGGCGGGCGTCGGCGCTCTTCGAGCCCGGCGCCTGGAGGAGCGAGACGACCCGGAGGACGTCCTCCCAGCCGGCGGGATCCGCCGCATCGATCCGGCGCAGCCGCGTGAGCAGCTCGGTCTCGGCCGCGATGCGTTCGCGCGTCTGTGGGCCGCGGCGGACGCCCGCAGGGCCGGCTCGACCGGTTCGCCCAGTGCCCGGCTGAGACTGAGCTGCGTCTTCGGCCGGCGCACCAGCGCGACCCGCCGGCCGGAGCCGGCCGCGGCCGTCTGAGCCGGACCACCGGGCGGCCTTCGGGGCGGGTGGGCGGGCGGGGTGCCGGGTGTCGGGGCCGTCACCCACATGAGGGTTCGGCGTCGCGGTGGTGCGGGCGCGGATACGGTCGGGGAACGGCGGCCGCTCGAACCAGTCGGAGAGCACCCGCCCGTGCGGCGACGGACGGCCCCGAACCGTCCGTCGCCCCCGTGGCCCCCGTCGCCCCGGTGTCGAAACGGGGTCACGCGCAGCGGGAGAGGCCGCCCTATCCTGCATACGGGTGAACTCCGTCCCGTGCCCGTAACGCGGATACGGACGGATTGTCATACGGTCATGACGACTTCGCGCACGATGTCCCGGCTGTCGGCCGGGGAGACCGCCCAGAACGCCCTTCCCCCGCCGGACGAACGACGCAGGCTCCGTGAACTGTGGGACCTGACCCCCCACCAGGTGGCCGTGGCCTTCGGCGTCCGGGCCGCCACCGTCCTGAACCGCGGGAGGCGCGGCTCAGACGATCCCATCACGACCACGTGTACCGGGATCGCCCGCGCCGCGGCCGGGCCGCAGTTCGAGGCGTACGACGTCCATGACACCGGAGGCGATCCGGGACGTGTCCGCACGCCAGTCGGCCCCGGCCTCCTCGCCGTCGCGGCGCACGGTCCCGCAGCAGTGCGAGGTCCGCCAGGGCGGGGGTGCAGTGGGGGCAGCCGGCCGTGTGCGGGTCGGCGGCGCCCTGCGGGTCGCGTTGCTGCTGGTCCCACAGCGCCGCGAGGTCCCTGCCGCAGGGCAGGAAGCCGTCGTCCTCGGCGCCCGGACCGTGGTCGGGTTCGTTCATCGCCATGCGCCCATCGCCTCCGTCAGACAGCGCCGAGCGCGAAAGACTCTGGCCCGTACGGCTTCCTGGCTGATTCCCACCATCTCCGCGATCGTCTCGTACGGCATCGTCTCGATCTCCGCAGCACCCAGCACACGCGCTGTTCCGGTGAGAGCAGGGCCATCCCTCTCCCAGCGCCCGGACCGCGGCCTGGGACTCCGCGGCGCGTTCGGGGGAGTTCAGGTGATCCGGCGCGGCCCGCTCGGGAACCTGCCTTCAGCGCGGTGGTCACCGGGCGGCTGCTCGCACGGCCCGGCGCGCGCGCCGTCCTGCACGGGAGAGGCCCCAGCGCCCTGTCCCTTGCCCCGGCTCGTCCTGGACCACGCAGCGTTACCGGACCGGGGCCTTGCCGTCCTGGCCGGAGGGGTCGGGCCCGGGGCCCGTATCGGTTGGGCGCCGCAACCCCTGGGAGCATACGTGCACGTCGCGGCAGGTGTACGACGTGGACGTCGGCTGGACAGGGGTGCGGGAGCTGCGCGTGCGGGGCGATGAACCCATCTGTGCCCTTTGATCCGCCATTGGAGTGGCGGGCCGTTTCTCGTGACGTTACGTAACGTTGAACCGGCCGACGCGTCCTTCCCGGCGCGTTTTCCAAAGATCCATTGGAGTAGTCATGCGCATGCGCTCTGCCCTCACCGCCTCCGTCCTGGCCGCAGGCATCCTGCTCGGGGGCGCCGGCGCCTCGCTGGCCAACGAGGGAGTCGAGGGCGAGGCCTTCTCCGGCGGGCACTCGAGCTTCGCGTTCACCTGCTCGTCGGCGGCCGCCGTTCCGGCGAGGTTCGGTCCCGTCTGGACCTCGACGTGTTCTGGCGCGGCCGAGCGGGACCACGCGGAGTACGGTCACTTCATCGGCCGTGGCTGACACCTAGGCAGTACCGAGGGGACAGTCGACCAGTCGGGCCGGCTGTCCCCTCGGTGTTTCCGCCCGTAACGGGCGCGTCCTAGCCGGCACCCGCCCGGATCGAGACGGTGACGTGGTCGACCCGCATCGGACGGCCCGGTTCGGTCGCGGGGCCCGCGGTCGCACCGTCGGCCTCCGGGAGCTTGCCGCCGATGGCCACGTTGAGGATCAGGAACACCCCGTGGTCCACCGCCCGCTTCCAGGTCCCGCTGTCCATCCGGTCGGCGGCCACCCGGTGGTACACGCGGCCGTCCAGGTACCAGCGCACTTCCTCCGCGCCGGGCGTGCGGTCGACCTCCACGGCGTACGAGTGGAACGCGGTACGGCAGCCCGGGCACGGCTGCGGACCGGACGTCAGGCCCACGGGCTCCGCGCACGGGCCGCCGCTCGGTACGCCGCAGTGCATCGAGCCGAAGACGGTGTCCCGCCCGTTCACCGACTCCATGACGTCGAGCTCCCCGACACCCGGCCAGCCGGTGTACCCGTCGCGCAGCGGCGCCCCCAGGGTCCAGAACGCCGGCCAGTAGCCCGCGGCCGCGGCCCCGGTGACGTCGGGCAGCGCGATCGAGGCCTCGATGCGCAGGGTCCCGCCGGGCGGGGCGGCGAAGTCCGAGCGCTTCGTCTCGATGCGCCCCGAACTCCACGCGCCGTCCTGCCGGGTGGGGACGATCTCCAGTGCGCCCTTCCCGTCGAGCCGGACGTTGTCCGTGGAGTCGGTCATGGTCTCGATCTCGCCCGTGCCCCACTGGGGTGCGGGGCAGCCCGGGTAGCAGGTGCCCACGTCGTGGATCCAGTCGGCGGCGGACGGGGCGCTGCCCGCCGGGCCGTCGAAGTCGTCGCGCAGCAGCCGGGTCCACCCGTCCGCGGCGGGCGTCCCGGACGTGCCGGGCGGGGGCGTGCCGGCCGGGGTCCGCGCCGGGAGGGCGCCGGACTCGGTGAGCAGCCGCTCCAGCCGGGGCGTCAGGACGACGGCCGCCACGTTGGTCAGGTGGGCGTCGTCCCGGTAGAGCAGGATCCGGTCCACCACGGCCGGGCAGGTCGGTCCGTCGCCCGGGCACAGCACCGGGTTCACGCTGATGCTCCGTACGCCGGGCAGCGCGCCGGACGCGATGCGCAGGGCCAGCGGATCGGGCTGCCGGGAGCCCGCGCGGCTGAACGCGCAGGCGCCGGGGGACTCCGGGCTGCCGGACACGCACGCCGGGACGTCCGTACCCGGTACCGGGGTGTCCTCGATGTAGACGATCGGTACCCCCAGGGCCCGCAGCGGCTCCAGGGTCCTCTCCCAGCCCTCGGCCAGGAGCTGCGCGTCGGCGGTGTACCGGTTGAGCGAGGCGATCACGATGAGCCGGGGCTTCGGCTGCTTCCGCAGCCGCTCCAAGGCGTCCGCCCGCCAGGTGTCGCACTCCCGGTACACCCGTCCGAGCTGGGGGCTGTGCACCTCCAGCCGGGGCAGCGGGCAGCCCTGCTTCACCAGCTCCTGCAGCGCCCAGCCCCGCTCGGCGGCCAGCGCCAGCATCGGGGAGAACCACTGGCCCGCGTGCGAGTCGCCGAGCAGCACGATCCGGTCGGGGCTGTCCACCGCGCCGAACAGGCAGTCGGGGCTGCTGGTCACGGCCGGGGCGACCTCGCACGGCGCGTCCGGCGGGAAGTCCTTGCGCGCCTGCAGGGGACTCGGGACCACGGGGCCGCCGGCCGGCGGCGCCCCGGCGGTCCGCATCAGCAGGGAGGGGCCGGAGGCGGCGCCCGGGGGCAGGCCCTTCGTGTCGCCCGGGGTGGCCGGGCCCAGCAGGTGCAGCGTCGTGCTGCCCACGACCAGCGCCAGTACGACCGGCAGCACGATGGCCGAGACGCCCACCGACAGGCCGCGCCGGGGGAGTTCGGAGACCGTACGGCTGCGCCGCAGCGGCTGTTCGACCCAGCGCATGGTGGCCAGGGCGGGCAGGACCGCCGCGAGGGTCAGCGCGGTCTTGGCGGGCCAGCCGAGCGCCCCGAACCGGGCCTCGGCCAGGACGAGCACCGGCCAGTGCCACAGGTAGAGGTTGTAGGAGAGCCGTCCGACCGCGCGGGGCGCCCGGCCCGCCAGGAGCCGCCCGACGCCGTACGCGCCCTGGACGTTGCGCTCGCCGCGGCCGGGTATCGCGGCGAGGATGACGGCGGCGGTGGCCAGGGTCGGCACGAGCGCCGCGCGGCCGGGGTACGGGGTGGAGGCGTCGTACGACACGACGCACCAGCCGATCGCCGCGGCGCCGGCCCAGCCGCAGAGCAGCCGCAGCGGACGCGGGCCGCGCATCAGGTGCCAGGGCAGCAGTGCGAGGAGCGCGCCGACCCCGAACTGCCAGACGCGCGACGGCGTTCCGAGGTACGCGAGCGACACGGAGGATCCCGTCCAGTGCAGGGACAGGGCGAACGAGCCGAGGACCAGGGGCGCCGCGACGAGCGCCACGGCGGAGCGCACGGCCCGCCCGCGGCGGACCGCCCGGGCCGCGCAGAGCACGATCACCGCCAGCAGCGGGGCCCAGAACAGGTAGAACTGCTCCTCGACGGCGAGGGACCAGAAGTGCAGCAGCGGGCTCTGGCCGTGGCCGGCGGCGAGGTAGTCGGTCTGCTGCGTGACGAACCGCCAGTTCGCCACGGACAGCGCGGACGCGACGACGTCGTACTCCAGGTCGGCGCGGCGCAGCGGTACGGTCAGCCAGGCACCGGCCATCGCCACGACGCCGAGCACCACGGCGGCGGAGGGCAGCAGCCGGCGGGCGCGCCGGGAGAAGAAGTCCCCGAGGCGGATCCGGCCGGTGGTGACCGCCTCGCGGACCAGCAGCCCGGTGATGAGGTAGCCGGAGATGACGAAGAACACGTCCACGCCGACGAAGCCGCCCGCCGTGCCGGGAACTCCGGCGTGGAAGGCGAGGACCGCCAGGACCGCGACGGCGCGCAGCCCCTCGATGTCGGGGCGGAAGGCGGAGCGGTGCGGGCTGGGTCCGGACTCGCCGCCGGAGCGGGATCCGGACGCCGGAGGTCCGGGCGGCTGCGCGGCGCGCCTGCGCCGGTGGCGCAGGCCGGGTGCCACGGGGAACGACATGGTGGTGACGCCTTTCAACTCAGCCAGGGGAGCATCGGGTTGACCCACCCGGATGCCAGCAGGCCGGTGAGCAGGAGGACCGCCGAAGCGGCGAGGGTCTCGGGCCAGCGGCGGGGGAGCATGCCGGTCCGGGAGAGCAGGGAGGCCCGTACGCGGGCGCGCAGGGGTTCGGCGTCCGGGTGCCGGGCCGAGAGGGCCGCCGCGCGGCGGGACCGGGCCGCGGGGCGCAGTTCGGCCGTCAGGTCCCGGATCAGCGGGACGTTGATCTGGCACTGCACCAGGAGGTAGAGGAGAAGGCCCCAGTTGGGTTCCCAGCCGTTGCGGACCACGGCCAGCGCGAGGCCCGCGGCGGCCGCGCCGTTGGACAGGACGAGCCAGACCAGGGAGACGGCGACCACCCGGCGGGCCATCCCGCCCGAAGCCGTCGCACCGCGTGCGCCGGTGGGCACCCAGGCGGCGCTGCGGCCGCGCAGGGTGTGGAGGAACGCGGTCGCGGCGGCCACGCTCGTCAGGACGTTCGCCCGGATGACCTCCACGCGCCAGCGGGTACGGCTGATCCGGGGCAGCAGCACGTGCCAGAGCCACAGCGGGGCCAGCAGCGGCAGCACGTGCCAGGGGCGGATGTGGTCGGGGTACCAGAACATCATCACCAGCGGCGGCAGCGGCGCGGCGAAGGTGTTCACCGCCGTGGTCAGGTATCCGACGATGCCCTCGTAGAAGCACAGCCGCATCCGCCAGGGCGCGCGCATCCGCTTGAGGACGGGCGTGCCGAGGAGGTGGAGGTTGCCCATCGCCCACCGGTACTGCTGGTTGACGAAGGAGGTGAGCTCGTCGGGGGAGGTGCCCTTGGCCACCAGCACTGGTACGTACAGGGTGCGAAACCCCTGCTCGTAAAGGGCGAGTCCGGTGTACAGGTCCTCGCTGTGGTCGAGCCGGGCGAAGCCGCCGGCCAGGTCGATCGCGCTGCGCCGGTAGACGGCGTTGCTGCCGCAGCAGATGGCGGCGTCGCTCGCGTCCCGGGACGGCTGGATCCAGCGGAAGAACCACTCCTGGGCACAACCGGCCGCCCGCTGGATCCAGTCCATCGTCTCGTCGGTGTCGAAGCACTGCGGGCTCTGCACGATGCCGACGCCGGGGTCGGCCAGGTAGGGCACGAGGTGGCGCAGGAAGTCCGGCCGCGGCGCGAAGTCCGCGTCCAGGATGGCGATGAACTCGGCGCTGCTGAGGGCGAGCGCGTGGTTGAGGTTGCCGGCCTTCTTCAGGTGCCCCCGGTCGGGTCGCACGACGTACGCGTAGCCGTACGAGGCGGCCAGCGCGGCGACTTCGGGGCGGTCGGCGTCGTCCAGGATCCAGACGGTGAGCGCGCCGGGCCAGTCGACGGCCGCGACCGCGCGGTAGGCGTTGGCCAGTACGGGGAGGGGTTCGCCGCAGGTGGGCAGGTACAGGTCGACGGACGGGAGGTCGGCGGGCCGCCAGGCGTGGACGAGCACCTCGTGCGACTGCCGGGTCAGCCGGCGCTGGCGCAGGCTGTTGACGGAGGAGAGCGCGAGGGCGACGACGTTCAGTCCGAGGACGGCGAGGAAGGCCCACAGGGCCGGGGTCCGCAGCGCGAAGGTGAACATGGTCGCCGCGGTGAACACGAAGGCGAGCGAGGTACTGACCAGGACCCAGCGGCGCTGCGGGCCGAAATACCAGTAGAGCTCCTCGTCGGATGGCGGTTGCGGAAGGTGATGCACGGTCATAAAGCCCCCCACGGCTGTGTATGTGCCCGTTTCAGATGGCCCACCCTAATGCCAAAGGTATAGACCATTGACCCGAGACTGGGGCAACGGGTCGAATGAGACACGGAATTGGCGAGTCCGGCATGGTCCAGACCTCTGCCCCGACGCCATTCGACCGGCAGCACCCGACCGGCCCGGGAGGGTGCGGGCCACGCGGGGGTGAACAGTCCCGGAAGTCTTGCGCGCCCGGCACCCGTGGGTGCGCACCCACGGGTGCCGGGCCTCCGTACGCCCGCGTGCCCGTACGCCCGTGTGTTGTACACCCGTGTGTCCGTGCGCCCCCGCCGGTCCGGCGCAGTGGTTAGGCTTCCGCCGTGACCAGCGCGCAGTGGAACCGCCGACGGGCGGTGGGCGCCGGACTCGGCGCCGTCACCGCGGCGCTGTCCGGGTGTGCGGGCCGACCCGGCCCCCAGCGGGGGCTGCGCCTCGCGACCGGGCCGGAGGGCGGTCCGTACAACGCGTTCGGCAGGGCCCTCGCCGAGGCCGTGACGGCGGGCGGCGGTCCGCTGGAGATCACCGCGGTCGGCACGGCGGCGAGCGTAGACAACCTGCGGAAGCTGGGCGACGGCTCAGTGGACCTGGCCCTTGCCATGGCGGACGTGGCCGAGGGTGCGGTGGTGGGACGCGAGCCCTTCTCCCGGCCCGCGGAGGTGACCGCGCTGGCCCGGGTCTACGTGAACCACACGCACCTCGTCGTTCCGGCGCGGGGGCCCGTACGGGCGGTGGCGGACCTCGCGGGCCGCACGGTCGCCTCGGGGGCCGAGGGGTCGGGGGTGCAGGTGGTGGCGGGCCGGGTGCTGCGCGCGGCCGGCCCGGGAGACGGCCGCTTGCCGGTCCGCGAACTGCACCTGGGCCTCGACGCCTCGGTGGACGCGCTGCGCGAGGGTTCGGCCGACGCGCTGTTCTGGTCCGGCGGCGTGCCCACGCCGGCCCTGTCGGAGCTGGCGCGCTGGCTTCCGGTGCGGATGCTGCCGCTGGACGGCTACGTGGGCGCGCTGCGGGAGCGGTACGGCCCCGTGTACTCGGTGGTCACGCTTCCGGCCGGGGCGTACGGGCTGACCGAACCGGTGGGGACCATCGGCGTCGGCAACTACCTCCTGGCCCGCGCGGACGTACCGGACGGCGCGGTACGCGACCTGCTGCGGGTGCTGTTCGGCCGGTGGCGCGACCTGCTGCGGGAGGTGACCGCGGGAGCCAGGCTGGAGCCCCGCTTCGCCATCTCGACCGGGGGAGTCCCGCTCCACCCGGGCGCGGTCGCCTACTACCGGTCCGTGTACGGCTGAGCGGTTGCGGCACGAGTCCGGTCGGGGGGAGGGGCCGGTTCACGGGGGCCGGAGCCGGAACTCCACGGCCAGGCCGCGCGGCGCGTTGCCGCCGACATCGAGCCGGCCGCCGCCGGCGCGGGCGATCTCGTCCGCGATGGCCAGCCCCAGCCCGCTGCCGCGGACGTTCTGATGCTCCGGGGCGCGGGCGAAACGCCTTACCAGCAGGTCCAGTTGGTCTTCCGCAACCCCGGGTCCGTCGTCGGACACCCGGACCACCGCGTCCCCGTCCGTGCCGTGCGCCGCGCACACCGACACGCGGCCGCCGCGCGGCACGAACTTGACGGCGTTGTCGAGGAGCGCGTCCAGGATCCGGCCGGCCGCGTCGGGCAGGGCCCGGGCCCTGAGGCCCGCCGGAGGGCACGAGAGCGTCAGCGCCAGCCCGGCGTCACGGAAGACCGGGGTCCAGGCGGCCACCCGTTCCCGGACGGCCCGGGCCACGTCCTGCTCGTCCGGCTCCACCGTGCCCGACTCCACCCGGGCGAGGGCCAGCAGACCGTCGAGCAGCTCCTCCAGCCGTTCCGCCTCGTCCAGCGCGCGGGAGTGCTCGGTCCGGCCGGTGCCGGGCGCGAGGTGCGGCTCGATGTTCTCCAGCTGAAGCACGAGCGTGGCCAGCGGATTGCGCAGCTGGTGGGAAGCGTCCGCCACGAAGTCGCGCTGGCGCCCGATGGAGGCGGTCACGGCCTCCGCCATGGTGTTGAAGTGCCGGCGCAGACGGCGCAGTTCCGGCGGTCCCGTGTCGGAGGCGGCCCGCGCGCCGAGGCTGCCGGCGGTGAGCCCCTCCACCGCCCGGTCCAGGTCGAGGACCGGGCGCATAAGCCACCGCGAGATCCCGGCCGCCACCAGGGCCGCCGCCGCGAAGGCCGCCACCGCCGCCACGGCGATGAACGCCCAGCGCACCGCCACGTCCCGGCGTGCGGCGTCGGTGCGGACGGTCATCAGGACCGCCCCGCTGACGCGCTCGTCCCGGCCCACCGGCTCGGCGAGCACGGCGGTCTCCGGCCCCCAGGGACGGATGACGGGCAGCTGGTCGGTCGAGCGGCCGGTGAGGGCCCGGCTACGGGCGTCCGACACCGCGGACGAGGCGACCGGGGCGTCCCCGCTTCCGGCCCGGGCCACCGTCGCCCCCTGGGTGTCGACCACGACCACGCCGGCTCCGTACAGCTGTGCGTACCGGCTGATCTCGGCGGACAGCTCCGCACGGTCGGCGTCGGTCCGGACCCGGTCGGCCAGGTCCGCGAACCGCGCGGCTTCCGAACGCCGCTGCAGGAGCAGGTGTTCGGTGCGTCCCCGCGCGTAGGCGTCGGCCAGGGGGACGCAGAGGAGCAGCGCCGCGACGCCCATGAGGACCGTCAGCACGGCAAGGAGCCTGCGCCTCACTGCCCGCTCCGCCCGCTGCGCTCGTCCCGCCCGCTGCGCTCGTCCTGCTCGTCGGGGGCGGACGGGCAGCCGAGCTGGTAGCCGAACCCGCGGACCGTGCGCACCAGCCCGGAGCGGCCGGTCTTGGCCCGGATGCCCGCCACGTGGACGTCCAGCGAGCGGGAGGCGGCGAGGAAGGCGTCGCCCCAGATCCGGTCCAGGATCTCCGCGCGGGAGTGGACCTCGTCCGGGCGGGCGGCCAGATGCGCCAGTACGTCGAACTCGCGGCGGGTCAACCGGACGCATACACCGGCCACCGTGACCGTCCGCCCGGCCAGGTCGACTTCGACGTCGCCGGCGCGCACCGCCCGGCCCTCCCCGTCCGCCGGCCCGTCCCCGGAGCGCGGTGCGCGCGCGTCCGTCCGGCGGCGCACGGTGTCGATGCGGGCGATCAGTTCGGCCATCCGGAACGGCTTGACGACGTAGTCGTCGGCTCCCGCCCGCAGGCCCTGCACGATGTCGCGCTCCTCGCAGCGGGCGGTCACCACGATGAGGGGCGCGTCGCAGACCGTACGCAGGAGGCGGAGCAGCTGAAGGCCGTCCAGGTCGGGCAGGCCCAGGTCGAGCAGGACGAATTCGGCCTCGTGGGCGTGGCGCAGGGCGTCCAGGGCGCGGCCGACCCGGCGGACGGTGTGTCCGCGCTGGGCGAGCGCCGTGCCGAGGGCCTGGGCCATGCGGTCGTCGTCCTCGACGAGAAGCGCGTGCATAGACAGTTCCTCGTGACGCCCGGCTCGTGACCTGTGGACCTGTGGACCTGTGGACTTGTGGACGTGCGGACCCGGGGACCCATGGACCTCTGACCCGTGATCCCGGGGCAGCAGCTTAGGGGAGCCGCCGCCCCGGGTCATCGGGGCCGGTCAGCGGGCGGGCTCGGCGGGGGCCGCCGCCGGACGGTCCTCGGCGGGTCCGCCGTCGGAGCGCCCGGCGTCGGCCCCGGTTCCGTCCGAGGCTTGGCCCGCGTTCCGGTCCGCGGCCTCGGCGCGGCTGAGCGCGACGTTGCGGGTGTCCGGCATCAGGACGTAGGTCACGAGGGACACCAGCGCGCACCCGGAGACGTACCAGAAGAACATCGACTCGCGGCCGCTGCTCTTGAACCAGAGCGCCACGTACTCCGCCGTGCCGCCGAAGAGCGCGTTGGCGATCGCGTACGGCAGCGCCACCCCGAGGGCGCGCACCCGGGTCGGGAAGAGCTCCGCCTTGACCGCCGCGTTGATCGACGTGTACCCGGTGACGATCACCAGGGCCAGCAGGGACAGGCCCAGGGCTGACCAGTACGAGGACGCCGATCCGAGGGCGGTCATGATCGGGTACGTACCGATGGTGCAACCCACCGCGAAGGTGATGAGCAGCGGGCGCCGGCCGACGCGGTCCGACAGCATCCCCGCGAACGGCTGGAGGACGGCGAAGAGCGTCAGCGCGGTGAAGCTGACCAGGGTGGCGGTCGTCTTCTCCATGCCCGCGCTGCCGACGAGGTACTTGGTGAGGTAGGTGGTGTAGGTGTAGTAGGCCACGGTGCCGCCGAGGGTCAGTGCCATGACCAGGCCGGCCTGCCGCCGGTACTCCCACAAGGCCTTCAACGAGCCTCGCGCGGTGGTGTCGTGGGCGTCGGCCGACGCCTCCTCCTGGAAGGCGTCGGTCTCCTGGAGCCTGCGCCGCAGCCAGAAGACGACCACCGCGAACAGCGCCCCCAGGAGGAACGGGATCCGCCAACCCCAGCTCTCCAGCTGGTCCGTGGTGAGCGTGTGCTGCATCGTGATCAGGATCCCGAGCCCGAGCAGCTGGCCGCAGGTCATCGACACGTACTGGAACGACGAGCCGAGCCCGCGCCGGTCGCGGGCCGACGCCTCGGTGAGGTACGTGGCGCTGGCCGCGTACTCGCCGCCGATGCTCAGGCCCTGGAGCAGGCGCGCGAGCAGCAGCACGAGAGCGCCGAAGTACCCGGCCTGGCCGTAGGTCGGGGCCACGGCGATCAGCAGGGCGGCCACCGACATCATGGTGACGGTGAGCGTCAGCGCGCTCTTTCGGCCGTTCCGGTCGGCGGCGCGGCCGAGGATCCACCCGCCCACGGGACGCATGAGGAAGCCGACGGCGAAGATGCCCGCGGTGTTCATCAGCTGCGTGGTCGGATTGTCGCCGGGGAAGAAGGAATCGGCGAAGTAGATCGCGAAGCTGGCGTAGACGAACCAGTCGTACCACTCGACGAGGTTGCCGAGGGACCCGCCGATCAGTGCCAGGCGGCGCTTCTTGCGCTCCTCCGCGGACGACGGGGCGGGCTTGACGGTGGACGGGGGCATGGCGGCTCCAGACAGGCAGGCGGACGGTGGGGCGGACGGTGGGGCGGGAGGAGGCGCCCGGCGACTCGTCAGCGGCGGGGCGGCTACCAGAGCATCGGATCGCCTCCGGACCCGGACAAGGCCGGGCACGGAGATCTAACGTCCCGTTAAGGAAGTCCCCGGTTCCTACTCCGGCTCCTGCTTCTGCCGCGGCTCCGGCTTCACAGGCGGGCGGAGGGTCGGTCGCGCGCCCGCTTGACCTCAACCGCGCTTGACGTTGGAGACTCGTGGCACGGGCATCGGAGAGACCGGAGGCCCGGGCGGAGGGACAAGCGCTATGCGTGCGACACAGGCGAGGGAGTTCGGCGGCCCGGAGGTACTGGTTCCGGTGGAGGTTCCGGACCCGGTGGCGGGCCCGGGCCAGGTGCTGGTCGCCGTGGCGGCAGTCGACACGATCTTCGTGGAGACCCAGGTGCGCAGCGGGTGGGGCCAGGAGTTCTTCCCGATCACCCCGCCGTACGTGCCGGGCGGCGGCATCGCCGGTACCGTCCGCGCCACCGGCGAGGGCGTGGACCCGGGGTGGACCGGGCGCCGGGTCGTCGCCTCGATCGGCTCCACCGGCGGTTACGCGGAGCTGGCGGTGGCCCCGGTCGAGGCCCTGGCCGCGGTGCCGGACGGGGTTTCCCTCACGGACGCGGCAGCCCTGGTGCACGACGGCGTGACGGCGACGAAGCTGCTGGACACCACGGCCCTCAAGCCCGGGGAGCAGGTGCTGGTCGTGGGTGCGTCGGGCGGCATGGGCACCGTACTGGTCCAGCTGGCCAAGGCCGCGGGCGCGCGGGTCGTGGGCGTGGCTCGGGGCGAGCGCAAGACCGCACTGGTACGGGAGCTGGGCGCGGACGCCGTCATCGACGGGGCCGCTCCCGACTGGGCCCGGCAGGCCCGCGAGGCGCTCGGCGGCGGGGGAGCGGACGTCGTACTGGACGGGGTGGGCGGCGAGATCGGCCTGGCCGCGTACGCCCTCGTCGCGGACGGCGGCCGCTTCTCGGCGCACGGAGCCCCGACGGGCGGCTTCGCCCCGGTCGACCCGGCGGACGCGGCGGCCAGGGGAGTGCGCCTGCTCGGCATCGGAGACGTCCAGATGACCGTCCCCCAGCACGCCGGTTTCGCGGCCGGGGTCCTCCGGTCGGCGGCCGCGGGCGACCTCCGCCCGGTGATCGGCGGTACGTTCCCGCTGGACCAGGCGGCCGCGGCCCACCGGGCGATCGAGTCCCGGACGCTCCTGGGCAAGACGGTGATCACGGTCTGACGGAGGCGGGGCCGGGGGCGAGGGTCGCCCCCGTACGGGGGAGGCGGCACACGGGCGCGGAACGTCGGACGCGGACCCCGGCCGGCATGTCAGAGTGGCGTATGACCACCCTCGCCCAGCTCCGCAGGACCGCGCTCTCCCTCCCCGACACGGGCGAGCACGCCACCTCCTCCGGCCTCGTCTCCTTCACGGTGCGGGACACCTGGTTCGCGGCGGCGGACGACGCCGGCCGCGTACGGCTCCGCCTCCCCGCGGCGGAGGGGGACGAGGTCCTGGGGGCGCATCCGACCGCTGATCGCCTGACGCGGGGCGCGGCGGTGATCGGCGTACGCGTACCGCTGGCCGACATCGACGGCCAGCGACTCAACCACTGGGTGCGCCGTGCCTGGCTCGCCCGCGCACCGAAGCGCCTCGCCGCCCGGGCCGAGGCCGGGGACGCCGTGGCCGCCGGCGAGGTCGGCGACCTGCCCAGGGCCATCGGGGGACCCGCCACACGGGCGCTTGCCGGAGTCGGCATCACCACGCTCGCGCAGGTCGCCGGACTGACCGGGGCCGAACTGCGGGCGATGCACGGAGTCGGCCCGAAAGCGGTGCGCATCCTGACCGAAACCCTCGACGCGGCGGGGCACGCACACCCGCTCACAGGCTGAAACCGGCGAACAGCCGGTCCCGAGACGTGCAGGTGGTCGTGCTGTTCGGTTCCGTCACGGTCCTGATCGGCGTGTCCTCCGACGTGCGAACGACCGTCGGGTTCGCCGTGCTCGCGCCGGTCTTCCTCGTATGGCTGACCTGGTACGGCCTCCGGCAGCGCGGCGTGCTGCGGGACATGGCCCGGGCGCTCTGGGAGGGCTCCGGGCCCGAGCCGGCCCACCGGTGAGCTGCAGGGTTCCACGACGCGGAGCTGGGCAGACGCAGGCCAGCACAACCGTACGAATCGAGCGAGGAGAAACCCGATGTCCGACGCTTCGGAGCCGGAGCTTCCGGCGCCCGTACCGGAGAAACGCAATCCCGTCACCCCGGACCTGCCCCCGGTCGGACCGGGTGCCCCCGACCTTCCGGGCGCCGGTGGTGATGCCCCCCGACCCGACGACGCCAACGACGCTGAAGGCGCCGACGAGGAGCAGAAGGCGGACAAGGGCGCGGGAGACGGTTCCGGACGGACCAAGGCCCAAGAGCCCCCGGACTAGATGATCGATTCCAGGGGGTCTGTCCCTTGTCTATGAATCCAGCATGTTTGTCGTGGAACCCAACCGCCGCTGGCTGAGCGCGTGCCGGAGAAGCGCGGCAGGCTTCGCGGAGGCCATGGCCTCGGAGGATGACGGTGGCCTCCCCCACGCGGGGGATGCCACCGTCCCGCTCTCCCTCCACCCGGCCGTCTGAGTCCGTCGCGCAGGATGATGAAGTCTGTCTGGCGGCGCGTGACGATGGGTGGCATGAGCATCCAAACGAGCGACTCGACGGTCTCCCGGCAGCGGCCGCACTCCACGGGTGGGGAGTCCGCTATCCACACGTCATCGCTCCACACGGAGGTGACGCCGAGCATGGCCTGCGTCATCGCGAGCGTGACCAGCTCGGCATCGGTCAGCCGCGGAGCAATCCCGACGGCCGGACGCCAGGGTGCACGTTGCGGCGACGCCTTCATAAGGTCGTCGGTCTTCACGTGAAATGCGGTCGCGAGGGAGTTCAACTCTGTCTTCACACAATGACGTTGGGCTCCCCAGCCTCATACGTGCAGCCGATCCCTTGGAATCGATCATCTAGGCTGCGGCGGCCGTTCCGACCCCGACCCCCGATCCCCGGCCCCGGTTTGACACTGTTGGCGAACTCGGTTCACGGAATGCGTTCGCTGGGAGACGGATAGTCTGCCTCCATGGGTGAGGGGACCGAGGACGTCGGCGTGGATCTCGATAGTCAGGGTTGGGGTGCCACGCGCTCCTGGGTGGAGAAGGAGCTGTCCGCGGCGGAGCGCATCGAAAAGGTTGAGCGGCTGCGCGGCGGCTGGACGTCGGAAATGCGCCGCCTGGGCCTCTCCGGTCCGGCTGGTCGGCGCTCACTCGTCCTGCGGTCCTTCGTCAAGCCCTTCTTCGTTCGGCACGCGGAGGGCCTGTTGACCCGTGAGGCGGCCATCCTGCGCCTGCTCGGTGACACGGACGTGCCCGCGGCCACGCTCGTGGCGGTGGATGCGACGGCGCAGTACTGCGACTATCCCTCCTTGTTGATGTCCCAGCTGCCGGGAACCGTGCGCCTGGACGATCAGGGTGCTGATGACCGCGCTGAACTGCTGGCCCGGCAACTGGTGCGTATCCATCGGCTGCCGGTGACCACGCAGCAACGGCCTCGCACCTACCAGGCCTGGGCCTCTACCGAGCGAGTGACTCCGTCCGCAGCCACCGAACGGCCTGAGCTCTGGCAGCGGGCTGTCGACGTCATCCGCCGCGAGCCCCCGGCCTGGCAGGGGTGCTTCCTGCACCGGGACTTCCATCCCGGCAACGTCCTCTTCGCAGGCACCAACGATGATCCTCAGATCAGTGGGGTCGTCGACTGGGTGGAGACCTCTTGGGGGCCGGCCGACCTGGACGTGGCTCATTGCTCGACGGCTCTCGCCCTGCTGCACGGGGTTCCCGCGGGCATGCGCTTCGCCGATCGCTACGTCGCCGCGGGAGGAACCTTGGCCGAAGACGGCACCGCCCATCTCTACTGGCGGCTGCTGGACGCGCTGGGTTTCGCTCCGGACGCGGAGAAGGTCGCTGTTCCCTGGCGTGAACTGGGCCGCGCCGATCTGACGGCCAGTGTCCTGACTCAAAGGCTGGAGGGATACATTGAATCCCTTTTCAGTCGCTATGCCTGAACCGCCGTAGCCGGTGTGAACGCCTACGAGCAGGGGCTCTACGCGGTGGGTACCGATACCCCACGGGCCCGGACCCGTGTTTCTCACCTGGCAACGCTCCGAAGCAGTGCACCCGTTCCAACAGCAAGTCGGGCGATGAACTTCCACCGCCTCAAAGCCTGGTGGATTCCCGGGCCTTGCAGGGACGGCAGGCAGCCGTCGGGGGCCGGGGGTTCAGCGCGTCAGGAGGTCCTCGAGGAAGCCGTCCGCGTCGAAGGTCTCGGAGCCCGGTGCGGTGACGGCGTACGTCTCGTCGAGGAACCCGGTGACGGCCCGCGCGTTGACGAGCAGGACCACCCCGGGCCCGCTGGCAGGATCCCGCAGGCCGATCCGGAGCTCCTCGCCGCCGGCCGTCCGCTGCGGCCGGAAGGTGACGTCACCGTCACCCACCGGACCGCGGAGGCCGTCCGCCATCATCTGGCGCTCGAAGTACCAGTGCGGCAGGACCGTGTCCCCGGCGAAGAACTGTGCCCGTACGGCGTACGGGTCGGCGCTGTCATAGGAGAACCGGCCGAGGAGCGGCACCTCGCCCCCGGCCGCGTCGTGGAGGCGGACGGCGATCAGAGCGGACACACGGGACAGCAAGGCGGGCCTCCGGGGATGGACTGGTCGTCCGACCCGTATGCCCCGTCTGAGCGCGGGCACGCTGCACCATCCGGACGAACCGCGGCGCCGGAGCGCGCGAGCCGCTCCGGGTGGCCGGTGGTACAGCAGTTGGCCGTCCGGCGGGTCGGCCGGCCGGCGGCTCAGACGGTCTCGGTGTCGTAGAAGCAGAAGCGGTCCTTGATGGCGGCGACGTCGGGCTTCGGGTCCGCGTACGCCCAGACGAGGTCGGCGGCGCCGGGCACGGACCAGTAGCCGGCGTCCCCCTTGAACGGACAGTGGGTGCGGGTGTCGGAGGGGGTCAGCAGGTCGGTCCGCACGTCCTCGGCCGGCAGGTAGTACCGCGGGGGGCAGCCCGTCTCGCGCAGCACCAGGGGCCGCCGGCTCTCGGCCAGCACCCCCCCGTCCTTCACGACGCGCACGTGCTCGGTGCCCTGCTCGATGGTGATGTCGTGTCCACGTGTCATACGCTCCTCAGCGCGCACGGCCGGGGAATTCTTCCCGCGCCACCCGCCGGGAGCCGTGGAACGTCAGTCCCACCAGCTGAGCAGCAGGTCACTCATGACCTCGGGCCGTCAGAATCGGATCTGCGCGAGTTCGGCCCGCAACGAGTCGCCCACGTCCACACCGGACACCGGCGTGTCGGGCCGACCCGTTCGAGACGGGAAGAGGACCCAGCAGTTCGTAGCGCATCGATTCCCCCGTGACGTTGCGGGAACACGCTTTCGCGTCCCTGCGGCCTCACTGTCGGAGACCGGCCCTGTCCACGCATCGGGGAAGGCACGTACGTATCGCGATTGGCCGGAATCATTCGGCCGGGGAGCGTCGTCCGGTGCGTGGGATCCGACCCCGATCATCGCGTTGATCTGGAATTCTGGTGTGGCTATGGACAGGTCGGAAAGCTCCGCGGATGTCCTCGTCCATGTCGCGCTGTCTGAAAGTCCTGGGGGAGTGGATCGTCGCCGCAGGAGGGATGTGGCCCCCGGTGCCGTCGCCGCCCACCGGCTCCCGTCCGGTGGGACCGCCGCCCGGCCATCCCGAGCGCCTCGGCCCCGGCGATCCACTGACCGTGTTTTTGAACTCATGGTCCGCAAGGAGCTGCCGGGCCGGCCGTGACGCGGCTCCGGCACCGCACGGCCGCCGCGGCCGATCTTCGACATAATCGGCCCATGCCGACAAGCGCCGACCCTCCCGCACTACCCGTCGTCGCCCCGCACGGGGACCTGGACGCCGACACCATCGCCGCGCTGACGGCCGAACTCGAAGCCGCCGTGGCCGAAAACCCCGGGGTGATCCTGGACGCCGGCGGCATCACCTTCAGCGACTCCTCGTTCCTGCGCCTGATGCTCATCACGCACCGGCGGGTCGACCTGCGGATCGCCGCCCCGTCCCCCGTGGTGGCCCGCCTGTTCCAGCTGGTGTGCGTCGAGGACGTCCTGCGGCTGTTCCCCACCGTCCAGGCGGCGCGTGAGGCGGCCCCGAGGCCCTGAGCGGGCCGCCCGGGCGCCGCAACGCGGCAGGAGGGCCGTCGGCGCCGTCCGCGTCGGCTTGCCCGCGGGCGCCGGGTCCTATCGACTCGGCTCGCGCTCCGACCCCGTGACCTGGGCCGGGGCACCGGAACGCCGTGGGCGCGTACACGAGGGGAGGCGCACGCCGTGGATGATGAGGTGCCCGACGGGCAAGGACACGAGGATCCGCCGCCGTTCCCGCGGGAGCTGCTGTCGGCGGATCCCGGCAGCGCGCTCAACCGGCTGATGGCGCACACCCCGTGGTCCACGACCGTCCTGGGGCCGGTCGACACGTGGTGTCCGGAGCTGCGCACGGCCGTGGGCGTGTGTCTGAACTCGCCCTTCCCCATGCTCGTCATGTGGGGACCGGACCTGGCGATGGTCTACAACGACGCCTTCGTCCCGATCCTCGGCGCCAAGCACCCCGCCCTGGGGCAACCCTGCGCCACGGTCTGGGCCGATGCCTGGCCGGTCGTCGGCGGCATGCTCGGCAACGTCATGGCGCGGGGCGAGTCCACCCACCACGAGGACCTCCGGCTGACGCTGCGGCGCCACGGGTTCGACGAGGCCGTCTACTTCACCTTCGCCTACAGCGCGATCCCCGTCGCCGGCGGCGCCGTCGGCGGGGTGTTCACCGTCGTCACCGAGACCACCGGGCAGGTGCTCGGCACGCGCCGGATGCAGACGCTGCGCGAACTCGGCGAGGCCCGGTCCGCGCAGGTCTCCGACGCCGGGGAGGCCTGCGCCGCCGCGGTGCGCGTGCTCGCCGCGCACCGCGACGACGTGCCCTTCGGCGCCGTCTACCTGCTGGACGAGGACGGCGGCCGGGCCCGGGCCGTCGCGTCGGCCCGAGACGACCACCGCGATCCCGGACGGCTCCACCCTGCTCCTCTACACGGACGGTCTGGTCGAGCGCCGCGGCGAGGTGGTCGACGTCGGCATCGACCGGGCGGCCGCCGCCCTCGCCGGCACCCTGCGGCGGGCCCCCGACGCCGCCGCCAACCACGTCTGCACCGCCCTGCTCGGCAACGGCCACCACGAGGACGACGTGGCCCTCCTCGTCTACCGCTCGGGTCACCGCTCTGCGGCCCGGTGACGGCCGGCCGGCCGCGTAACACTGCCGACAGGAAACCGTCGCACGGGAATCGGAACGGGCCGTCGACGGGCCGTTGTTCTCCCTGACATGACTGTGGGATTGGCCCTGCTGGGAGAGCCGGCGGGCTGAGGGCCGGCCGCCCGCCCGCACGGTGACGCCGCGATCCGCCCGCGCCCTCCGAACGGAGAGATCCGGTCAAGCTGGATGGCCGTCCGGTGAACCGCGCGGGGCGGGCCGCAGGTCAGCGGGCGCAACCGGGCACGTCGGCGCGACGATCACCCCCTGTTCGCACCCGGCTACGGAGCGGTCGCACCCCACATGAGCTGGCCGAACGACCATTCGGTTACCGTTATGCGGACGCCGTGTCCGTAAATCGATCGCGGGGACGCAACTCCCCTTCGGATCCGACAGACTTGCTGACATCGGAACGCGAAATCGAAAATAAGAATCGCGTTCAACCAGCGAATCGAAAGTGAGCTCGTCGTGCGTTACCGCGCCGCCGCTGTTTCCGCCGCCGCCCTCGTCTGTCTCGCCGGCGCCACCGGCCTGGCCGAGGCCCGGCCCGCGAGCCTGTACGCCCCGTCCGCCATGGTCTTCACCGTCGCCCAGGGGGACGACGCCACGGCCACCGTCGTGCGGGCTTCCACCCTCAGCTGCGCCCCGACCGCCGGCGGGACGCACCCCGACCCCCAGGCCGCCTGCGCGGCCCTGAACGCCACGGCCGGAGCGTTCGACGGCCTGCTCGCCGCCCCGGACCCGGACCGCGCCTGCCCCATGCACTACGACCCGGTCACCGTCACCGCGGACGGCGTGTGGCAGGGCAGCCGCATCGCCTGGAAGCACACCTTCTCCAACTCCTGCGCCATGTCCGCGACCCTGAACGGGAACTCCGTCTTCGCGTTCTGACCCCGTTCGCAGGACAGGCCCGGACTGTGCGATCGACGGGTTCGGTGCCATGCAGCTCAAGTCCGGCGTGGTCAGGAAGGTCTGACCCACGTCGGGGTGGGGGTAGCGGCCGCCCGCGAGTTCCCCGTAGACGGTCACCACGGGCGAGGCCTCCGCCCCGCTGTGTTCGCGCAGGATCCGTGCGCAGTGCGTCGCGGCGACCGCGAGAGCGGGCCGGATCCGGACCACGCCGAAGAAGTCGTCCAGTCCGCCGTCGCCGAGCAGTTCGCGCCGCTTGGCGGGGTGCGCGCCCGCCGCGTCGTGGGTGCCCGGCTCCGCCGGATCGCCGAACCCTATGAAGCCCCCGTCGCCGCCGCCCGCACCGATGCCGCGCCCGGCCACCACCCGACCCGCGGGGCGGGGGAGGAGGTCAGACCTCGCCGAGGTCCGAACTCAGCCACCGCTCCGGACGCATGTGGAACACGATCTGCTCGCCGTGGTCCTTCCAGGCGAAGTCCACGTAGGCGTTCACCTTCTCCGCCGGCAGGTACCGCGAGGAGATCTCCACCAGCTGTTCGCGCACCGCCGGTTCGGTCGACACCACCGAGCCCTCGACCGACACGTAGCGGATCGTCGGTTCCAGACGGTCGACCATCAGGCTGAACCGGCCCGCCGCCCTGATCAGTTCGGCCTTGCGGGAGTCCCGGCCGGTCATGATCCAGAGGTCGCCGCCGGGAGCGTACTGGTACCAGATCGGGACCGTCAGCGGTGCGCGGTCACCGTCCGGGCCCGCGCTCACGGCGAGCGCGGCCACATGGGGCTCGGCGAGGAAGAGCTCACGGTCGGTTCGGGACAGGGCCACGGCACGCTCCTTCGGCGGGGAGAAACCTACGCAGGGACAACGACGCCCGACCCCGTGGCTGTTCCCGGTGTCACCCGCGCGGGCCAGTCGGCCCTGCCGTCGCCTTGTCGTCAGCGGTGACGTTGCTTGCCGCCGGGCCGGCCGCCGACTCGCCCGCCGCGGGACGGGGCGCGGTGTACATGACCGAGCCCTGCTTGTTCTCCTTGTCGACGACACCCTTCTTCGCGAGGGTCTCCAGTGTGTTGCGCACCACCTGGGTGGAGGCCGGGCGGCCGGGGTGGGTCTGCGCCAACGCCGTGGTGACCTCGCTGACCATGCGGGGTTCCGCGGCGCCGACCAGGAGGGCCAGGACGAGCTCGCGCAGCGGGGGCTCGGTCGTGGCCGTCGGCGCCGGGGCGGCCTTCTTCGCCGGGCCGCCCTTCGTGCCGCCCTGCGTGGCGGTGGGGGTGGCCTTGGCGGTGACGGCCTTCGTGGTGGCGGCCTTCGCCGTGCCGGTCGTCGTGCCGGCCTTCGCCGCGGTGGCGGTGGTGGCCTTCGCGGCTGCCGGCTTGCGTGCCGCGGTCTTGGCCGGTGTGCCCGAGGCTCCGGACGCCGTCGTGGCCGGGGCGGCCGGGGCGGACTTCCTGGGGCGTGCCGCCTTCTTGGCGACGGCCGCTCCGCCAGTGGCCTTCCCGGCCCGCCGCGGCCGGGGCACGCTCTCCGCCGCCGGCGTTCCGGCGGCCGCCGCCGACAGGGCGGCCGTGACGATCGCGGGCGTCCGTACGGGCTGCGCCGGCACCTGGCCGTCGCCCGCTCCCGCTCCCGCTCCCGCTTCCACTACCGCGCCGGCCGCGGCCGCCGCTCCCTCCGAGGCCGGGGGCAGCGCGCCCTGCATGCCGCAGAGCCAGCTTTCGTCAGCCCTCAACTGCTGTAGGCGGGCGTCGAGTTCGGCGATCTGGGCGGAGGCGGCCTCCTGTTCCCTGCGATTGGTCTCGAGGTCGACTGCGAACCGCTGCGCGTACAGGCTACGGATGGGTGTGGTGTCCGGCTCGTTGGCCATGGCGGCTCACTCTCCTCATACCTCACAGTGTTGCTGCGGGATGCTACTCGCCCCCGGGCGGCCGCAGTTCCGTCCCGGCAAGATCCGCCACCCTGTTCTGGCGTTCGGAAACCCGAGGTCCAGGGCGCTCCGCGCACCCCGCCGCGGGTGCGGTTCGCTCCGGCGGCCGCCTTTCCGACGGTTCCGCGGGTGCTCCGCAGGGCCGGACCGCCACCCCGTGCGTTGCGCAGGACGCTTCGTCCTGTCACAGAGTGGTTGAGACCACTTGTCCCCGTGTTTAAGTCGTTCTAGCCTCCTCCCAGTTGTGCAATACGGAACAGGCGTTGCGCATCATGCAACGCACTCGCTCTCGTCTCCTGGGGATCGCCAATGAAGCTCCGCTCCCGCATAGCCGTACCCGTCGCCGCGTTCGTCCTGGCCGGCCTCACCGCCACCGCCTGTGCCCCCCAGACCGCCGTCAACGACGCCTCGAAGGACGAGAAGTCCGGCACCCTGCGCGTCTGGCTGTTTCAAGAGGTCAACAACGACCCGAAGAAGAAGGTCGTGGACCAGGCGATCGCCGCGTTCACGCAGCAGCACGCGGGCACCGAGGTCGAGGTCGAGTACATCCCGGTCGAGACCCGGGCCCAGCGCATCAAGGCCGCCTTCAACGACCCGAAGAGCGCACCCGACCTGATCGAGTACGGCAACACCGACACTGCCGGATACGTCAAGGACGGCGGACTCGCCGACATCAGCGAGGAGTTCGGCGACTGGGCGGAGGCCAAGGACACCGACCCCACCGCCACCAGGTCGGTCACCGTCGGCGGGAAGGTGTACGGCGCCCCGTTCTTCGTCGGCGTACGCGCCCTCTATTACCGCACCGACGTCTTCACGGAGCTCGGACTCCAGCCCCCGAAGACCCAGGACGAGCTGGTGTCCACGGCCAAGAAGATCCGCCAGGCCAAGCCCGAGCTGTACGGCATCGCCGTCGGCGGCGCGTACACCTACGGTGCGATGCCGTTCATCTGGGCCAACGGCGGTGAGCTCGCCGACGAGAGCGGCGGCGCCCACACCTCCGCGATCGACAGCGCCGCCGCGCGCAAGGGCATCGAGACGTACACCTCGCTCTTCGGCGACGACAACTGTCCGGCCGCCAAGTGCGCCGCGATGGGCGGCAACGCGACCGTCACCGCCTTCGCCTCGGGCACGGCGGCCATGGCCATCGGCGGCGACTTCAGCCACCAGGCCGTCGAGGCCGGCGCGGTGAAGGGCAAGTACGCCGTCGTACCGCTGCCCGGTGTCAAGGAGGGGGACATCGCCCCGGCCTTCGCGGGCGGCAACAACATCGGCGTTCTGAAGAGCAGCACCCACCGCACCCTCGCCGTCGACCTCATGAAGCGGTTCGCGGGTAAGGACGCCCAGCGCGGGCTGTTCGACGCGATGGGCTTCCTGCCGACCTACACCGACGTCCGCGCCGAGGTGGCGAAGAAGGACCCGTTCGTCGAGCCGTTCGTCCGGACCCTCGCGGCGGGCACCAAGTTCGTGCCGGCCTCCGCGGGATGGGGCCAGATCGACGCCTCGGCCGTCCTGCCGACGATGTTCCAGGAGATCGTCAGCGGCAAGAAGGACGTGGCCGCCGCCTCCGGTGACGCGGCGAAGAAGATGGACACGGCCTTCTCCGACGCCGGCTGACCGGGCCCGCCGAGATGCCGCACGAAGCGACGGCCGCCCTGCCGGAGGCGCCCCCGGGGAAGACCGCCCCGGCCCCCGCACCGGCCCCCGCCACTCGGCCCCAGAGGGCTTCCGGGGGACGCCACGGCAGCCGCTGGACGCACTGGCTCTACCTCGCACCCGCACTCCTCGTACTCGCCGCGCTGCTGGTCTACCCGATCTACCAGCTCGGCCTCATCTCCTTCCTCGAATACACCCAGGCCCAGGTCAGCGGCGGTGAACCCACCACCTTCAAGGGCCTCGGCAACTACCGGACCCTCTTCTCCGACATCCAGTTCTGGCAGGTGCTGCTGGCGACCGTCGTGTTCGCCGCTGCCTGTGTGGTCACCACGCTCGGCGTCGGCTGCGCGCTCGCCGTCCTGCTCACCCGCATCAGAGCGCTCCCCAGACTCGCCCTGATGCTGGCCGCGCTCGGCGCGTGGGCGACGCCCGCCGTCACCGGCTCCACCGTCTGGGTCTTCCTCTTCGACCCCGACCACGGCCCGGTCAACCGGTTGCTCGGCCTCGGAGACTTCTCCTGGACGTACGGGCGCTACAGCGCCTTCGCCCTCGTCCTCTTCGAAGTCGTCTGGTGCTCGTTCCCGTTCGTGATGGTGACCGTGTACGCGGGCATCAAGGCGATCCCCTCCGAAGTGCTGGAGGCAGCCTCGCTGGACGGTGCCTCCCAGTGGCGGACCTGGCGCTCCGTCATCGCGCCGATGCTGCGGCCCATCCTGATCGTCGTCACCATCCAGTCGATCATCTGGGACTTCAAGGTCTTCACCCAGATCTACGTGATGACCGCCGGCGGAGGCATCGCCGGACAGAACCTCGTCCTCAACGTCTACGCGTACCAAAAGGCCTTCGCGTCCTCGCAGTACAGCCTGGGCTCGGCGATCGGCATCGTCATGCTGCTGATCCTGCTGACCGTCACCCTCGTCTATCTGCGCCTCATGCGACGTCAGGGAGAAGAACTGTGAGCCGCACCGGCACGCTCCCCACCGCCACGCCTCCCACACCCCCCGAGGCCGCGAAGGCAGCCGGGGCGGGCGCGGCCCGGACGGGAAGGCCGCGCGTGCGCCGCCCGTGGCGGCTGGCCGCGGAGACGTCCGCGATCGTCGTCGCGGTGGTCGTGGCGTTCCCGCTGTACTGGATGGTGCTCTCCGCCTTCAAACCGGCCGGTGAGATCCAGTCGACCGAGACACGCCCGTGGACGCTGTCCCCGTCGCTCGACTCGTTCCGCCGGGTTTTCGAGCAGCAGGAATTCGGGCGCTACTTCCTCAACAGCCTCTTCGTCGCGGGAACCGTCGTCCTCGCCTCCGCGCTGATCGCGTTCCTCGCGGCGACGGCGGTCAGCCGCTTCCGCTTCCGATTCCGTACGACCCTGCTCATCATGTTCCTCGTCGCGCAGATGGTGCCCATCGAGGCCCTGACCATCCCGCTGTTCTTCCTGATGAGGGACACGGGGCAGCTCAACACGCTCTGGTCGCTCGTACTGCCCCACATCGCGTTCTCGCTGCCGTTCGCGATCTGGATGCTCCGCGGTTTCGTCAAGGCGGTGCCCGAGGCGCTGGAGGAGGCCGCGTACATCGACGGCGCGAGCCGCACGCGCTTCCTGTGGCAGATCCTCTTCCCCCTGGTCTTCCCGGGGCTCGTGGCGACGAGCGTCTTCTCCTTCATCTCCACGTGGAACGACTTCCTCTTCGCCAAGTCGTTCATCATCAGCGACACCTCGCAGTCGACCCTCCCGATGGCCCTGCTGGTGTTCTTCAAACCGGACGAGAACGACTGGGGCGGCATCATGGCCGGGTCCACCGTCATGACGGTGCCGGTGCTGGTCTTCTTCGTGCTCGTCCAACGCCACCTGGTCTCCGGCCTCGGCGGAGCGGTGAAGGACTGAACCGGCGCGCCGGCCGGCGCGCCCCGTGGCGTCCGGTCCGGGCCGTCGCACACACCGGGCCCGGACGGGGCGAGGACACCCGTCCGGGCCAACACGATCACCGGCACCGGGGCCCTGCGCCCTCCGTGCCTCTCAGCGCCCCGGTGGGCCGCCGTTGACAGGTGCCCGGCCACGTGCGAAAAAGACGAGTAGGCCGTGTTCGGCCACATGTCCCCTCCTCGACGCGACGTACTACGCCTCGCGGCCCGGCCGCCGGCGTGTGTCCGTACCGGACCGAGCCCGCGTGACACACCACCACGCTCCCCGTCGAACGGCTGGCATGCCACCACATACCTGAACGGACGGCCCTCCCTTGACCATGATTCCCGGATCTCGTGTCTCGGGGCGGACCTGGACGGTCCGCCTGACCGGCCACGGAGACCACACCGTCTCCGTCTCCTGCGGCGTCGAGGCGTGCCGCATGCCGCCCCGCTCGAAGGACGTCGCGGCCATGCGGCGTTTCGCCGCCGAGCACGTCCGCGCCCACGCGCGCCTCGCGACGGTCCGGCCCAACGCCGCGTGCGCCTGCCGGGCCGCCGAGTGCGCGTTCCACGAGCACACCCGAACGGGATGTTCCGGCGCCCCGCTGCTGCTCCTCGTCCACAACCCCGCCGTCGGCCAGGTGTGGACCCTCGCGGAGATCTGCCAGGCGTGCGCGCCGCTGATCTCGCACACCACGGTCCTCGGCCGCTCCCAGCGACCGGCCGCGGGCCGTGCCGTGCCTGCCGGGGCGGCGGCGCCGGCTCCGGACCAGAGCACCGCCGAAGCCCCCGCGGGATCCGTTCCGGCGCGGGTGGCGGTGCCCGGCGGGTTCTCGTCCCCGGAAGCGGCGCCCGAGGCCGTCGCCCGCCGGCGTCCCCACCAGGGGAACTCCCGCCGCCGCACCCGCTGAGCGGTGACCGCCGAGCCCTGAGCGGCGGACCGCCGTACGGCAACGGGCAACGGCAACGGCAACGGTTTCGGCTACGGCTCGGTTGCGGCTATGGCTGCGCGCCGTCGCCTGTCTGTCGGGGGGCGCCGGTGTCCTGGTGCCCGTCGCCGTGTCCGTCCCCGCCGGGGAGATCCGCTCCGACCAGGCCCTCGTTCGCGGCGGCGGCATCGGTGCTGTCCGGCGTCGCGGTTCCCGACGCGCCGCGCGCCCGGAGGTACACGACCACGGTGTTGGCGACGGCGACGAGCGGCACCGCTACGACGGCTCCGCCGATCCCCGCGACGGTGGCACCGGTGGCGACTGCGAGGACGACGGCCAGGGGATGGACCCGCACCGCCCGCCCGAGGATGAACGGCTGGAGGACGTGCCCCTCGATCTGCTGCACCACGAGGACGATCACCAACGCCATGAGCGCGGTGAAGACCCCCTGGGTGACGAGGGCGACGACGACCGCCAGCGCCCCCGAGGCGACCGCACCGACCAGGGGGATGAACGACGCCAGGAAGATCAGGACGGCGATGGGAACGGCGAGGGGTACGTCGAGGATGTAGATGCCGACGCCGATGAACACGGCGTCGATCAGGGCGACGATGACGGTTCCGCGGACGTACGCGGTGAGCGTCCGCCAGGCGCGCGGCCCGGCTCCCGCCAGACCCGGACGGGCCGAGGACGGGACCAGCTTGAGGGTCCACTCCCAGATGCGCGTGCCGTCGTACAGCAGGAAGAGGGTGCAGAACATCGCCAGCAGCAGCCCGGTGAGCCCTTCGACCAGTACGGTCACGCCCTGCAGACCGGTGGAGGTGATCTCGCTCGTACTCGTCCCGATGCTGTCGCTCAGCCGGTCGGCAATGTCGTTGATCTGGCCTTCCGTGACGTGCAGCGGGCTGTTGACGAGCCATTGTTTGAGCTCCCCGATGCCCTCCTGGACCCGTCCGGAGAGGGTGCCGAGATTATCGAGGACCTGCCAGACGACGAACCATCCGACGAGTCCGAGGACGACGAACCCGAACACGGCAGTCAGCGCGGTGGCCAGCCCGCGCGGGACGCCGCGCCGCTGGAGCCGCGCGACGGTCGGCTGGAGCAGCGCGGTGATCAGGAGGGACACGGCGAAGGCGAGCACGACCAGCCGCACCGCGCCGATCACCCGCATCAGCACCCAGACGCTGGCGGCCAGTACCAGCAGTCGCCAGCCGGCTTCCGCCGCCACGCGCACGCCCCACGGCACCGCGGCGGCCGCGTCCCGGGCCGCTATGCGGTCCGAACGCTGCCCCTCGAGGTGAAGGGCGTCGTCCCACGCCTCGACGTACTCCGCTTCCTGGCGGGCCTGGAGCTGGGCGCGGCGCTCACTGAAGCCCGCGACCCCCGCCTTGGCCCGGCCGAACCATCCGCTCGGGCCGAGCGATCGAGGTGGATTCACCACGGATTCCTTCTTCTCGTTTTCGTTGCGGAACTGCCTGTCGGACACCGGGATCGGTTCTCGAATCCCGGCGCGACGGTCGGCGCCCGACGGAGTGCGGGCGGTCCGGTGACGGCCCGGGCGCCGCCCGGTCAGCTCCGTCGCCGGAGCCTCACCGTTCGCCGCTCCGGGCGAACTCACGGAACAGGACGGCCAGAGCAACAGCCATGACCAGCAGATGCACCCATGCCTGGTTCACCGCAACCTCCTCGCTGTGGCGGGCTCCGCGCCACGCCCGTATCCGTTTCGCTCCGCACGTGCGCAAGGACAGCGGTCCGTGCCGGCCGATCGGCCGCCGGAACGGCGATCCCTCGACTCGGCGCTGTGCAGCCCGCGTGCCCCCGATCCGCGTCCTTACGCGCGGCCCGCGCGGAGCCGCGTACGGAACCGGGCCCGCTCGCGGACGGGGAGGCTCACGCCGTGGCCGAGCGGGTGAGGAGTCGGCCTCGCGGCCAGGGCGGGGGCTCCACCCGGTCGGGGCGTGCGGCCTCCGGCGCCGGGAGGGGCGACGCCTCCTCCGCGGTCATGCGGTCATCCACCCCGCCGACTTCGATGACCTGGTCCGAAGTGGTCAACCCCGTGGCCGGGGCGCTCCTCGCCCGCGCCGTTGTAGACGCCTCCGGCACCTGGTCCACCCCCGGCCCCACCGGCGGCAGCGGCCTGCCGGCCCCCGGCGAACGTGCGGCGGCCGTCCCCGTCGGGTGAATGATCACCGCACGGCCGACGGGCCCCTGACGCCGGCGTCGGGCGCACGGACCGTGCGCCCGACCGCGGTGCCCGTCGGGCTCAGCGCCAGGACGGGTGGGCTTCGGAGGCGCCGCCGCTGGTGAGGGCGCGCTCTCCGGTCTTGTCGGTGCGGACGGCCCAGACCACCGGCTTCTCGTACGGGCCGCGGACGAAGGCGACCCAGTTGCCGTCGACGGACCAGGACGGGTCCATTTCGTGCTCACCGGTGGCCACCAGGTCGCGGTCGTCGGCGCCGTCCGCGCCCACGAGGCGGATGTCGCCCTGGGTTCCCTTGCCGGAGGTGCCCGCGGTGTACACGAAGCTGCCGCCGTCCGGAGACCACACGGGATCGAGCGCGGGGTGGGGAAGCCGGGTCAGCTGCTGGGGGGCGCGGCCCGGCGCGGTCGGGTCGACCAGGTGGATCTGCCAGTTCTCGGGACCGGCCTCCAGACAGACGGCGATGTGCTGGCCGTCCGGTGACCACGCCGGGTCCTCGACGGGTCCGGTGCCCGTGGTGAGCTGCTGAGCCGATCCGTCGGCGACGTTCACCGCGAACAGTTGTTGTACGCCGTCCTTCTTGCGCAGCACGGCAAGCCGGGTGCCGTCGGGCGACCACGAGACCCTGCCGCCGGCGATGGCGGCGATCCGCCGCGCGTTCGAGCCGTCGGCGTTCGCGGTCCAGACGGCGGTGCCTTCGGACGTGGTGCGGGTGAAGGCGAACGACGCGCGGTCGGGGGACCACTGGGGCAGGACGTCGCAGGCGTCCCCGGGGATCAGCCGGCGGGGGGCGTCGGTCCCCGCGTCGCGGCGAGCGATCACGCCGTGGCACGTCGCGGGCCAGCCGGGGGCCGTGTCCAGCCGGATCAGCACGGGGTCGGTGGGGAAGGGGGCCGGGGCCGACGCGGTGTCGCTGCCGCTGGGAGTGACGGCGCCGGGCTTGGCGCCGTCGTCGGAGGACCCGTTCCAGGGCTGCCACACGAACAGGCCGCCGGCCGCGAGAGCGGCCACGAGCGCCGCCGCGACCACCGCGCGGCGGCCGCGCCGCGGCGGGGTCTCGCTCCGGGGGCGCGCGGTGTCGGGCTCGCCCGGCACGGTGACGGCCTGCCACGGACCCGCGCCAACGGGGCCGTGGCCCACGTGCCCCGGATCGGCTGCGGAACCGTTCGCGGGTACGGGTACGGGTACGGGTACGGGTACGGGTACGGGTGCCGGTGTCGGCGCGTCGGTTGCGGTTCCGGGTGCGGTGGGGTGCGGGGAGGCCGCGACGGCGGGCCGGGTTCCCGGAGCGGCGTCCGCTGCCGAGGCCGCCGAGGCCGCCGAGGCCGCGGCAGCCCGCGGAGGTTCCGTACGGGGGTCGGGAGCCGTCGTCGCGACGGCACTGGGGTCCGGAGCGGCCGTATCCGCGACCTCCGGGCGCGTTGGCGCGAGTTCCGGCGCCGGGATCACCCGCGACGCACCCTGAGAGCCCGGCGTGTTCGGCGCCTCGGCCGCGCCCGGCTGCTTCGTCGGGTCGTACCGGGGCAGCAGCTGCGTCGCCGCGTCCGGCAGCCAGCAGTCACCGGCCGGGTGGCGGATCGTCAGGCGGCCGAGGAACGCCGTCGGGGTGGGCCGGTCCGCGGCGTCCTTGGACAGGCAGGCGGCGATGGCCGCGCGGAGTTCGTCGGGGACGGCGGCCAGGTCCGGTTCCTCGTGCACGACCTTGTAGTGCCGGGCCGCCGACGGGCCGTCGCCGAAGGGGGAACCGCCCGCGGCTTGGGCGAGCACCACTCCCAGGGCGAACATGTCCACCGCGGGAGTGACGACGCCGCTGGTGAGCTGCTCCGGCGCCAGGAACCCCGGGGTGCCGATCTGCAGCCCGGTCTGGGTCAGCGCCGTCCCGTCCAGAGCGCGCGCGATGCCGAAGTCGATGACGCGCGGCCCGTCCTCGGCGACGATGATGTTCGCGGGCTTGAGGTCGCGGTGGATGACCCCGGCCCGGTGGATCGCCTCCAGCGCCTCGGCGAGACCGGCCGCCAGGACCGTGAGCGTGTCCACGGGGAGCGCCCCGACACGGGCGAGGACCGCTTGCAGGGTGGGGCCGGGCACGAAGGCCGTCACCAGCCAGGCCGGGTCCCCTTCCGGATCGGCGTCGACGACGGGCGCCGTGTGGAAGCCGCCGACCCGGCGGGCGGCCGCGACCTCGGCGGCGAACCTCTGCTTGAAGCCGGGCTCCGTGCTCAGTTCGGGACGTACAACCTTGACGGCCACGGCGCGGCCGGACGGGGAGCGGCCCAGGTAGACCACGCCCATGCCCCCCTGCCCGAGCCGTCCCACCAGCCGATAGCGGCCGTCGCCGACCGCGATGGGATCGCCCGTTTCGAGCGGCTTCATGTTTCCCCCGTTTCGAACCCTGTGCCGTGACAGCATCTCCCTACCTGCCGCGCCGCGCACCAGTCAAGCGGAGTCCGGCCGCCCCGGACGCGCGCCGCCGGGGACCGGCACGCGGGGGCCGCGCGCCCCAGGGGGCCGCACCGGGCCGAGCCAGCGGCAGAATGCGTGCCGCTTCACCCCATCAGGCCAGAGCACGGCCCGCGTTGGCGTCAGGGCTTGGTGCCGGTGAGGACACCGATCTTGTCGAGACGGTGTTCGGGATTGTTCTGCGCGTCCCGCCAGAAGTTGCCCGCCGCGTCGTCCTCGGGCGTGAGGCAGGTGGTCACCGTGATCATCGCCCGGGTCGGGGCCGCGCCGGGGGAGCCGGGAACCGCGGCGCGCTGCGCGGCCATGGAGGCCGGCGACCGGAACGATGTCGTCCGGGTCGAGGTGATCGTGTACTGGTACGTCACGCCGCCGGCCGTCACGAACACGGAAGCGCCCGTCGGCAGCGACGGCAGGGCCCGCAGTGGTCCGCCCGCCGCGACGCGGTGCCCGGTGACGATGTAGTTGCCCACGTCGCCGGGACCGACACCGCCGGCCGGACCGTACGGGCTGGCCGCGGCCCCCTGGTCCTGGATCCGGGTGCCCGGGGCGTCGTCGGGGCTGCCCGGGTACGGGATCACGGGCAGCCCCGACACGCCGATGGCGGGGATGGACACCGTGGCGGTCTGCACGAGGGCGACGGCCCGGGCAGGTGCCGCGGCGGGCTGGGACGGGAACGCGGGCACGCTCGGAGCCGCCATCAGGACGGCGAGCGCGGCGCCGGCGAGTGCCGCCGGCACGGTACGGGAGGCGAGGAACGGCAACTGGCGCATGGCGGGGTCCGTAGGTCGGCCGGGCCGCACGGGGTCGTTCAGGCCCGGTTGGCCCTTCCAGCGTCCCACGCGCCGGCGGTTGCGGCAGCAGATGCGGCGGGGCACCCCGTCCCCGCGTCCCGCCCCGCCCCGGGCCCGCCGCCCCGTCCCCGGGCCCGGCCGCCCCGCCGCCGCCCGGTCCCGAGCCCGGCCGCCCCGCCCGGCCCCCCCGTGGCCGTACCTCAGACCACGAGCCGGTCGGTCGCACCGGGCGAGCGCCGGATCAGGGAGTGCCGGAGGGCACGTCCACGGGCATCGCCGATCATGGCCGGATGTGTGTGCCCCTCCCCGGAACGCATCACGAATGATCCCTCGTCGCACGCCACCCGTGGCTTACGATCTCGGCGGACGGTCTCGTCCCGGGACCGCCGCACGCCCCGCACTCGTGGAGGTCAACCGTGTTCCGGACGGCCAGAGGAAACCGCAGTCGCCGCAGTACCTTCCGGATCCGCACCGCAGCCGGCGCCGCGACCGCGGGCGTGTTCCTCGTCGCGGGCTGTTCCTCGGGCGGCGAAGGTGCCGGCGAGGCCGCGGGAGGGGTACCCGTAGTCGAGAAGGGTCACCTGACCACCTGCACCCACCTGCCCTACCCGCCGTTCCAGTTCGAGCAGGACGGCAAGGTCGTCGGCTTCGACGTGGCGCTCGTCGACCTCGTCGCGAGCAGGCTCAAGGTCGAGCAGAAGATCCTCGACACGCCCTTCGAGAACTTCAAGACCGGCGCCTTCCTCAACTCCGGCGAGTGCGACCTCGCCGCGGCCGGCATGACGATCACCGACGAGCGAAAGAAGAACGTCGACTTCTCCGTCCCCTACTTCGACGCGACGCAGGCGCTCCTCGCCACGAAGAAGAGCGGCGTCACCTCCCTCGCCGACGTCAAGGCCAAGTCGAAGAAGCTGGGCGCCCAGGCCGAGACCACCGGCGAGAGCTACGCCAAGTCCCAGGGCTTCGACCCGGTCGCCTTCGAGAGCTCGGACGCGGTGCTCAACGGACTGCGCACCGGCCAGGTCGACGCGGTCGTCATCGACTACCCGGTCGTCCAGGGCTGGCTCAAGGACCCGAAGAACGCCGCCGAGTTCACGCTCGGGCAGAACATCGAGACCGGTGAGCAGTACGGCTTCTCGGTGAAGAAGGGCAACAGCGCCCTCGTGGCCGCGATCGACAAGGCGATCACGGACGCCAAGGCCGACGGCACCTACAAGAAGCTCTACGAGCAGTGGATCGGGCCGCTGCCCCAGGCCGCGCCGTGACGTCTCGCCTGACCCGGCGGCAGCGGCGCCGGATCTCGCAGGGCATCCAGTACGCCGTCTTCGTCGCCGTGCTGGTCCTGATCGGCGTCCTCGCCGACTGGGACCGGCTCCAGAACCAGTTCGCGCAGAAGGACCTGGCGCTCCGACTCTTTCCGGACATCATCACCATCGCCCTGCGCAACACGGTGATCTACACGACGTCCGGGTTCCTGTTCGGGCTGGTGCTCGGCCTCGTCATCGCGATGATGCGGCTGTCCTCGGTGGCCCCGTACCGCTGGGTCGCCGGCGTCTACATCGAACTCTTCCGGGGCCTTCCCGCCCTGCTGATCTTCATCTTCGTGGGCGTGGCGGTTCCGCTGGCGTTCCCCGGCACCGAGATCCCCGGTGGTACGTACGGCAAGGTGGCGCTCGGCCTCGGCCTGGTGGCCGCGGCGTACATGGCGGAAACGATCCGGGCGGGCATCCAGGCGGTTCCCAAGGGCCAGATGGAGGCGGCCCGTTCGCTGGGCTTCTCGCACGCCCGCGCCATGGTGTCGGTGATCATCCCGCAAGCCTTCCGCATCGTCATCCCGCCGCTGACGAACGAACTGGTCCTGCTGTTCAAGGACTCCTCGCTGGTGCTGTTCCTGGGCGTGACCCTGCAGGAGCGGGAACTGACGAAGTTCGGACGGGACCTCGCCAGCCAGACCGCCAACTCCACCCCGATCCTCGTCGCGGGCCTCTGCTACCTCCTGGTGACCGTGCCGCTGAGTTTCGTGGTGCGCCGCCTCGAGGCCCGCGCGGACAAGGCCGCGTGAGGACCAGATGCCACGGAAGACGGAGACGGTGGACGACACGATGGCCACGGACCGGCCGGAGATCGAGATCAGGGGGCTGCACAAGTCCTTCGGCGACAACCACGTCCTGCGCGGCATCGACCTGGAGGTCGCCCGCGGCGAGGTCGTGTGCGTCATCGGGCCCTCGGGCTCGGGCAAGTCGACGCTGCTGCGCTGCGTGAACCTCCTGGAGGAGCCGAGCGACGGCCGGGTCTTCGTGGGCGGCACCGAGGTCACCGACCTCGACGTCGACATCGATGCCGTACGCCGCCGCATCGGCATGGTATTCCAGCAGTTCAACCTCTTCCCGCACGTGAGCGTGACGGAGAACCTCACCCTGCCCCAGCGGCGGGTGCTGGGCAGGGACAAGGCGCGGTCCGCCGCCGTCGCCCTGGAGAACCTCGAACGCGTGGGCCTCGCCGACAAGGCGGACGCCTACCCGGCGCAGCTGTCCGGCGGCCAGCAGCAGCGGGTCGCCATCGCACGGGCCCTGTCGATGGGGCCGGAGGTGATGCTCTTCGACGAGCCGACGTCGGCGCTCGACCCCGAACTCGTCGGTGAGGTGCTGTCGGTGATGCGGGTGCTGGCGGGCGAGGGGATGACGATGATGGTCGTCACCCACGAGATGGGCTTCGCCCGCGAGGTCGCGGACCGCGTCGTGTTCATGGACGGCGGAGTGGTCGTCGAGCAGGGCCCGGCGGCGCAGGTGGTCGGCAACCCACGGGAGGAACGCACGCGGAACTTCCTCAACCGCATCCTGGACCCGGCGGCGGCCGAGGTGCCCGACGCCGAGGCCGGCCCCCGGCCGCAGACGGAGGACGGCGGGTCCGGTACGGGGTGAGGCGCGGCCCCTTGAGACGCTGCCCTGGGGCGCCGTGGGGGGCCCGGGGCTCTGCACCCCGTACGCGGCTGCACCGTACGCGGCTGCACCTCGTCGTACGCCACCTCCCCCGGGCCCCGCGCCCTCACGCGCCCGCGCGTCAGCGGCGGGCGCCCGAGGCGGCTTCCGGCCCCGCGGCGCCGGCCGGGGGAGCGGCGCCCTGCCGGAGCGCGTCGAGCAGGTCGCGCACGGCGGGTCGGCCCATCGACACCTTGCGGACCGCCGCGTAGACGGCCCTGACCGGCGGGGGTCGCGCACCTCGCGCACCTCGCGCACCACGACCCCCGGATGACGGTTCCCCAGCCCCATCCTGGGCATCAGGCCGATGCCCAGTCCGGCCGCGACGAATCCCTGAGCCGTCGGGTAGTCCTCGCTCTCCACCACCACGAAGTCGAGGCTGAAACCCGCCGCCGCGCAGGCTTCGAGCACCGGCTCCAGACAGGGGCCGGGCGGCTCGCTGCCGACCCACGGCTCCTCCGCGAGGTCCACGAGCCCGAGCACCTCCCGCGCGGCGAGCCGGTGCCCGGCCGGCAGGACGGCGTCGTACGCGTCGTCGAGCAGGTGGACCAGGTGCACGTCGTCCCGCGGCCGTGTCCGGGGCGCGATGACGAGGGCGATATCGGCGCGGCCCTGCTCCACCTCCAGCAGCGGGTCCTCCGGATCGGTCATCCGCAGATCGATCCACACCTCCGGGTGGGCGCTCCGCAGTTCGGCCAGCGCCGGGGCCACGAGGGCGGCGCCCGCGGTGGCGACGTAGCGGACGGCGAGCCGCCCGGTGCGGCCCGCCCGGAGATCGGAGAGGGCGGTCTCCGCCTCGGCGATCTGCTTCCCGATGACCGCCGCGTGTTCGGTGAGCAGCCGCCCCGCCGCCGACACCGACCCGCCTTCGCCTCGCACCACTGGCCCACCTGGGGCACCGAGCGCATCACGACGTACCTGCGCACCCGGCGGGACCTGTACGCGTACCTCCACGACCAGACTCTGCGGCTGCTCAACGAGGGCCGCCCGCCGAGGGGCCGGCCGAGCTCACGCTGGTCCTCACCAAGCCGCAGCTGCTGGCCGTCCTGGGCGGACAGGAACCGGACGGCGTCACCAGCACCGGCGACGCGGGCGCGCTGGCCCGGTTGAGCGCCGCCCTCGACACGGCCGACACCGGCTTTCCCATCGTCACCCCCTGACGCGTCCGCGCTCCGGTACGAGGGCCGAAGCGCGGAACGGCGGGACGGCGGAGCGGCGGTACGGGTCAGCCGGTGAAGCCGGCCGTGATGGCGGTGAACTGCCAGTCGCTCTGGGCGATGCCGGAGCAGGTCTCCTGCAGCCCGCCGCCCGGGCAGCCGCGGTCGCGGTTGACCGACCAGAAGGCGAGCCGGGCGATGTGGTGGGAGTTGGCCCAGTCGCGGATGCCGGTCCAGTTCTGGACGGTGGTGGTCTCCTGGGTGTCGCTGATGCCGTTCATGCCGGAGATGCCGATGTGCGCGTAGGCCGTGGCGTCGTCCCAGCCGAAGGTGGACTTGAGCTTGGTCCTGAGGCCCTCGGTGGCGCTGACGGTGCTGGCGTACATGTCCGTCGAGGCGTTGCCGAAGTCGAACGGCATGATGGTGAAGACGTCGATGTCGGCGCCCAGTGCCTTGGCCTGCTCGATCAGGCGGTTGCCCCACGAGGTGGGACCCGTGGCGCTGGTCCCGAAGGTCAGGATCGTCTTGAGCCCCGGGTTGTTCTGCTTGACGATCTTGAGGGCGCCCAGGACGCGGTCCTGGACCACCGCGTTCTCGAACTCGTCGGTGTTCTCGATGTCGACGTCGATGGCCTTGAGACCGTACGCGTCGATCACCTTCTGATAGGCGCCGGCCAGGGCCTCGGGGGTGGCGCAGTTGGGGCCGAGCTTGTTGCCCTGCCAGCCGCCGATGGACTGGACGATGTCGCCGCCCGCCGCCCGGATCGCGTTGACGTCGCAGGAGTCACCGGTCACGTCGGATCGGCCGCAGCGCGCGCCCTCATCGAGCCGGGCGAGCCGCGTCATCGTCCGCTCGCAGGAGAAGGCCGCGCCCTGGCTCGCCGACGGAGCCGCGGCGGGCCGACACCGCCGCCCTGACCGAGGCCCTTACCGGGGCGGTAGGCGCCTTCCTCATGGCGCCGAGGCGGCGGTCGCGGCGTTCACCGGGATGGGGTTCCCGCCCGCCGTCGCGGAGCTCTACGCGGAGATGTACGCCGGCATCGCCTCCGGCCGGGTGGGCTTCGGTGACGGCGCCAGCGTTGAGCGCGGCACCACGACACCGGCGGAGTTCCTGGATCCGGTGCTGCGGGCCGGCTGAACCGTCCCCGGCGGGCGGCCGCCCGGGGTTCCCGCCCCGCGACCCCCGCCCTCAGGCGCCCGTGGTCGAACCCGGGCGGACGATCATCAGTACGGTCACGGTGGCCCAGAGCAGGTTGAAGACCCCCGTGTACATCCCCAGCCGCCCCGCGGCCCGCCGCACGGCCGCGGCGTCCGGGCCGCCCCCCGTGCCGTCGAGGGCGTCCAGCAGGCCGCTCTGCCGCGGCAGGACGAGCGCGGCGAGCACCGCCGCGGCGGCGACGGTCAGTGCGATCGACGTCAGGAGCCAGGGACTGCCGAGTACGTGGAGGCTGTTGGCGGTCGCGAGGCCGAACACCGGTACGGAGACCGCGACCACGGAGTAGACCTGGCAGATGCGGTGCAGGGTCAGCACCGTGGCGCGGGCCGCCGCGTCGTCGGGCGCCGCCAGGGCGCGGCGGGCGGCGGGCGGGAACATGCTGGCCGCCACGGTCACGGGACCGATGGTGATGATGGCGGCCAGGACGTGGACGGTCAGGAGGAACTTCGTCATGGGGGTCGCGGTGCTTTCGCTGGGCGCCGGGCGCGACGGTCGGTGACGGCGGGGTCGGTGACGGCGGGGTCGGTGGGGTGGGGTACGGGCCGTCAGAAGCCGGCGGGCACCGGCCCGGCGGCACGCCAGACGGTGCCCCGGCGCTCGTGGGCGAAGAGCTGCTCCACGGCGTGGGCGATCCGGGGGCCGAGCTCGCGCTCCAGCAGGTAGAGGCCCAGGTCCAGGCCCGAGGTGACGCCCGCGCCCGCCACCAGGTCTCCGTCGTCGACCACACGGGCGTCGACCGCGATCACGCCGGACGCCTCCAACAGGCGCAGGCCGAGGTGGTTCGTCGTCGCGTGCCGCCCCTCGATCAGCCCGGCCGCGGCGAGGAGCGCGGAGCCGCCGCACACGGTGGCCACGATCGCACCGGGACGCTCCAGCGCCTCCCTGAGGAGGGCCGGCAGTCCCGTCCGCACGGCGCGGGCGAGCAGGGCCGGGACGGAATCCCCGCACCCCGCGCCGTCGAGGTCCGGGGCGTCGGGGTCCGCGCCGTCGCCGAGCGGACCCACTGCTCCCGGGACGAGGACGAGGTCCACGCGTCGCGGGTCGAGCGCCGCCGTAGCCCGCAGGGTGAGGAGCCCCGAGCCGCTGGGCACCTCGCGCGGGCCCTCCGCCGAGACCAGCTCCACCCGGAGCGCGCCCGGCGCGGCGACCCCGCCGGCGAACAGGACCTCGTAGGGGGCGACGACGTCCAGCGGGTCGAATCCGTCGAACAGCACGATCTGGCACAGCATCCGGAGCGGTTCCTCTCTGTGGGCACCGGTGGGGATCCCCCGGTGACGGCGCCGCAACCGGCGCCGACACCGACCGTAGTCAGCGGCGTGGTCGCGCTGTAGTGGCTGGAATGCCAGATGCCAACGGGTTCTGGCCAAGAGCTGCGGCAGACACCTGACCTGGGAAGAAATGCCTTCGGGTGGGCCGCAATGTCGGATTCCAGTCCGGTGGACCCCTATGGTTGGGCCATGCACACCGTGGCCGTCCTCGCCCTGGACGGGGTCATCCCGTTCGACCTGTCCACCCCGATCGACGTCTTCGGGCGCACCCGGCTCCCCGACGGCCGCCCCGCCTACCGCGTCCGCGTCTGCGCGCCCGCCGAGGAGGTCGACGCCGGAGCCTTCACCCTGCGCGCGCCCTGGCCGCTGGCCGCGCTCGACGAGGCGGACACGATCATCGTCCCCGGCGTGGGCGACCCCTCGGCCCCCGTCCCCGACGAGGTCCTCGACGCGCTGCGCCGCGCGGCCGCCCACGGCACCCGGCTCGCCTCCATCTGTACGGGCGCCTTCGTCCTGGCCGCCACCGGCCTCCTGGACGGGCTGCGGGCCACCACCCACTGGCTCGCCGCCGCCGAGCTCGCCGCCCGCCACCCCGCCGTCGACGTCGACCCCGATGTGCTCTACGTGGACAACGGCCGGCTGCTCACCTCGGCCGGGGCCGCCGCCGGGCTGGACCTGTGCCTGCACCTGATCCGGTCCGACCTGGGCTCGGCCGTGGCCGCCGACGCCGCCCGGCTGGCCGTCATGCCCCTCGAACGGGAAGGCGGCCAGGCCCAGTTCATCGTCCACGAGCAGCCACCGGCCCCACGCGGCTCGGTGATCGAACCCCTCCTGAGGTGGATGGAGGACAACGCCCGCAGGGACCTGACCCTCGACGACCTCGCCGCGCGGGCGGGCATGAGCATCCGTACCCTGAACCGGCGCTTCCGCGAGCAGACCGGCACCTCCCCCCTCCAGTGGCTGCACCGTGCGCGGATCCGCCAGGCCCAGTACCTGCTGGAGACCACCGCGCACCCCGTGGACCGGATCGCCACCCAGGTCGGCTTCGGGTCGCCCACCGCTTTCCGGGACCGTTTCAAGCGCCTCGTCGGTACCAGCCCCCACGCGTACCGCCGTGCCTTCCAGGCGGCCCGCAGCGGCTGACCGCCGCTCGCGGTGTGATTGTCGGGCGGTCGAAATATGATGAGGCGGGGTTTCGTGCCGGGGCCCCGAAGCGGACGTCCCTCGGAGCGCTCCATGACCTCCCATAAGTCCACGCGGTCGGAGACCGCGGACGACTTGCTGACACGGCTCGGGAGGCTGACCGCCCAGGCCAGGGAGGGAGCTGAGCTCCACCAGGCCCGGGTGGAGCTGGCCGAGGCACTGCAGCGCGAGATCCTGCCCGCCTCCCTTCCCGCGCTGCCGGGGCTGCGCACGGCCGCCCGGTACGCACCCGCCCGACACGGCCTGAGCGTGGGCGGCGACTGGTACGACGGATTCCGGCTCCCCAGCGGCGCCCTCGGCTTCTCCATCGGCGACGTGGAGGGCCACGACGTCGAGGCGGCGGCCTTCATGGGACAGGTCCGCATCGCCGTACGCGCCGTGGCCGCCTCCGCCGCCGACCCGGGCGAGGTGCTGAGCCGGGCCAACGAACTCCTGCTGTCGGTCGACTGCGACCTCTTCGCGACCTGCACCTTCGTCCGCTTCGACCCCGTGACCTGGGAGATCCAGAGCGCCCGCGCGGGCCACGTGCCCGGCGTCTGGGCCACGACGAGCGGAGAGTACGGCGTCGTGGAGGACGAGGGAGGCCTTCCGCTCGGCATGCTGCCGGGCTCCGAGTACCCGGTCACCCGTCTGCCGCTGACGGCCGCCGGCTCGTTCGTCCTGGTCACCGACGGTGTGGTGGAGGGCCCCTCCTTCCCGATCGAAGCCGGACTGGCCCGGGTGGCCGAGGTGATCCGGGAGGGCGCCGGCGCGGACCCCGGCGAGCTCGCGGCCGAGGTGATGAAGGTGGCCGACTCGACCGGCCACGAGGACGACGCCGCGGTGCTCGTGCTGCGGCACGAGGGCGGTCCCGTCCGGATCGGGTGACGCGGCGGGCGCCGTAGCGCGTGTCACGCGCCGACGGCGACCGCTGACTGTTGTCTGATGCAGTGATGCGCACCGAGGGCTTCCGACGTCTGTTACCGGCTGTGCTTCGGATCGTCGCCGTGGCCGCCGCCTACTACGCGGGCGGGCGCATCGGCCTGCTCCAGCAGGTGGTCGTCGAGGGGGCGGTCGTCACGCCGCTGTGGCCGCCCACCGGCATCGCCCTGGGCTGCCTGCTATGGCTGGGCCTGGGCGTCTGGCCGGGAATCGCGATCGGCGCCCTGCTCGTCATCCAGTCGATCAGCCCCGTCGACCCCGTCGGGCTCGGGATCGTCGCGGGCAACACCCTCGCCCCCGTGTGCGCCTGCCTGATGCTCCGGCGCGTCGGCTTCCGCATCGAGCTCGGCCGGCTGCGCGACGGCGTCGCCCTGGTATTCCTCGGCGGATTGGTGCCGATGCTGATCAGCGCCACCGTCGGGGCGGGGCTGCTGGAGCTCATCGGCGCCCTGCCGGACGGCGGGTTCTGGACCGTGTGGTGGACGTGGTGGGCCGGTGACGCCATGGGCGTGCTCGTGATCACGCCCCTGCTCCTGGTGCTGCGCAAGGCCCGCCTGCCGCTGGAGATGTACCGGTGGGCCGAGGTGTGCGCCCTGGCCGTGTCCGCCGTCGGGATCACGCTCCTGGCGACCAGGAGCGACCTGGCGGTGCTCTTCCTCGTCTTCCCGCTCCTGATCTGGGCCGCCCTGCGCTTCCAGCTGGCCGGCAGCGCGCCGTGCATGCTGCTGGTGTCCGTCCTGGCGAACGCGGCAGCGATCGGCCGGCTCGGCCCGTTCCGCGACCACACGCTGCTCCAGGGCATGGCCAACCTCCAAGCCCTCAACGGGGCCGCCGCCCTGACCTCGCTGCTGCTGTCGGCCCTCGTCACCGAGCAGAACACCATCCGGCTCCGCATCGAGCAGGCGTGCCAGGACCTGGCCGAGGTCGTCGAACAGCTCGCCTCCGGACGGGTGTCTCACCGCTGGCCCGTACCGAGGGAGCCGGACGAATCCCGGCCGGACGGCGGCTAGCCGACCGCCCGCGGGGAGGCGGCCGCCAGGACCCGGACCGTGACGAGCCTGCACGCACGGTGACTCCGCAGGCTCCGCCGGGAGCGGCGGCGATCTCCTCGACGGGCGGGTAGCGCCGAGCCTCGGCGTCCAGGACCTCGGGGGCGGACGCGTACGGCCAGAAGTCGCTTACCAGCTTCGGGTCGCAGGTCAGGGCGACGGCAGGGCCACGGGTGACGCGCCGCATCTAGCGCAGGATCGCGGTCACGTCGCTCCACCGGTGGACGCCGATGGTGCCGTGGTGGGCGTCACCCGCACTTCCGTCCCTGGTGCGTGCGTTCGTGATCCCTACCTCGCCTCGCGAGCAGGAGCAGGGGGCACCGCCCCCGCGCCACGGGGGTGGGTCGCCGCCGCCCTCGGTTCCCTCGGACTGCCACGGCCACCGAGATCGCGTCCTCGTATCTCGTATCTCGCATCTGCGAGACGGGTCCCGTGAAGCGGCGCGCACATCACTGTCGCCTCCGCCGAGTCTGCGGTAAGTGCGGTCGGAGGATGTGTCCCCCGTCCCGGCGCGGGCCGGCAGCGGTAGAGTCCTTGCGCCGCTGACAGGAAGGCACCGCCCATCGTGACCACACCCGACCCGTGGGACGTCATCAGTGCCCTCGCCGCCCGGTTCAACGCCGCCGACGCCGCGCGCGGCATGCCGCCCGAGGAGAGTCAGGTGCTCCAAATCCTCAAGATCGGCGAGGAGTTCGGGGAGGCGGCCCAGGCCGTGATCGGAGCCAAGGGCACCAACCTCCGCAAGGGTCGCTCCCACAGCTGGGAGGACGTCCACGACGAGGTGTGCGACGTGATCATCACGGGCATGGTGGCACTCGCCCGGATGCGTCCCGACGCGGCGGCCTACTTCGCCGGGCAACTCGACCTGAAGGCGGGCAGGTTCCTGCCGGCTCCGGGGGAGGGCGGCGACTGACCGTTGCCGTCGGCCGCCGCTTACCGCTGCCGGGACGGCCACCCGGTCCCCCTGCCATGTCCGGTCGTATGGCGCGCCCGCGTACGCGTGTGTTCCGACAGCGCACAATCGCGGCCCGCGGAAAGCGAACTCGTCCTCCACGCAAAGCTGCTGGGACAGGTCACCGCCATCCGCTTCAGCCGCCGCGACCCGCTGGCCGACCTCACCGCCACCTGCCTGCGCCGCATCGCCCGTCACCAGGGCCGCCGCGCGCCCCACCCCGGACCCGGCGGGCCGGCCAGCCGTCGAACTGCTGCGCGCCCTGCTCGCGGCACGCCTCGGCGACCACCGCCTCGCCTCGGCGCCCCTGGACGACACCCTGCACCTGCGCATCCTGGAGTACGCCCGCACGCCCGCGCTCACGGGCACGGCGTGACTGTCCCTCTCTGCCGTACGGAGGTGTCATCTACCCATGCCGCAAAGTCTGTTGCCGCCCGATGAACGCCCTCCTCCGGGTCTGGTGGGCCTGCAGGTGACCCAGGGCCGCGGACCGGGTTGCTCGGGTGACATCCCGGGCCCGGCCGGCGGTGAGCGTGACGATCCGTACGTCGACCTCCCGCGGGCCGGTGTCCCCGCGGCGGCCGATCCGCAGTGCCCCGCGGAGCCGGGCGTCCGGTCCGGGGTGCCCTGGTCAGTGTGCCCGCCCGGTCTCCCGGGCGTGGCGTGGTCGCCGGGTCTTCTCGGCGGGTGCGTCACAGCCGCCGTCAGCCGGTGTCCATAGAAGTGACAGCACACAGCACGGCGTCGCTTCCCGCGGCGCCCGGAGAAGGGACCTACGGACATGACCACTCAGCAGACAGTCCCGTCGCCGAAGCCGAGCCCCACCCGCCGGGCGGACGGGCCTGAGACGGGCACGACCGGCATCTCCCTCGGCAAGGCCGGTACGGACGAACCGGCCGGGACGCGCGGGAAGACGTTTATCGCCGATGTCGTCGTGGTCAAGGTGGCGGGCATCGCGGCACGGGAGATCCCCGGCGTGCACGACATGGGTCAACGACGTCCACCTCCCCGAGGACGACCACCAGCCGGCGACCGACGACTCCCGCGTCGGGTAGCCCACCGTCACCGCGAACGCGCGCCGCGGCGCCCGCTACTCGGGGCTGTGGCAGACCGCCTCCACGTTGTTTCCGTCGAGGTCCCGGACGAACGCGCCTTAGTACGCCGCGTGGTACTCCGGCCGGACCCGGGGGGCGTGGAGGACCTCCGCGCCCGCGGCGACCGCGGCTGCGAAGAACGCCTCCACCTGCGTGCGGTCGGCGGCGGCGAACGCGACATGGAGCTCGCGGGCCGTGCCTTCCGTCGTCACAGGGCCGATCCAGAACCGCGGCTGCGTCGTGCCCCAGCCGATCACCTGGCCGAAGTCGAGCAGCCGCGTGCTGCCGAGCGGTGCGAGGACACGGTCGTAGAAGGCGGCCGACGCCGCCGGGTCCGCTACTTGGAGCGCGATGTGGTCTAGCATGCCTCCGATCGTGGCACACCGGCGGAGACGGCTCTGCCGAGACGCCGTAAAGGATGTGCGGAACGGCGTCTGAATTTGCCGACTTCCTGCCGATGACCCGAAGACACGGCTCAAAGCGCCGGTCGCGGGGAACCGTCACAGGGACGTACCGCCGCCGACCCCGTACGAGGCGCCGCCGCCGAGGAAGCCGATGCCACAACGCGACGCTGTGGTTCACGCCCTGGGCCGGGGTCGCCCCGTACGCTCCCGTTCCTCGTCCCCGTCGGACCGGGACGAGGAACGGGTACGGGGCAGGCGCGTCAGGCGACGGCGGTGCCCTCTAGTTCGACCGTCTGGCCGGGAACGGCCAGGCGCGTCACCCCGAGCATCGTGGTGGTCGGCGCCACCCCGGCGGCGCCCAGCCTCGCCGCCAGCAGGCCGTAGTGCCGGAAGAGGAGATCGACGTCCGTCGTATAGACGTTGAGCCGGACGAGGTGGGCAAGGGACATGCCGCCCTCGCCGAGCACGGCCTCCAGGTTGTCGATGCTCAGCGTCAGCTGAGCCGCCATGTCGCCGTCGTGCAGGGGCTTGCCGTCGCGACTCATCGCCGTCTGCCCTGAGGTGTACAGGGTCCGGGTGTGCCCGGAGACCACCTCGCCCTGGTTGAAGCCCATGTCCGCCGACCACGTCACCGGGTTGACCGCTGTTCGTTCCACTGCCATGTCAGCTCCATTCGATCCATTGGGAGTACGCACGTCCACCGGCCCTCTCGGCGCGCCGGATCCGACGCCGTGAGGACGAGCCTCGCAAGGAATCACGACACCCTCTGTCGTGTATGTCGATAGAGTTCTCGCATGCGCGCCGACCGGTTGGTCTCGTTGGTCCTGCTGCTGCGTCAGCGCGGCCGGCTGACCGCGGACACCCTGGCCAAGGAGCTGGAGGTATCCACCCGGACCGTCCTGCGCGACATCGAGGCGCTGTCCGCCGCCGGCGTCCCCGTCTACGCCGAACGCGGCCGGCACGGCGGATTCGCGTTGTCGCCCGGTTTCCGGACCGAGCTCACCGGTCTGAACCACGACGAGGCCCTCGCCCTGCTGACCGCCGGATCGGGGCGCGGCGAGCTGGTCTTCGGTCTCGGCTCGGCGCTCGCCTCGGCCATGCGCAAAGTGGTCGACGCCCTGCCCGAAGGCCACCGGGCCACCGCGAGCGACGCCGCCCAGCGCTTTCTCGTCGACCCGGAGACCGACCTGCTCTCGCGCCGGCTGGTCTCCGAGGAGGTACCCGGCACCACCATGATCGAGGTCCGGCGCGCGGTGCTCGCCGGACGCAAGCTGCGCATCCACTACGCGGCCACCGGCCGGCCACCGCAGTGGCGCACGGTGGACCCGATCGGGCTGGTCACCGTACGCGACCGGGCCTACCTGCTGGCCACCCGGGAGGGTGAGGACCGCACCTACCGGCTCTCGCGGGTGCTGGCCGCCGAGGAGCTCCCCGAAGCGGCCCAGCGGCCCAACCGGGTCGATCTGGACCGGATCTGGCGGGAGCGCTCCGCCCGGTTCCTCTCCGGCAGCGACCACATCACCGTGCCGGTACGCGTGGACCCGGCGCGCCGGGAGGAACTGCTGGACACCGCACTGGCCGTCCGCGCCGAGGAACCCGGCGCGGACGGATGGCTCCGGCTGGACGTGACCTTCCAGGACTTCCGGCACGCCGCATGGGCGCTGTGGCAGCTCGGTACGGACGCGGAGGCCCTGGCCCCCCGGTCCCTGCGCACCTCACTGCGCGACCGCGCCGCCGCGGTCGTCGCCCGCTACGGAGACCCGTCGCCGGAGAGCGAGCCGCGGCGCCCGGCATGATGGGGCCGTGATCACCATTCATCTGAAGTACGAGATCGACGTCGACAAGCTCGCCGACTTCGAGGAGTACGGGCGCCGCTGGGTGCGACTGGTCGAGCGGTTCGGCGGCACCCACCACGGCTACTTCCTGCCCAGCGAGGGCGACAGCGACATCGCCTACGCCCTCTTCTCGTTCCCCGGGTTCGCCGCCTACGAGCAGTACCGCACGGACAGCATGACCGACCCGGAGTGCCAGGCGGCCTTCGACCTGGCCCGTGACACCCGCTGCATCAAGCGGTACGAGCGGCGCTTCCTGCGGCCGCTCGACGACGGTGTCCGCTGACCGCGCCCCGGGTGCTGCACAATCGGCGGATGAGCGACGAAGACCCCCACCTCTGGCTGGAAGACGTAACCGGCGAGCCCGCCCTCGCCTGGGTGCGCGAGCGGAACGCCGAGACCGTGGAGGCGCTGGCCGGAACGCCCGGGTTCAAGGTGCTGGAGCGCGAGGTGCGCGAGGTGCTGGACGACGCCGACCGGATTCCGTACGCCGTCCGCCGGGGCCGGTACCTGTACAACTTCTGGCAGGACGCGGACCAGGTGCGGGGCGTGTGGCGGCGGACCAGCCTGGAGGAGTACCGCAAGGACCGGCCTGACTGGGAGACCGTCCTCGACCTGGACGCGCTGTCCGAGGCCGAGGGGCAGGAGTGGGCCTGGGCCGGGAGCGACGTCCTCGCGCCCGACCACCGCCACGCCCTCGTGATGCTCTCGCGCGGCGGCTCGGACGCCTGCGTGGTGCGCGAATTCGACCTCTTGGCACGGGAGTTCGTCCGGGACGGGTACGCCGTCCCCGAGGCCAAGACCCGGATCGGGTGGATCGACCGCGACCACGTGTGGATCGGCACGGACTTCGGCCCGGGCTCGATGTCCGAGTCCGGCTACCCCTTGCAGGTACGCCGCTGGCAGCGCGGAACGCCCCTGGCGGATGCCGAACTCGTCCACCAGGGGGAGTCCTCGGACCTGTCGGCCGACGGCTGGCACGACCACACGCCTGGCTACGCCAGGGACTTCGTCTCCACCCACCTGGACTTCTGGAACAGGCGCCTGTTCCTGCTCCGCGGCCGAGAGGAAGGGCAGGGGGAAGGCCGGGCAGAAGCAGGCGGCGCCGACGGCGCGGGCGGGCACCTCGTGCCGGTCGACGTGCCGGACGACGCGGTCAAGTACGTCCACCGCCAGTGGCTGATCGTGACCACCAAGTCGCCCTGGCTCGGCCACGCCGCCGGCACCCTCCTCGCCTTCGACTTCGACGCCTACCAGGCCGGGGCTTACGCGGACGGCGCCCGCGAGCCCGCCGTGCTCTTCGCCCCCGACGAGCACACCGCACTGGCCGGCCACCGCTGGACCCGCCACCACCTGATCCTCGCCACCCGCGCCGACGTCTCCTCCCGCCTCGAACTGCTCACCCCCGGACCGGACGGGCACCCGTGGGCCCGGGCACCCCTGGCCGACGTGCCGCCGCTCTCCACCGCGTCGGTGATCTGCACCGACCCCGACGAGAGCGACGAGTTCTTCCTGGCCGTGTCCGGGTTCCTCCAGTCCGCCACCCTCTACCGGGGCGAGGCCGGCGGCCCCGGCGAGACCCTCAAGCAGGCCCCCGCCCTCTTCGGCACGGCCGGGCTCGCCGTGCGCCAGCACTTCGCCGCCTCCGCCGACGGCACGCGCGTCCCGTACTTCGTGATCGGCCCCGAGGACCGCCCCGGCCCCGGCCCCACGCTGCTCTACGGGTACGGCGGCTTCGAGGTCTCCCAGGTCCCGCAGTACAGCCCGGTCATCGGACGGGCCTGGCTCGCGCGCGGCGGAACGTACGTCGTCGCCGGCATCCGGGGCGGCCGCGAGTACGGGCCCGCCTGGCACCAGGCAGCCCTCGGGGCCCACCGCGTCCGCGCCTTCGACGACTTCGCCGCCGTCGCCCGGGACCTCGTCGACCGCGGCATCACCACCGCACCCCAGCTGGGCATCGAGGGCGGCAGCAACGGCGGCCTCCTGATGGGCGCGATGCTCACCCGCCACCCGGACCTCTTCGGCGCGGTCGTCGCCCACGTACCGCTGCTCGACATGCTCCGCTTCCACCGGCTGCTCGCCGGAGCCAGCTGGATCGCCGAGTACGGGGATCCCGACGACCCCGCCGACCGGCCGCACCTGATGGCGATCTCCCCGTACCACCAGGCCCGCGCGGACGTCCCGTACCCGCCGCTGCTGCTGCTCACCTCCACGCGCGACGACCGGGTGCACCCCGGCCACGCCCGCAAGATGGCGGCCCGGCTCCGGGAGCTCGGCCAGAGCGTGCTGTTCCACGAGCACCTGGGCGGCGGCCACGCCGGGGCCACGGACCACCGGCAGACCGCCTTCAACAAGGCCCTCGTCCACAGCTTCCTGTGGGCACGGCTGACACCGCCGCACCGCCGGCCGGAGCCGACCGCGTCCTGAGCGGCGGCCCGCCCCGCACCGCACCGACCGCGCACCGGGGCCGGCCGCTCAGCCCCCGTGCGGCGCGGTCAGCAGGGCCAGCTCCTGCGGCGAGAGGCGCAGCCCGCCCGCGGCCACGTCGTCGGAGAGGTGCCGCGGATCCCCCGTGCCGCGGATCGCCAGTACGTGGGGCCCGCGCGCCGGCGTCCAGGCCAGCCGGACCTGGGCCGGGCTCACCCCTGCTCGGGGGTGGCGCCGATGCCGTACTGGTTCTGCACGCACACCACGGGCGCGATGGCCAGGGCCTCGGTCAGGTGCTCGGGCCGGACGTCGGAGATGCCGAGGTGGCGGGTGAGTCCCGCCTGGCGGAGCGCGGCCAGGGCGCCGAAACGCTCGGACCCCGGAGGCCCGGGGTCGGACCCGATCAGGTCGTCGGCGGCATGAGTACGCTGTCGGCCATGTAGACGGTCGCGTTGGCGGTCCCGACGTCGCCGCACACCACGTTGGCGGTGCCGTTGACCTCGTAGGACACGCCCGATCCACTGGTGGTGAGCTTTCCCTTCTCCAGCGTCGTGAAGGAGCCGGACTCCAGCTGCGCCGGGGTCAGCTTCTCGCCCACCACGTGGTAGGTGAGGATCTTCGTCAGCTGGGCCTTGTCCGCGAGGACCTTGGCCAGGTCCGCCTTCGGGATCTTGGCGAAGGCCGCGTGGGTGGGTGCGAAGACGGTGATGTCCTGCGCGTTGTTCAGGGTGTCGACCAGTCCGGCCTGCTTGACGGCCGCGACCAGGGTCGACAGTTCCGGGTTCTGGGAGGCGGCGGTGGCCACCACCGCCTTCGCCATCGCGTCGAAACTGCCGGAGCCGTCCTTCGGTACCGACGCGCACGCCGGTCCGAACGGGTCCAGTACGGTCGCGGAAGCCGACCCCGCGCCGAGCACGGCGAGGGGCAGGAGCGCGGCGGCCGCCGTCACGACGACGGTGCGGTGGGTGTTCATGACTTCTCCCCGCCCCCGAGTGGCGGGACGGGCGCGGCGCCCGGGTCGTGCGGCGCCGTGCCGCTCGTACCCCCTGCTTCGCCGCGACCGGGTCGTACGGATGCACCCGGGCCGCGGGCGCCGGGACCGGCCGGCCAGAGGAACACGTGGTCCTCGTAGCACCAGGCCCACTCCTCGCCGGCTTCGGCCGAGCGGGCGACGGCATGGCTGGTGCGCTCGGCGTGGGACCAGGCGTGCTTGCCGCGGGAACTATCGCAGCATCCGATGTTTCCGCAGGTCAGACAGGTGCGCAGATGGACCCACTGCTGTCCTGCGGCCACGCATTCCGCGCAGCCAGGGGCGCGGTGCCCCGTACTCTCGACGTCCTCCTGGTCCAGGTGGGCGCAGTGCCCGCCCTCGGGCCTTCCCGCGTCGTAAGCGACCGTCCAGCGCTGCATCCGATCTCCTTCACGGCTCCCGCGCGGTGCGGGAGTCCACACCGGGGATTCGCGGCCGATCCGCACGGGGATTGGACCACCGCAGGAGTGCGTCCGGGTGCATCCGCAGCGGGAGCCGCGCCGGAAGACACGGCATACGGCCCCGCACCCGGGGCGGTCCCGTTCAGCGGAAGGAGGCCCGCGTGGTTGCTGTGCAGCGCTCGTTCACGGTTCCCGGAGAGCTGCCGGTCCTGGTCGACTACCTGAAGGACTTCGCCCGGACGGAAGACTGGGACCCCGGCACCAAGACGTGCGAACGCCTCGACGACGGACCCGTCCGGGTCGGCTCCACCTGGAGCAACGTGTCGGTGTTCCGCGGACGCGAGACCCGCCTGACGTACCGTCTGATCCGGCTGGAGGAAGACCGGTTGACGTTCGTGGGGGAGAACTCCGGCGTCACCACGACCGACGACCTGCTCCTGCGCCGCGTGGCGGGCGGGACGATGGTCACCTACCGGGCCCGGCTCGACTTCAAGGGGCTGCTGAGACTGGCAGTACCCTTCCTGCGGAAAGACGTCGAACGTCTGGCCGACGAGGTAGGGACGGTGATGCCCGGAGTCCTGTCGCGGCTGTGAGACGCGCCGCCGGGCACGGACGGGCGGGGTGGGGTGGACGTCCTGATCGAGCTGGGCTTCCCGCCGGGTGACCTCGCGCAGATGCGGTTCACGGTATCGCCGAGGCGGGAGGTCGTGTCCGGCTTCCGCCTTCCGGCTGCTCGGCCCGGGTCACGGAGGAGATCGAGTCGCCCGACGGCAGCCCCGCCGTCTGGCTGGCCACCTCGGAACTCTTCGGCGACCTGGACGAGCTGAGCGGGCGGCCCGGCGGCGGCTTCACCAACGCCGGCCCCGAGACCCTCTTCCAGGCGCTGTCCCGCACCGCCATCGACTGGGACGGAACCACGGCCTGGTGGCCGAACCCTCCCGGGCCGACGCGCGGCTGGGGCGTAGCCGGGGGCGCGGACGCGCAACCGCGGGATCACTGCGGGGCCACGGCTCCCGAGTCCGGGGACTGCCGGAGTCCGGACGCGTCGACCGCCTCGAAGTCCGACCCGTTGCCCCTCCGGCGTAGGCACGTTCCCGCCCCGACGCCCTGTGGTGACCGATCGACCGAAAGATGATCAATTACGGTATGACGGCGGGACCCGGACAGGGCCCCCGGCCGGGGGCGGTGCCCCGGGCATCCAGGACCACTTGGGGGGAAGCGGTGGCCGTAACGGCTTCGCACGTACAACGGGCCCAGCCGCGCATATCCGAGCTCGACGCGCTGCGCGGCTTCGCTCTCCTGGGCATCCTGCTGGTCAACGCCTTGATGATGGCGAGCCCGTACGCCCTCGGCACCATCGACGACCCGGGCGCGTCCGCCTTCGACCGGACCGTCGAGGGGCTCGTCCAGACCTTCGTCGCCGGCAAGTTCTACCTCATGTTCTCGTTCCTCTTCGGCTACAGCTTCTCCCTCCAGCTGACCTCGGCCGATCGCGACGGGGAACGGCCCGTGCCGCGGCTGTTGCGCCGCTCCCTCGGACTGTTCGCGCTCGGCGCCCTGCACGCCGTACTGCTGTTCAGCGGGGACATCCTGATGACGTACGCGGTGCTCGGCCTGATCCTGATCGCCGTGCGGGGCTGCGCGCCCCAGACGGCGCTCCGGGCAGCGTGGATCGTGTACGGCTGCGTGAGCGGCATCCTGCTCCTCATGGGGCTGGCCTCCCTGGTCATGTCGGATGCGGAGGCGGCCGACCTGGACGCCGACCTGGCCGCCGGTTTCCCCGACCTGATCGCCGGCTACCGCGGCGACGCCTCGGACGTCGTGCGGGCCAACCTCGCCCAGCTCCCCGACGCCCTGCTCGCCATCCCGCTGATGGGCGGACTCGTCGTCGCGGCCTTCCTGGTCGGCCTCCGCTGCGGCAAGGTGCACTTCCTCGGCGACCGGGCGGACCACGGCGCCCGGCTGCGGCGCATCTGCCGGCTCGGCGTCGCCGTCGGCCTGCCCGGCAGCGTGTTCATGGCCCTGGCCACCAGCGGTCCGCTCGGGCCCCGGTGGGCGGTGTTCGCCCAGATGGTGGGGACGGTCACGGCGCCCGCCCTCACGGCCGCGTACGTCTGCGGAATGCTCCTCCTGATGCGGACCGCGCGCGGTGCGCGGATGACGGCCCTGCTGGCGCCCGCGGGCCGGATGGCCCTCACGAACTACCTGAGCCAGTCGCTGGTCATGGCCCTCGTCTTCACCGGCTACGGCCTCGCGTGGTACGGCCGGCTCGGCCCGGCCGTCGTCGTCCTCGGGGCGATCGCCCTGTACGCGGCGCAACTCGCCCTCAGCGCACGGCTGATGGGGCGCTACCGGTACGGACCGGTGGAGTGGCTGCTGCGGACGGTGACGCTGGCGCGGCTCCCCGGCGGCACTCCGGGCGAGCGCACCCGGTCCGGGGACGCCCTCTGACACCCGGCCGGCGCCGGCCCGGCCCGGGAGGGTGCCGGGTGGCTGGGCCATCCAGATCCGCCGGGATGCGCACACCGCGCGCGCCCGGCAGTGTGGCTGCATGCCCGACCGTACGCACGTCACCATCCACCCCCTGCTGGCCAAGGGCGGCCGCGCCGTCACCGCGCACGCCCACGGTGTCGACGAGCGGCTCGGCATCGCGTCCGGAGTCGACGACGTCGTCGAGTTCCTCCGCCGCATCGGCCTGGAGGACGGCGCCGAGCTGATCGCCCGCGAGGACCCGCGGATCAGCTGGATCGGCGGCGGCCCCACCGAGTGGGCGTGACGGCGGTTCCTACCGGGCGGGATCAGGACGATGTTCGCGGCGCCTTGGCCGACGGACTCCAGCGTCTTGGACGAGCGGGTGTCGGTGACTCGTCGACGAGCTTGGCCGTCATCAGCGACTCCGTCCGCCGGACCAGGCCCATCGCGGTCCGACAGCCAGTCCGGCCGCAGGCCGCGAGCTTCGCGGCAGGCGACACGGGGAGGGGAAGACAAGGGGAACGGGGTCCTGCCGTGCCCGGCGCACGGTACGACCCGGGCGGGCCGCCGTGCGGAAACGGTTCGGCCCGGTCGGCCTCCGCGCCGACCGCTGTACCCACCCCCGGGGCGCCGCCCGTTCCGCTACGCCCCGGGGCGTAGCACCGCCGCTCCCCGCCTTGTGGCCGGTGTTCTCCACCTCGACCCACTCGGCGTTCAGGCTGCGGTCGGAACGGTCGTCGCGGCCGGGGCTGTCGTACTGAACCGCGCCGACCACGATCGATCCGTGCCGGGCCCTCGTGTCGTGGTGGCCATCGCCGTGGGCGGCGACCGGAGCGCGGCGCCGACGACGAGGGCGGCGGAGGCCGCGAGGGCGGCGACGATCCGGGGCTCCGCAGGGCCGGAGGGACCGCAGTCGGCTTGCGCGGCCGTACGGGCTCGGCTACCGGAGGGTAGTGGGCGGCGAGCCGCCGGTCCCCGGGTTTCCGCTGGCCAGCGCGGGCGGACGAGTCCGCGCGGGCCGCCCGGACGGCTGCGGGGCCGGTTCCGGGGGACGATGGAAGCCGGCCGTGCGCCGCGGCCCGTACCAGGCAGGCCCGGTTCCGGGCCGGTAGCCGGAAGGGAAAGCCCGTGATGGCTGAGAGCGCCGCGTTCGGGCCCGGCGGCACCGGGCCCTCAGAAGCCGGCCGCCCCGCGGCCGCGGGGCAGGCCCGGATTTCCCCTACCGCAGCGGCGCGGGAAGCCCGGATCTCCCCGCCGAGCGGGCTGCTCGACGTACTGAACGTGGCCGCGATCGTCCTCGACTCCCAGGGCCGGATCGCCCTCTGGAGCCCCCAGGCCGAGCAGCTGTTCGGATGGTCCGCTAAGGAGGCGCTGGGCCGGCCCGCCGCCCAGCTGCTGGCCGCCCCGGAGCACCTGGACCTGGTGGTGGAGCTGTTCGCGCGCGTCATGGGCGGCGCGGGGGACTGGGCGGGCGCGTTCCCGGTGCGGCACAAGGCCGGAGGCAGCCACCTGGTCGAGTTCCGCAACATGCGGCTCCTCGACGAGCACGGGGACCTCTACGCCCTCGGGATCGCGACCGACCGGGCCCGGCTCCGCCACCTGGAGCGGGACCTCGCCCTCTCCGCCCGCCTGGTCGCCCAGTCGCCGATCGGCCTCGCGGTCCTGGACACGGACCTGCGGTACGTGCTGGTCAACCCGATGCTGGAGCGCATCAACGGACTGCCCGCCTCCCAGCACATCGGCCGCAGCGTACGGGAAGCCCTGTCCTTCCTCGACGACGCCGGTGCGGTCGAGGCGGCGATGCGCCAGGTCCTGGCCACGGGCACCCCCCTGGTCGAGCAGTTCACCGCCGGGCACACCCAGGAGGACCAGCACCACGAACACGCCTGGTCGGTGTCGTACTACCGGCTGGAGGACGCCGGCGGACGGGTCCTGGGCCTGGCCACCTCGATCGTCGACGTGACCCAGAGCCACCTGGCGGCCAAGGAGATAGCCCGCAGCCGCCGCCGGCTCGCCCAGATCGCGGACGCCACCGTCCGCATCGGAACCACTCTCGACCTGGACCAGACGGCCCGCGAACTGGCCGAGGTCGTCGTCCCCGACCTCGCCGACATCGCAGCCGTCGACATCCTCGACTCCGTCCTCGACGGCCGCCCCAACCTGAAGTCCTCCGCCCACGAGCCCGCGGTGTTCCGGGCGCTCGCCGTGGCCGCCGCCTACCCCAGCGAGGCCGTGCGCGCCGCCGACCCCCCGGGCGACATCGCCCGCTACGAGGCGGACCGGCTCGTCACCCAGTCCGTGACGACCGGCCACCCGGTCCTCGTGGCCCACGTGCACGCCCGCGACATCTCCCGCATCGCCCGCGACGACGACGCCGCCGCCATGCTGGCCCGCGCCGGACTGCGCTCCTACCTCGCCGTGCCGCTCATCGCCCGCGGCGAGGTCCTCGGCGCCCTCGACCTCAAACGCACCCGCAACCCGCTGCCGTTCGACGACGACGACATCGTCCTCGCCGGCGAACTCGCCGCGCGGGCCGCCGTGTGCATCGACAACGCCCGCTGGTACCGCAACGCCCACCACACCGCGCTCGCCCTGCAACGCCACCTGCTCCCGCACCACCCGCCCGAGACGGCCGGCCTTGAGGTCGCCTACCGCTACCAGCCCGCCGCGGCCACCAGCGAGATCGGCGGCGACTGGTTCGACGCCATCCCCCAGGCCGGCGGTACCACCGCGCTCGTCGTCGGCGACGTCATGGGCAGCGGCATCAACGCCGCCGCCAGCATGGGTCAGCTCCGCACCGCCACCCGCACCCTCGCCGAACTGGGCCTGGACCCGACCCAGGTTCTGGGCCAGCTGGACCGCACCACCGCCGCCCTCGAAGAGACCATCGCCACCTGCGTCTACGCCGTGTACGACCCGCACCGCGCCGAGTGCCGCATCTCTGTCGCCGGCCACCTGCCGCCGGTCTTCATCCGCCCCGGCGAGACCCCGCGTCTGCTCGAACTGCCCACCGGCGCCCCCCTGGGCGTCGGCGGCATCCCCTTCGAAGCGACCACCGTGAGCATGCGCCCCCAGGACCAGCTGGTCCTGTACACCGATGGGCTGGTCGAAACCCGCGACCAGCCCATCGACGAACGGCTCGACCTCCTCCTGGAGCTCCTCACCGACGCCGACCGCCCCCTGGAGGAGACCTGCGACCGGCTCCTCGACTCGCTGCGCCGTCCGAACGACCACGACGACGTCGCCCTCGTCATCGCCCGCGCCAAGCCCGGGGCGGCCGCCCGGGAGTGACGGACCGCCCGGGGGCGAAGACCGCGCCTCCGGACCGCGCCTCCGGACCGTGCCCCCGGACCGTGCGGCGAGCGGGTGGCGACGTCGGCGGCGCGGACCCCGACCCGGCCGACCGTCGGCCGCCGGGGCGAGCTGAACGTCGTCACCTGCCCGGCCATCACGGCGCACCCGCGCCGCTGGAGCAGCCTGTGGGCACCCCGCCCGACGCTTTCCGGAGGCTCACCGCTCCGGGTCGGCCGCCGGGTCCAGGAGGTCGCGTGTGAAGCGCAGGCCCGGGCGGCCGTCCACCAGGAGTTCGCCCGCGGGAAGGAATCCCGTACGGGCCAGGACCGCGAGCGAGCCGCCGTTGTCGAGCGTCGTGACCGCCCGGAGCGCCGTCAGGCCGTACTCCGCGGCAGCCCGGCGGCAGGCCTCGCGTACGGACGCCGTGGCCAGGCCGCGCCCGGCGGCCCGTTCGGCGATCCGGTAGCCGAGCTCGGCCTGGCCGTCCGCCGCGTCGACCAGGTTGACCCGGCCCAGGATCTCGTCGGCGTCGTCCACCAGTACGTGGAAGAAGACCAGCCCCGCTGCCTGTTCGGCCAGCAGGGCGCGGTGCCGTGCGTCGAACGCGGAGAAGTAGAGGTCGCCGCGGTCGGGCACGGACGCGGCGAAGTAGGCGCGGTTCCCGCGCTCGAACTCCAGCAGGGCCGGGGCGTGGTCGTGGCGCAGGAGTTCCAGTCGGGGCATGTCGCGATCCTATGCACCGGCGGACGCGATCCTATGCACCGGCGGTGTGGCCGAGGCCGCCGCCGGAGTGACTCCGAAGGGTGACACCGTGGGTGAGGGAGGCGCTTTTGTGCTTCGGATTAGGCGTATCTGCCGCTTGCTCCCGCATGTCAGCCCCGACGGCCGGGCCGAGAGCGGCGGCCGAGGACGACTCGCCCTCCTCGGCGTCGTAGCGGTCGGCGGTCTCACGGGTCCACAGTGCACTGCTCGTCACGGGCGGCCACTCTGCCGCCTGACGCAGGGCGCCGTCTGCGCAAGGTGCCGTCCGTCCCTTCCCCCGGCGTCAATGGGCCGCCGGCCGCCCGGGCGGCAGCAGCTCGGAGACGATGAAGGCGACCACGGCCGCCAGGATCACGACGGGCATCATGGCGGAACTGCCGAGCAGCAGGACCACGAGCACCACGCTGCTCACCGGCAGGCGCAGCACGGTGGCGGAGGCCGCCGCCATGCCCGCCGCCATCGCCGGTGCGACCCCCAGGCCCGGCAGGGGCGCCAGGAGCACACCCGCCGCGGCTCCCAGGAAGAGCGCGGGGAACACCGGGCCGCCGCGCAGGCTGCCCAGGCAGAGCGCGTACGCGGCGCCCTTGAACAGCAGGACGGCGATCAGCGCGCCCACGCCCCAGGCATGCGGGTCGGCGGCCAGCCCGCCCAGCGTCGCCTGCCCGGACGAGGCCACCTCGACGGGGTCGCGGCCGGTGGCCAGCCCGTACACGGCGGCGCAGACCGCGGCGCCGAGGGCGCACAGAACGGTCCGTACGAGGGGCCGCGCCGTGACGTACCCGCCGAGCGCCCGCGCCCCGACCAGCAGGGGGTGCAGCACGGCGACGAGTGCCACGGCGATGACCACGGCCCAGGCCACGTCCGGCGCGTCCAGACGGGGGAGCGGTCCGGACAGGCGCAGGGACAGGTCGCCCGTGGCCAGCCCCGTCCAGCGGCCGAGCCCGGTGAACACCAAGGCCCCGACCCCGCTGGACAGCAGGGCGGGCAGCATGACCGCGAACAGCTGTGGCCCGCCCACGCCCGCCACCTCGATCAGCAGCACGGCGGCGATCAGGGGGTTGCCGAAGATGGCGGCGATGGCCGCCGCGGCTCCGGCCGCGCCCAGGAGCGTGTTGCTCTGCGGGGTCGCCGGTGCCTGCGCGAGGTCCCGGAACAGCAGCGCCAGACCGCCGCCCAGGGCGATCAACGGCGCCTCCGGTCCCAGTACGGCACCGAACGGCAGGCTGGCCACCGCCGCGAGCAGGACGCCGGGCAGCGCGGCCGACGAGGCGCCGCCCGTGGTCAGGCCGGACGCGGGAACGTGGCCGCCCGCCCCGCGCAGGTGCGTGACGATCAGGCCGACCGCGATTCCGGCGACGAGCAGCAGGGGGAGCGGCCACCACCAGGGAGCGGCGTTCCAGCCCAGAGACTCGGGGAGGTCCGCCCACAGGAGGCCCTCCAGCTCGTGCAGCGCGACGAGCAACCAGAAGGCGGCGAGGGACACCGGAATGCCGATGAGGGCGCAGAACACGAGCGCCTTCAGGTACCCGGGACTGCGGAGGAGGTGCCGCAGGAGGTCCGCCTCCTGCGGCCCGGGCCCGTCCACGGGCCGGCCGTTCTTCCCGCCGTCGGGCGGTTCGGTACCGCCGCCGGGCGCGTCGGATCGGGGGTGCGGCTCCGTCATGGGGCGTGTCCTTTCCGCTTCCTCGATGGTCCACCTGCGCGGCGCGCTCCGCCGCCGGAAGGGCCGGAAGGCGGACCGCGGGGATCAGAGGTCCTCCTCCGGCCCCGGATCGGCTGTTCCGCGCCTCCGCATTCCGATCCTGACCGCCCCGAACAGGACCTTGGCGATCACTCCGACCACGAACAGGTCGGCGATCATCTGCACCGTGGTCAGCGCGCGGGCGGTCTCCGTGGTGGGCGCGATGTCCCCGAAGCCGACGGTCGCGAACACCGTGACCGTGAAGTACAGAGCGTCCGTCCGGTTCATGGACTCGGTGAACGACTGCGGCACCTCCTGCGCCAGCAGGAAGTACGACGCGGAGAAGAGCACGAGGAACAGCGGCACCGCGGTGGCCAGCGCCTCCAGCGCACGCAGCCGCGGATACGGCGCACGGGTGATGGCGGCGGTCTGCCAGACGACCAGGCCGCCGAAGATGAGCAGGCCGAGCATCAGCAGGGTGACGGTGGGGACGGTGAACCCGCTGTCCAGGGGGACCAGGTAGTACAGGCCCGTGAGCAGAACGACCGATGCCGCCGAGCGGAGCAAGTGCCCCAGCAGTACGCGGGGGCGCAGCCTGGTCGTCCGGCCGGCGCGGTCCGGCCGCTCGGATGCATCGCGGTCCATGGAATCAGGAGACGGGCGCGGAGCGCATCGCGCGACCGGAGCGCGCTCCGTGGGCGGCTGCGGAGCGCTCCCGTGCCCGGCGTGACGGCACCGGTGGCACATCAGCCTCTCGCGGCGTCGCCGTGTCCCGCGTCCCCGCCCCCGAGCGCCGTCCATACGAGCGGATACCGGTCCGCGCCGGTCCGCTCGACCCACAGGAGCCGGTCGCGCACGACACCGCGCCGGCTCTCGGGAGCCCGTTCCGCCAGCCCGCGGAGCAGGTCGCGCATCCGGCGCAGGACCATCGGGGAACCCGCGGCGGCGAAGACGACGTCGTCGACGGCCGTCCGGACGAACTGCTCCCAGCCGGGTACCGGGATCGTCACCCGCAACCGGCCGGCGTCGTCGTGGAAGCGCCCGATGTCGAGCTCGCGTCCGGCCAGGCGGGTCAGCAGGTCCTCCAGGCGGTCCAGGGCCTCCACGGCCGTCGCCGGATCGTTGACGGCCGGGGAGAGGGCCCGTAGCGCGATGTCGGCGAGGAGCCTGAACGGGAGTTCCGGATCCTGGTCGAAGGTGCGCTCCACGCCGGTCACCAGGGCGCCGCGCAGCTGTTCCTCGGAGAGCCCGCCGGGCGTCACCCGGGCGAATTCCGTGCCCCGGGACACCGTCGTGCCCGGGACGACCCGGAACGCGATCGTGCAGTCCCGCTCCCGAGCCGCCCCGATCAGCGCGGGGACGTCGAACTGCTGGAGTACGACGGCTGCTCCCGACCAGCGCACCGGGGTGGTGGCCCCGGCCGCCGCCGGGCTCGCATCCTCGGCGGCTCCGGCGGGGTCGTACGGCCCGGCGTACAGGCCGTCGAACAGCAGGTGCGCGCGGGTGGCGATCGCGGTCAGCGCGTGACCGAGCTGGATCGAGTCGAACGCCTTCATCTGCAGCGTCCGCATGAACACGATGGCGACCAGCGCGAGCAGCATGGCGGTCACGGGGACGAAGGACGAGACGCTCGGGCCCACGCCGATCGCGAGCGCGGAGGTGACGCAGAAGACGAACACCCCGACGGTGAAGGCGAACGCGCGCCAGACGATGGGCTCGTCCCGGAACAGCCCGAGGCGCGGTGTGAAGGTGCTCGCGGAGAACTGCACGACCAGGAACAGCATCGAATAGATGATGCTCACCAGACTGATGACGCCGAACCCGATGGTGAACAGCAGCGACACGACCCGTCCGGCTTCCACCTGGGGCCCCACCGAGACCATGGGCGCCACGAGCCCCAGCGCGAGTCCGGCGACCGCGCAGACGAGTTGCGACAGGCCCCTGCGCATCGCGCGCGTCGGCCGGCGGAACGCCGGGCCGCGGGGACGCCGAAGCCGTGGCAGGGGAGGGGCGGGGCCGTCAGCCGAACGGGACATCCAGCCTCCTCTGTGATCGCTCCGCGCTGCCGCGGTCGCCTCGCCGCGGTCGCCTCGCCGCGGTCGTGCCGCCGTGGTCGTGTCGCCGCGGTCGCCTCGCCGTGCGGGGTACGCCCGTCAGCCACCGGACCGTGGCGCGGAAGGGCGCCGCGCGTTCATTCGACGCGGTCCGCGGCCGGACGGCATCTCCGGTTGCGCCGGTCGGGTGCGCGCGTCGAGCGCGGCCGGCGGGCGCGTGGGGGCGGCGCCCCGGTGGTTCACTGGGGGCATGCCGCTCGACGCCTACGGCGTGCTCTCAGGGACGCTGCACCGCCATTTCCGGGACCGGCCCGACACCCAGGGGCGCTGGTTCCACGTGAACCTGGAGGTCGACGCGCCCGCGGGGAGGTACCGGTGCGCCGTCGACGTGGACAGCAACCAGTCCGCGACCGGCGTTCAGTGGAAGGTGTTCACCCTGGCCCCCTCGGTGCTCGAACCCGTGCCCGCCCTCGCCCCCGGCTACCACGACCTCTCCACGTCCTCCGGCTCGGGAGCCCTCGATTACCTGCGCCACCCCGCCGTCGTGGACCGGCCCGGCTGCCTCTTCGTACGCCGCCCGCCGGCCTGGCTGCGGCAGTTCCTCGACCGCCTGAACCCGCCCCGGCCGTGGGTCTCCGGTTCCAACCTCGACGCGGCCGACGCGCTGGAGCCCCTGCTCGTGCCCGGCAGGCCGATCCTGATCTTCGGGGAGCCCTTCGACCACGGACTCGGCATGCACAACATCCACCAGAACCAGGGCGACCCGTACGGCAGCAGGTGGTGGGCGGACAACGCCGTCTGGCAGGACGGGGCCACCCTGACCCGCCGCTCCGACGGGTGGTACGACGTCTTCCTGAACAAGTTCTCCAGCCAGGCGGACCGCACGGACGCCGACGGGCACCCGGCCTGACCGGTCGCCCTCGCTCCGGGGCCGGGGCCGGATCCCGGGCCGGAGCCTGAGCCGGGGCAGCAGCAGGGACCGGGTCGGCCACTCGCCCCCGCCGGATCCTGCGCGGCGGCTGGCGGCTGGCGGCCGGCGGCCTGCAGCCGGGTGGGTCCCGCACGCGAGGAGCCAGGGGAGCGCGGTCGGAGCATCCGGTCGACCGGGAGGCCTGGCGGTACGCCCGTACGACTGCGGCGGCAGGCGGCGCGGTGACGCTACGGGCGCTCGCCGCGCACCCGGCCTTCAAACGGGCCTGCACGGCCCACGCGAACGGGCTGTCCGGACACCTGCCGGGGTACCGCAGACGGCGGGACGACCTGGAGCGGCGCGCCCCGATGACCGCGGCGCTGATCACCTCGGTCTGGCGGACCGCGGGCGGTTTCCCGAGCGCGGCGGGCACCCACTGCCCGGCATGGGGCACGAGATGCCTCCGCCCCCGACCTGGGACACGGTCATCCCGGCGATCGCGCGGCACACCGCCGAGACGGAGGAGCGGTCGGGCTAGGGGTGGTAGAGGGACCGGGCGCGGGCCTGGTCGACGGGGTCCTCCGGGGGCGTGGGCAGGTAGTACGCGACCTGCCACGCCTGGGCCCGGTCGGCCTGGCGGTTCGCGGTGGTGACCCACGGCGGATAGACCCGGAAGCCGCGCTTCCCGCCGGCGCCGCCGACCGAGACGACGCCCTCCCGGCACAGGGCGTCCAAGGGGAAGACGAAGTGTCCGATGTGCTCCTCGCCGCGGGTGGCGACCACCACGAGGTCGACGGGGTCCGTGTCGGTGAAGGGCCGGATCGGGCCCTCCCGGGACCTCTGCCACACGGTGACGAACCGGCCGACCTTCCGCGGAGTGGAACGGGCGGCGCGGAACCGGACGGCCAGGCCGTCCAGGGTGAACGCGTGGGCCGCGTAATCGGCGCTCTCGGCCTCGGGGACCGGCTGCGAACAGGTGAAGCCGCACGGGTCGTAGACGCGTGACTTCACGATGTCGAGGTCCTCGTGGACCGGGGTGCCGGTGGACCAGGGGGCCGGGCCGGACGGGCTGGGGCGCGTGCTCATCCGGCCACGATGCCACGCGGCTCCGACACCGCGTCCGACACCGAGACCAGGTCGGACACCGATACCGCGTCCGACACCGATACCGCGTCCGGCGCCGGGCCCGGGGCGGCGGCCCGGGTCAGCGGGCCGGGTAGTCCGTGTACCCGCGGGCGTCGCCGCCGAAGAACGTGGCCGGGTCCGGGGTGTTGTAGGGGCCCTCGGTGCGCAGCCGGTCCGGGAGGTCCGGGTTGGCGAGGAAGAGGGCGCCGAAGGCGAGCAGGTCGGCGGTGCCGTCCTCGATGAGGGCGAGGGCGCGGTGGTCCGTCGGGCCCTCGGTCGCGGGGTTCAGCACGAGCGGGCCGCTGAACTGCTTGCGCAGCGCGAGGGTCGTCTCGCGGGCCTCGGGCCCGTGCTCCATGACGTGCAGGTAGGCCAGGCCGAGCCCGTCGATCTCCTTGACCAGCGCCTCGTACGCGGGCTGCGGGTCGGGCTCGGAGATGCTGTTGAACGCGTTCCCGGGGGATACGCGCAAGCCCGTGCGCTCGGCGCCGATCGCGGCGGCCACGGCCTTGACGGTCTCCACGGCGAAACGGATCCGGTTCTCGACCGTGCCGCCCCACTCGTCGGTGCGCCGGTTGGAGCCCGGGGCCAGGAACTGGTGGATCAGGTAGCCGTTGGCCCCGTGCAGCTCGACCCCGTCGAAGCCCGCCTCGACCGCGTTGCGTGCGGCTTCGGCGAAGTCGGCGATGGTCGCCCGTACCTCGGCCCCGGTCAGCTCGTGGGGCGTTACGAAGTCCTGCATGCCCTCGGCCGTGAACAGCTGGCCCTCGGGGGCGATCGCCGACGGAGCCACCGGGACGAGGCCGTCGGGCAGCAGCGAGGGGTGGCCGATCCGGCCCGCGTGCATCAGCTGCGCGAAGATCCGGCCGCCGGCCGCGTGCACCGAGTCGGTGACCTCGCGCCAGGCCGCGACCTGCTCGGCACTGTGCAGACCGGGGGTGAAGGGGTACCCCTGACCGACGACTGACGGCTGGATGCCCTCGGTGATGACCAGTCCGGCCGAGGCGCGCTGGGTGTAGTACTCGGCGACGAGGCCGGTCGCGATGCCGCCCTCGCCCGCACGGCTGCGGGTCATGGGGGCCAGGGCGATCCGGTTGGGAAGGACGCCGCCGGCGATGCGCACGGGTTCGAATGCGGTGGTCATGTCTGCCTCACAAAGATAGTTGGTCGGCCAACCTTCGGCTCTGGAATGGAGCGTACCTCATTACTTGGCCGACCAAGGTAAAATCGGAGAGGTTGGGTAAAGTCCACGTCCGGACACGGATGTCAGGCGCCTGCCCCCCGGGCCTGCCGGGGCATCGGTGTGAACCCCGCCGAACCCGGCCCGCCGGACCCGACGAAGGAGGAGTGCCGCCATGACCGCGGAAGCCGCTCACGAACCGCGCACCACCCCGGAGTGCGCGGCGCCGCCCAGCGCCGTGCTGGACGGGCCGGTGAGCCACGCGATCAGCCGGGTCGCCCGCCTTCACCGGATCGCGGCGGGCCGGGTCCTGCGGGACCTGGGACTGCACCCGGGGCAGGAGTTCCTGATGATGCAGCTCTGGGACAGCGGCGCCGTGCGGCAGTCCGAGCTGATCAAGGCGGTCGGCCTCGATCCCTCCACGGTGACCAAGATGCTCCAGCGCCTCGAACACTCCGGTCACGTACGCCGCCGGCCCGACCCCTCGGACCGGCGCGCCTCGCTCGTCGAGGCGACCGACACCAGCTGCGGACTCCTCGTCGAGGTCCGCAAGGCCTGGGGCGAGCTCGAACGCCAGACCCTGGAGGGCCTGGACGAGTCCGAGCGCGCCGAACTGGCCCGGCTGCTGGGCAAGGTGGAGGCCACGCTGTGCGCGGAAGTCACCCGGGCCGGCGGCACTGAGTGCGACGGCGCGTACAAGGGGCCGGGCGTCTGCTGATCCCCCGGCGGGTGCGGTCCGTCGAAGGCCCCTCGGGCCGACGGGTCCTGACGGGGGAGGAGGTGGCGGCCGGGACGGTGGCTGGGACGGTGGCGGCTGCCCGCGCGGGCTCGCTGGCGCCCGCGTCCCGGCGGCGTTCGTTGGGTAGAGGACCGCGGGTCGGAGGCGGCAGGGAAGTCGGGCCCATGGTGAAGACGGCCGGTTCCCCCTGCGCGAGCGGGTGGCGGGCTTCCTGGACAGCCCGTCCATCGGGATGTCCCCCTGGATCGTGTTCTCGCTCCTGGTGGGACCGGGACGCTTCGAGTGGGCGGCCGGGGCGGCGCTGCTGATCTCGCTCGCCCAGGCCCGCGCCCGGGCCCGCGGCGGCGACCACACGGTCCCGCCCCTCTCCGACCGGCTCCTCCCGCTGGCGGGCATGCTCATTCCGGTGGGGATCGCCGTGCTCGTGTTCGACGGTGACCTGTGGTGGCTCGGCGTCGCCCTCATCGTCGTCGGCGGCTGGCTGAGCCGGCTCCTCAAGCGGCGGGGCGCCCAGGCCGCCGCCCCCGCCGACAGCGGCACGTCCGGCTGAGCCGACCCGGAGGTCACCGGCCCGCCACTCCTGGACCGCGCCGTCCCGGGAGCGGCTGCGCGGGCGTGCACACGGACCGTTTGCGGTAGCGGGCCGAGCCCCCGGAGATCCACACCCCTTACAGCATCCCGTGGCCGTCGATCGGGTACAGGTACGAGCCGATCGGGCCGAAGCGCCGATCGGGCTGAAGCGCGGACTGGGCCCGTTGCGCAGGTACAGCCCCTACTCCGCGGCCGCCGCCCTGCCGCCGGACGGGGGCAACGCGGAGTGACTCCAGTCACTTCACGTGACGTATGGGACATGCCTTCGGAATAAGGGGGCACACGCGTCAAGTGCATGATCACCGCGGGTAGGCCGCGGTGCGGAACCGGAGGTACAGCGCGTCGTGTCGGAGCAGAAGACGATTCACATCGCCGGAAAGTGGCGTTCAGCGGTTTCAGGAGCGACGAGGGAGATCCTCGACCCCGTCGACGCCACCGTGCTCGCCGTGGTCGCCGAGGGCGCCACCGCGGACACCGACGCGGCCGTCAGCGCCGCGCGCGCCGCCTTCGACGGCGGCGAATGGCCCGCCACCCCCGTCGCGGAGCGTGCCGAGCTGCTGCGCCGCACCGCGGACCTCCTCCAGCGAGACCGCGAGCGCATCGGGCTGCTGGAGAGCCGGGACGCGGGCAAGACGCTCGAAGAGGGCCGCGTCGACGTGGACTGCGTCAGCGCCGCCTTCCGCTACTTCGCCGACCTCGTCACCGGCGAGAGCGCCGGGCGCGTGGTCGACGCCGGCTCCCCGGACATCCACAGCGTGGTCGTCCACGAGCCGGTCGGCGTATGCGCCCTGATCACCCCGTGGAACTACCCGCTGCTCCAGGCCAGCTGGAAGATCGCCCCGGCCCTCGCCGCGGGCAACACCTTCGTGGTCAAGCCGAGCGAGATCACCCCGCTGACCACGGCCGCGCTCATCGAGCTGCTCATGGAGGCGGGTCTGCCCGCCGGCGTCGCGAACCTGGTCACCGGCCCCGGCGACCCGGTCGGCGCCCGCCTCGCCGCCCACCCCGACGTCGACCTCGTCTCCTTCACCGGCGGCCTCACCAGCGGTACGAAGGTGATGCGCGCCGCCGCCGACTCCGTCAAGAAGGTGGCCCTCGAACTCGGCGGGAAGAACCCCAACGTCGTCTTCGCCGACGCCTGCGCCACCGAAGAGGGCTTCGACACCGCCGTCGACCAGGCCCTGAACGCCGCGTTCATCCACAGCGGCCAGGTCTGCTCGGCCGGATCCCGGCTCATCGTCGAGGAGTCGCTGCGCGAACGCTTCGTCGCCGAACTCGCCCGGCGCGCCGACCTGATCCGGCTCGGCCGCGGCACCGACCCGGGCGTCGAGTGCGGCCCGCTGGTCTCCGCCGGCCAGCTCGCGCGGACCGAGGAGTACGTGGCCTCCGCCCTCTCCGAGGGAGCCGTGCTGCGCGCCGGCGGCGAACGCCCCGAAGGCCCCGGCTACTTCTACCGGCCGACCGTCCTCGACGGATGCCACCGCCTGATGCGCGTCGTACGGGAAGAGGTCTTCGGGCCCGTCCTGACCGTCGAGACCTTCCGCACCGAGGACGAGGCCGTCGCACTCGCCAACGACACCGAGTACGGGCTCGCCGGCGCTGTGTGGACCGCCGACCAGGGCCGGGCCCGCCGCGTGGCCGGCCGGCTGCGCCACGGCACCGTATGGATCAACGACTTCCACCCCTACCTGCCGCAGGCCGAGTGGGGCGGCTTCGGGAAGTCCGGCATCGGCCGCGAACTCGGCCCGGCGGGCCTGGCCGAGTACCGCGAGGCCAAGCACGTGTACCAGAACCTCGCTCCGCGCCCCGTGCGCTGGTTCGCGGGCTGAAGGGAGAGGACCCACATGACCACGGAAACGCACACCTCCACCCCCGCCACCTCCGCCCCCACCACGGCCGCGGCGCACCGCGGCGGCGGGACCGAGCAGGAGTACGACTACGTCGTCGTCGGCGGCGGAACCGCCGGCTCGGTGATCGCCTCCCGCCTCACGGAGGACCCGAACGTCACGGTCGCCGTCATCGAGGGCGGCCCCAGCGACGTCGACCGCCCCGACGTGCTGACGCTGCGCCGCTGGATGGGCCTGCTCGGCGGCGAGCTCGACTACGACTACCCCACCACCGAGCAGCCGCGCGGCAACTCCAACATCCGGCACAGCCGGGCCCGCGTGCTCGGCGGGTGCTCCTCGCACAACACCCTCATCGCGTTCAAGCCGCTGCCCTCCGACTGGGACGAGTGGTCCGAGGCGGGTGCCGAGGGATGGCACGCGGCCGCCATGGACCCCTACTTCGACCGGCTCCTGAACAACGTCGTTCCCGTCGGCGAGGACGACCGCAACGCCATCGCCCGCGACTTCGTGGACGCGGCGCAGGCGGCGCTCGGAGTACCGCTCGTCGAGGGCTTCAACCGCAAGCCCTTCCACGAGGGCGTCGGCTTCTTCGACCTCGCCTACCACCCGGAGACCAACAAGCGCTCCTCCGCGTCGGTGGCGTACCTCCACCCGGTGATGGACGCCCGGCCGAACCTGCGGCTGCTGCTGGAGACCTGGGCGTACCGCCTGGAGCTGGACGGAACCCGGGCGCGCGGCGTGCGCGTACGGGCCGCGGACGGTACGGAGTCGCTGATCAGCGCTCGCCGCGAGGTGCTGGTGTGCGCCGGCGCCGTCGACACGCCGCGCCTGCTGCTGCACTCCGGCATCGGACCGCGCGGAGCGCTGGAGGCGCTGGGGATACCCGTCGTCCACGACCTGCCCGGCGTGGGGGAGAACCTCCTCGACCACCCGGAGTCGGTCATCGTCTGGGAGACCGACGGCCCCATCCCGGAGAACTCGGCGATGGACAGCGACGCGGGACTGTTCGTCCGCCGCGACCCCGAATCGCCGGGCCCCGACCTGATGTTCCACTTCTACCAGATCCCCTTCACGGACAACCCGGAGCGCCTGGGCTACGAACGCCCCGCGCACGGCGTCTCGTTGACCCCGAACATCCCCAAGCCCCGCAGCCGCGGCCGCCTCTACCTGACGAGCCCGGACCCCGAGGTCAAGCCGGCCCTGGACTTCCGGTACTTCACGGACGAGGACGACTACGACGGCCGCACCCTGGTCGACGGCATCAAGCTGGCCCGGAGGATCGCCGCGGCCGAGCCCCTCGCGGGCTGGCTCAAGCGGGAGGTCTGTCCCGGACCGGAGATCACCAGCGACGAGGCCCTGAGCACGTACGCCCGCTCCGTCGCGCACACCGTCTACCACCCTGCGGGCACCTGCAAGATGGGCGCCGCCGACGACGACACGGCCGTCGTGGGACCCGACCTCAAGGTCCGCGGCCTCGACGGCATCCGGATCGCGGACGCCTCGGTCTTCCCGACGATGCCCGCGGTCAACCCGATGATCGGAGTTCTCATGGTCGGCGAAAAGGCCGCCGAGCTGCTGGGGGGCGAGACCCGGTGACCGCGATGACCCACGACCCGGCCGCGCCCGACGCCGCCGCCACCCCCGTCTTCTCCGTGGGCGGCCTCTGGAAGGTCTTCGGCCCCAAGGCCGCGGCCGCGAAGGTCCCCGGCTCGGAGCACGCCCAGCTGCCCCCCGCCGAACTCCGCGAGGCCACCGGCTGCACCGCGGCCGTCCGCGACGTGAGCTTCGACGTCCGCAAGGGCGAGGTCTTCGTCGTGATGGGCCTCTCCGGCTCCGGCAAGTCCACCCTGGTGCGCTGTCTGACCCGACTGATCGAGCCCACCGCCGGGACGCTCTCCATCGACGGCGAGGACGTCCTCGCCATGGACGCGGCCCGGCTCCGCGAGCTGCGCCGCCACCGGGCGGCCATGGTCTTCCAGCACTTCGGCCTGCTGCCGCACCGCACCGTCCTCGACAACGTCGCGTACGGCCTGGAGATCCAGGGCGTCGGCCGGGCCGAGCGCCGGGCCCGGGCCGCCGAGATGGTCGCCAAGGTCGGCCTCGGCGGCCTGGAGGACCGCCGTCCCGGACAGCTGTCCGGCGGACAGCAGCAGCGCGTCGGACTCGCCCGCGCCCTCGCCGCGGACCCCGAAGTCCTGCTGTTCGACGAGCCGTTCAGCGCACTGGACCCGCTCATCCGGCGCGAGATGCAGGACGAGGTCGCCCGGCTGCACCACGACGAGGGCCGCACCATGGTCTTCATCACCCACGACCTCGCCGAGGCGCTGCGCCTCGGCGACCGGATCGCGCTGATGCGCGACGGCCGCATCGTGCAGCTCGGCACCCCCGAGGAGATCGTGGGCTCGCCCGCCGACGACTACGTGCGGGAGTTCGTCCGCGACGTGCCGCGCGAACAGGTCCTCACCGTACGCAGCGCCATGCGCCCCGCGGCGGCCGGCGAGGCCGACCAGGGCCCGGCGCTCGCCCCCGCCACGACCGTGGTCGAGGCCATCGAAGCGGTTGCCCGCACCGGCGGCCCCGCCCGGGTCGTGGACCGCGGCCAGTGCCTCGGCGTCGTCGACGACGCCGCGCTGCTCGCGGTGGTGGCCGGACTCCCGGTCCCGGCCGCTCGGGAGGTGGCCGCGTGATACGCCGCCCCCCCTGCGCGCCCCCCGTCCCCGGCACGGGCAGGTGGTGCGCATGACCGCCGCCACCCCCTCCTCCGTGCGCGACCCCCGCGACCCGCGCGACTCCGGCCGCCCCCAGGCCCCCGGCACCGGCCGCGGCCGCCCCGACGCCCGCGGGGACGGCTCGGCCACCGCCGGCGACCGCGACGCCCGGGAGGCCCGCGACGCCCGCGACACCCGGACGGACGGCGACGGGCCCGCCCGCCGCCACGTCTCCACCGGCAGGCCTCCGGCCGCCCGCCTCACCGCCCTGTTCAGCCACCGCGCCGCCCGCAAGCTCCTGCCGCTCGCCGTCGCCGCGGCGCTGCTGGTCCCGCTCGCCCTCGCCTTCCCCGGCGCCGGCGGCTGGCCCGCCCAGCTCGCCGTCGACCTGTCCGGCCCGCTCGGCCGCGCGGGCGACTGGATCATCGACCACCGGGACAGCCACCCCCTGTTCCTGTACTTCTTCGGGCACGTCAGCAACGCCGTCGTGATCTGTGTCCGCGCCGTCTACACGGTGCTGCTCGCCGCCGGCTGGCTCGGCGTCACTGCCTTCGCCGGTTTGGTCGCCTGGCGCCTCGCGGGCATCCGGCTCGCCCTGACCTGCGTCGCCGCGTTCGCCGCCTGCGGACTGCTCGGCATGTGGGTGCCGACCATGCAGACCCTCGCCCTGATGGCCGTCGCCGTCACCGCGGCCGTCGCCGTCGGCGCCCTGCTCGGCCTCGCCGCCGGGCTGTCCCCGCGCACCGACCGCGCCCTGCGCCCCCTGCTCGACACCATGCAGGTCCTCCCCGCCTTCGCCTACCTGCTCCCGATGGTGCTGGTCTTCGGCATCGGCGTCCCCGCCGCCGTCCTCGCCACCGTCGTCTACGCGGCTCCGCCGATGGCCCGGCTCACCGCGCTCGGCCTGCGCGACGCCGACGCGGGCGTCCTGGAGGCCTCCGCCTCGCTCGGCGCGACCGGACGCCAGCGGCTGTTCAGCGCGCGGCTCCCGCTCGCCCGACAACAGCTCCTGCTCGGCGTCAACCAGGCCATCATGACCGGGCTGTCCATGGCCGTCATCGCCTCCGTGATCGGCGCCGGCGGCCTCGGCGACCGCGTGTACCAGGCCCTCGCCTCCGTGGACGTGGGCGCGGCCCTCGCCGCCGGCATCCCGATCGTGCTGCTGGCCGTCGTCCTGGACCGCACCGCCGACGCGGCCGGCAACCGGCTCGGCGCCACCCCCGACCCCGCCCGCGAGAAGCACCTGCTGCGCCGTGTGTTCGGCGGCTGGTACGGGCGCCTGCTGACCGTGCTGGCGGCCGTCGCCGCCTCCGTCGCGGGCCGCATCGCGGACACCACCCTGTGGCCCGAGTCGTGGACCGTCCCCATCGCCGAGCCCGTCAACCGGGCCGTCGCCTGGATGACCGCCCACCTGTACTCCGGAGTGCCCGTCGTCGGCGGCACCGCCGACTGGTCGGCCCGCTTCACCGGCTGGGTCCTCGACCCGCTGCGCACCGGGCTGCAGGCCGCCCCCTGGTGGACCCTGCTGCTCCTCGCCGGAGCCGTCGCCCTCCTCGTGGGCACCTGGAGGACCGCGCTCACCGCGGTCCTCGCCCTCGCGGCCATCGGCGTGCTCGGCGTCTGGGAACCCTCCCTCGACACCCTCTCGCAGGTCCTGGCCGCCGTCGCCGTGACCCTGGTCCTCGGCTTCGCCATCGCCGTCGGCGCCGCCCGCAGCGCCCGCGCCCAGCGGCTGCTGCGCCCGGTGCTCGACGTCTGCCAGACCCTGCCGCAGTTCGTCTACCTCATCCCCGTGGTCGCCCTGTTCGGCGTCGGCCGCGCCCCGGCCGCGGCCGCGGCCATCGTGTACGCGCTGCCCGCGGTCATCCGCATCACCACGCAGGGTCTCGGCGAGGTCAACCCGGCCGCGATGGAAGCGGCCCGCTCCCTCGGCGCGACCCGCTCGCAACAGCTGAGGCAGGTCCAACTGCCGCTGGCACGCCCGGCGCTGCTCCTCGCCGTCAACCAGGCCGTGGTCCTGGTCCTCGCCGTCGTCATCATCGGCGGCCTGGTCGGCGGTGGCGCGCTCGGCTACGACGTCGTCCTCGGCCTCGCCCAGGGCGACCTGGCCACCGGTCTGGTGGCCGGCGCCGCGATCGTCTGCCTCGGCCTGCTGCTCGACCGCGTCACCCAGCCCGCGAAGGAGGCCTGACATGCCCGCCCGATCCCCGCGCACCAGCCGGCGCCGCCGTCTCGCCGCCGTACTCGCCGCCACGACCGGCCTCGCCGTCCTCAGCGGTTGCGGCGCCGCCGACATGACCCGCCAGTCCTCCCCGTACGCCGCCGCCCACGGCGCCAAGACCGTCACGCTCTCCGTGCAGTCCTGGGTCGGCGCCCAGGCGAACACCGCCGTGGCCTCCTACCTGCTCGAACACGAGCTGGGGTACCGCGTCGACACCGTCCAGGTGGACGAGGTGCCCGCGTGGGACGCCCTCAGCCAGGGGCGCGTCGACGCGATCCTGGAGGACTGGGGCCACCCCGAGCAGGAGGACCGGTACGTCAAGGGGAAGAAGACCATCACCCCCGGCGGGGACCTCGGCGTGACCGGCCACATCGGCTGGTTCGTGCCGACGTACTTCGCCGAGGAGCACCCCGACGTCACCGACTGGAAGAACCTCGACAAGTACGCCGACCAGCTGCGCACGCCCGAGAGCCGCGGCAAGGGCCAGCTGATGGACGGCTCCCCGTCGTACGTCACGAACGACAAGGCCCTGGTGAAGAACCTCGACCTGGACTACGAGGTCGTCTTCGCCGGTTCCGAGGCCGCCCAGATCACCCAGATCAAGCAGTTCGCCAAGGAGCGCAAGCCGTTCCTGACCTACTGGTACACCCCGCAGTGGCTGTTCGAGCGCGTCCCGATGACCGAGGTGAAGCTGCCCGAGTACAAGGAGGGCTGCGACGCCGACCCGGAGAAGGTCGCCTGCGCCTATCCGCACACCCCGCTGCAGAAGTACCTCAACACGCGCTTCTCGGAGTCGGGCGGCAAGGCCGCCGCGTTCCTGAAGAAGTTCCACTGGGGCGTGGAGGAGCAGAACGAGGTGTCCCTCATGATCGCCGAGGAGAAGCTGCCGCCGGAGCAGGCGGCGAAGAAGTGGGTGGAGAACAACCGCGAGGTGTGGGAGCCGTGGGTCCGCTGACCCCGCCCCCCTCCCGGGCGTGATCCGCCGCCCCCGCCCCGCCCTGCCGGGCACAGGCCGAGGCCCCCGGACCCTGATCGGGTGCGGGGGCCTCGGGCTGTGGGGAGGTGTTACTCGGCGGACACCTTGAGCAGCTTGTTGGGGGTGCCGCTGCTCGGGTTGGTGATCTTCCCGGCCGTCGCGCCGGAGGTCAGGGCCTCGGTGACCTCGGCCGGCGACGCGCCCTTGTGTCCGGCCAGGTAGACGGCCGCCGCACCGACGACGTGCGGGGTCGCCATCGAGGTACCGGAGATGGTCTTGGTACCGGTGTCGCTGTCGTTCCAGGCCGAGGTGATGTCCGAGCCCGGGGCGTACAGGTCGACGATCGAGCCGAAGTTGGAGAACGGGGACTGCGAGTCGTCAGCCGCGCTCGACGCCACCGTCACCGCCTCCGGAACCCGCGAGGGCGAACCCTGGCCGGCGTCGGAGGACTCGTTGCCCGCCGCGACGCCGAAGGTGACACCGGCGGCTATCGCCCGGCGCACCGCCTCGTCGAGCGCCTCGTCGGCGCCGCCGCCGAGGCTCATGTTGGCCACGGAGGGACCGCTGTGGTGCTGCGTGACCCAGTCGATGCCGGCCACGACCTGCTCGGTGCTGCCCGACCCGTTGTCGTCCAGCACCCGGACGGCGACGATCTTGGCCTTCTTGGCGACACCGTGGGACGTGCCCGCGATGGTTCCGGCGACGTGCGTGCCGTGGCCGTTGCCGTCGTCGGCGATCTCGTCGTTGTCGATGGCGTCGAAGCCGTGCTCGGCCCGTCCGCCGAAGTCCTTGTGGCTGATCCGCACGCCGGTGTCGATGACGTACGCGGTGACGCCCTCACCGCCCGCGTCGGGGTAGGTGTACTTCTGGTCCGCTGCGGTCCCCTCCTGGTCGATGCGGTCCAGGCCCCACGAAGGAGGGTTCTCCTGGGTGGCGTTGATGGTGAACTTCTTGTTCTGGACGACCTTGTCCACGGTCGGGTCGGCGGCCAGACGCTTGGCGTCCGTCTCCGAAAGCCCGGACGCGGAGAAGCCGTTGATGGCAGATGCGTATTCGCGCTGCACCTCACCACCGTACTTCTTGGCAAGTGCCTTCTTGTCGGCCGACTTGTCGAGGATGACGATGTAACTGCCGCTCAGCGCACCGGGTGCGCCCAGTCCGTAGACCGTTCCCTCGGCCGGTGTCGCAGCGCCGGCCAGGGGGGAGAGCAACAAGGTCACGCCGGCTGCCGTCGCGGCTCCCGTGACGACTGCCAGGACCCGAACTCCGCGGGAACGGGTGCGTGCGTGCTTGTGAGTTGACATGTAGAGGGTTCTCCTCGTGTTTGACGTGTGGGGCGTCAAGCGTTGTCGTGCAAACCCTCCGGAGCCGGAAGATCTCCGGGAGTTGATCGAAACCATGGTCGATTCGCGGAGGTGATTCAAGGTCACTTCGGCCCTGGGGAATATTCAACAAGGTTTCTTAAAGGGAACTCCCCGTCCGCTCCTCGGAACGGTCACACTCTTCGAACCTTCTCCACGGGATGGTCACTTCTCGTGTGCGTTCGCGAATGCCCGTCCCCGCCGGTCGTGGGATCCTGGAACCCGGGGACCGCGAGCGGGGAGGCGGAGCCGGTATGGGCACGAACACGGATACGGGCACCGACACGGTGAACGGCGGCGGCGAGGACACGGGAGCCCGCGGGCCCTCGGCGCTCGCCCGGGCGGTGGCGCAGGTGCGCGCGGGGACCGGCCCGACAGCGGCGACGGCCCGCCGGGCCGTCCGGGTCACCCTCGCCGCCTGCGCCGGCTTCTACGTCTTCCTGTACGAGCTGGACCGCCCCGTCTCCGCCACGTACGCCCTGTTCGCCGCCGTGTCGCTCGCCGCCCTGTCCCGGATCCCGGGCACCGGCCGCCAGCGGGCCGCCCAGCTCGTCCGGGTCCTGCCCGTGGCCTGCGCCCTGGTGACCGTCGGCACCTTCCTCGCCGTGCGCACGTGGACCGCCGTGGCCGGCATGCTGGTCATCGGCTTCTGCCTGGCCTTCGCCTCGGCGGGCGGCCCGCGCCCCGCCGGCACGGCCCCGGGGCTCCAACTGCTCTACATCCTGCCGTGCTTCCCCCCGTACGTACCGGGCGACCTCGGCGAGCGGCTCGCGGGCACCGCCACGGGCATCGTGCTGCTGATCCTGGCCGAGGCGTACGTCCTGCCCGACCCGCGCGTCCCCTCCTACCGGCACCGGGCTGCCGACGCCGCCACGACCGCCGCGCGGTGCGCCGCCGCGCTGCGCGAGCCCCCGTACGCCCTGCCCGCGGTGCTCGCCGAGCGGGCCAGGGACACCGGCGAGGCACTGCGGCCGTCCCAGGTCCCGGAAGCGGAGCGCCCGGCCGGCCCCGGGGTGCACGAGCGGGCGCTGGCGCACACCGGGCTGGTCGCGCGAACCCTGCTGGTCCGGCTCCGGGCCCTGCCCGGCCCGCTCGCGGGTACCCGCCCCGACGCCTCGGGCCTGGCCCTGATCCGCTCGGTGGAACGCGCCGCCCGGGCGTCCGCCGCACTGCTGTCGGACGGCCGCCCCGCGGCGGACGCCGGGCGGGCGGCGCGCGGGCTGGTGCACGACCGGACCGAGTCCGCGCGGCTCCTGCCGCCCGCCCCGGCCGACCGCCGCCGCCAGGCCGCGCTGCTGGAGGTGGCGGACGCGGCCCTGGTGCTCGGCACGGCCGCGGACATCGCCGTCCGGGGGCGCAGCGCCCTCCCGGAGGGCGATCCCGGCCGTTTCTGGTACGCCCGGCCGAGCGCCCTCCGGCTGTGGTGGATCCGGCTGTCCGGGCACGCGGGACCGCGGTCCGTCCACTTCCAGAACGCCGTACGGATCAGCCTGGCGCTGGCGGCCGCCCGTGCGGTGGCCGGGCTGGACTCCCTGCCGCACGGCTTCTGGGCGATGCTCGCCGTCCTCAGCCTGACCCGGACCACCGCCGTCCAGACCCGCACCACCGTGCGCGCCGCCCTGATCGGGACCTGCCTGGGCGCCCTCGCCGCCGGGACCGTCCTCACCCTGGCCGGCGCGACGAGCCTGCCGTACGCCATCGCACTGCCGCCCCTGATGCTCGTCGCCTTCTTCGTCGGCCCGGTGCGCGGCGTGGGGTGGGCACAGGGGCTGTTCACGCTGGTCGTCGCGGTGGCGTTCGCGCAGCTGGCCCCTGCCACCTGGCAGCTGGCCGAGTACCGGTTCCTGGACGTTCTGGTGGGCAGCGTCATCGGCCTCGCCTGCGGACTGCTCGCGTGGCCGCGGGGCGCCCACGACGAGGTGGGCCGGGCCGTGGCCCGGCTGCTGCGGGCCGCCGCCGCCGAGGTCACGACCACCACGCGCGCCGTCACCCCGGCCGGCGGGCGCCCCGCGGACGGCGTGGCGGACCCGTACGCCGGCGGCCCGTTCGGCGGCGACGACCCGGACGTCCAGCACGCGCTGGTGCTCGCCGAGTCGGCCTACGCCCAGTACCAGGGCGAGGCGCAGCGCCATGCCGGACCGAGCCCGGACTGGCAGAGCGCGCTGATGGCGGGCCACCACGTGCTGTGGGGCGCCCGACGGGTGCTGGCGGCGGCGGAGGAGGGCTCGCCGCCGGACCCGCGGGCGGACGCCAGGGTGCGGGCTTACGGCGCCTGGGTGGCGGAGGGCTTCGCTCTCGCCGCGGCCCGGTTCGACGCACCGAAGGCCGTGCGGGCCCGCGCGGCCCCGGAGCCCGCCGCGGGCGTGGGTGCGCGGGCGGGTGCGGGCGGGCCGCAGCCGTCGGACGCCACGCTCGACGCGCCCCCGCTGTTCTTCACGGCCGTCGCGTGGCTCGACTCGCTCACCGCGGACCTCGCCCGCATGGCGGCGGCCCACGCGGTCGAGGCCCCGCTGCCCGGCCGCGGCCGGCCGCGGCCCCCGAACGGATCGGCCGGAACCGCCGCCTGACCACCGTCGCCGCCGGATCCGGGCCCCGCCCCGCTCAGCCGGTCACGCTTCGCTGCGGCGGCGCCGCCGAGGTGGCCGGCAGGGGCGCTGGGGTCGGATGATCGGACTGTTATCGTCCGGACATGCCTGAGCTGATCACACCGACCCCGCGCCTGCACGCTTCCTGGCTCGCCGCGCGTGAGGAGTGGGGGGACGACGCCCACATGGACGGAGCCGGCCTCGGCTCCGACGACGACGTGGAAAGCCCCGACGGCTTCGCGGCCTGGGTGGAGCGGCTGCGCTCGTACGGGGACCGCACGCTCCCGGTCGAGCAGGGGCGGGTCCACGCCACCTACTGGTGGATCGCCGAGGGCGACACCTACCTCGGCGCCATCGACCTGCGGCACTACCTGAACGGGTTCCTGCTCGACGCGGGCGGTCACATCGGCTACAGCATCCGGCCCTCGGCGCGCCGGCGCGGGCTGGCGACCTGGGCCCTGGCCCAAGTCCTGTACGAGGCGCGGCTGCTCGGCATCGACCGGGTCCTGCTGACCTGCGACCCGGGCAACCGCGGGTCGATGCGGACGATCGAGTCCAACGGCGGCGTCCTGGAGGACGTGCGGGAGACCCTGATCGGTCCCAAGCGCCGGTACTGGATCGACCTCTAGACTAGGCGATCCGCCGTCCCCGTGACAGGGCCCCTCCCGGCCTGATGGGATGACCGGTGGGGCCCCGGGCGGAGCCCCCGCCGACCGTCCCGGCCCGCCGAGTGGAGGAACCGCGTATGCCCCAGGACCTGACCGTACGGGTGAAAGAACTGCTGGACGGCATGGGCCTCCAGGGGGCCGGGGCCGAACTTGACGCGGGCCGGGCGGTCACCCTCTCCGTCGGCGCGGGCAACCTGATCACGATCATGAGGATGGACGACACGCTGGTGCTCGGCGCGGCGCTCGCCGAACACGACGAGCAGACGCTGCTGCGGGCGGCTCCGGAGCTGCTGGAGATCGTCGCGAGGACCACCCCGCCCCCCGCCTTCGCCGCCGGCTCCCTCGTCCTGGAGACGGCGGGCCGGCCCTTCCGCCTCGGCGGCCACCTGGACCCGCAGACCGTCGGCTCCCCGCAGGACGTGGCCGAGGCCCTCGGGTTCCTCATCAACCTGCTGGACTACGTGAACACCGCGACCGCGCGGAGCGCCGGCCGCAACCCGTGACCGCGACCGTGAAGGCGGTCCGACCGCGCCGCGACCCGCGGCCTCGGCCGGTGAACCTCCTCAGCGCTTCGGCAGCCGGGCGGGGGCGGCGCCGAAGGCCGAGTCGCGGCGCCGGTCGAACTCCTCGTCGGTGAAGACCGCCGCGGTGTGGTCGACGGGAATCCCGGAGCTGGGCGTCGAAGCTCTTCCCATCGCGGGTGCGGAACTCCTCGTCCGGTGGTGACGGGATCCGTCGCCGGAGCGGTGCGGCACAGGCCGGGAAGGGCGGTGCTCCCGCGGCCGCCTGTGTTCACGCCTGTGCCGGTGCGTGTGTCCGTCGCTGTCGCTGTCGCTGTCGCTGTCGCGGTGTGCGTGCGTGTGCCGGCCGGTGTGCCCGTCATGGTGTCGTCCCCGTTCGAAGAAGTGCCCTCGGGGCCCTCAGGATCCGGGGCGGCGCGGGGCCGGGACCATCCGGCGGCCCAGCCGGTCCGGGGCGGGGCCGACCCGAATACTCCCCGGGCGCCGGCGGGCGGGGAATATCGCTGTCGGAGCGCCGGAGCGGGTGATAGACATCCCGAGTGCACGAGACTCTTGAATTCCCCGATCTGCTGCGGCTGATAGCGGAACGGTCGGCCGCCTTCCGCGCCGCGGTCGCCTCCGCGCCGAGCCTCGACGTGCAGGTGCCCACCTGCCCCGACTGGACGCTGTTCGATCTGGTGCGGCACCTGGGCGAGGGGCGCCGCTCCTGGGCCGCCACTGTGGCCGCGGGGCCCGGCGCCACGGCCAAGTCCGCACCCGAGGGCGCCCCGGACGTGCCCCGGGAACGCGAGGCCCTGCTGGCGTGGTCGGCCGCCTCGACGCAGGAACTGCTGGACGCACTGCGCGAGGCCGGCCCGGATCGCGGCGTCTGGACGTGGTGGGGCACCTCGCAGTCGCCGCAGACCAGCGCCGCCGTGGCCCGGCACCAGCTCCAGGAGATCGCGGTGCACGGCTACGACGCCCAGGTCACCGCGGGCGCCCCGCAGCCGCTGCCGGACGAGGTGGCACTCGACGGCGCCGAGGAGTTCCTGTCCACCTGCTGCGCCACGCCGAGCGCCTGGCCGCACCAGCCCACCGCCTTCGACTTCCACGCCGCCGAGGGCCGCTCCTGGCGCCTGAAGGCCGACGGCGACGGCGCACGCGCCACCCGCCTCCCCGCTCCCGGAACGCCGCCCGACGCCGGTGCCGGTACCGACGCGGGCCCGGCCGGCGTCTCCGTCCACGGCACGGCCGGTGAACTGGTCCTCTTCATGTACGACCGGATCCCGGCACGGTCCCTGCGGATCGACGGAGACGCGGGGCTGATCGACCTGCTCCGCGCGTGGGAGCCGGAGGAGTAGTACGTGACGGTGCGCCGCCTCCTCCACTCGGGACACCTCGTGTCACACGTGCCCCATGCGGCACCCGCCCGATAGTGGGGCGGTGAGCGACAGGTCGGAGGGGTGCGGGCGTGCCGGAGACTGAACGGCCTGGTCGGGCCGTGCGCGAGCGCGGGCGTTCGCGGCCGTGGAGGCAGCGACGGACTGGCTGCCCGGATACCCGTTCGTGTTCCGGGCCCTGGCCCGGCGGATCGGCGAACCCGGCCGTACGTACGTCCCGGGGGAGCGGCTGACCGTGAGGCTGCGCCGCACGGACGGCACCTCGCAGGAGGCGCGCAACCACGCCTGGCACCCCGGCATCCTGCCGGACCTGCTGGAGCGGGCCGGGTTCCGCGACGTCATCCAGCCCCGGCCTACCGTCGACGAGGCCCGTACCGTGGCCGATCCGGGCCTCGCGGGCAGCCGGGCGTGGGCCGCGGAGCGGGAGCGGCCGCCCCTTGTGGTCACGACGGGCCTGGCGGTCTGACCCGGAAGGCGGCGATCCGATCCGGGACATGTCCCGCCCGTGTTCCCTCGGACCGATGATTTCGTGCGCCCGCCGACGTCTACAGGGGTGACGGGTCCTTCGCAGCGGGCGGAGGCCGCCCGAAGAGCAGACGGGACACACGACATGAGCGAGCCGGTGAAGGGCCCTGCCAGCTACTTCCCCTCCATCGAGAAGAAGTACGGACGCCCGGTCGCGGAGTGGAAGGAGCTCATCCGCTCCTCGCCGCTGACCAGGCACATGGAGATCGTCTCCTGGCTGAAGACCGAGCACGGGCTCGGCCACGGCCACGCGAACGCCCTCGTCGCGCACACCCTGGCGGAGGACAGCGGCAGGTGACCGGGCGTGCCGCCCGGATGGATCGGCGGGAGACCGGAGCCGGGCGGTGGCCGGCGCACCCCCACGGGCGGGCGGTGGCGGTGGGTGACGGGGCAGGGCTGTTCGGCCGCCCGCCCGCCACCCTCCGCAGGCGGAATGTTTCTGGTCTATATCTGCACATTCCGGACAGCGGTCTGAAAGAGAGTCAACGTGAGGCGCACGGACCGCCCCACCCCCACCGACCCGTCCCCCGCACGCTCCCGCAGCCCCCGGGGCTGACGACGGCTCGCCGTCCTCGCCCTGGCGTCCCTGATGGCGCTGACGGCCGGCACCGCCACCGCGCAGGGCGTGTGGATCACGGTTCCGTCGATGCCGGCGGCACCGTCCGCGCTCGGCGGCGCCACCGCGAACTGCCCGGAGGGCCTCCAGGGCAAATGCGTGTACGCGGTACCCGGCACCGGGATCCCGGCGGACCTGGCGGCGTACAGCCCGGCCGTCAACACCTGGGCCACGCTGCCCGCGGTGAAGCCCCCCCCGTTATGTTTTTCGTGGTCCTGCAATGGGGCCGCTGGCCTCCGGGCCCGGTATGACTGTGTCCCCTCTGTCGAACGAATGACCTGGGGGGT